>DASYVB010000031.1:0-13665 GCA_036000525.1 Nitrospiraceae bacterium | reverse complement strand
TCGCGGATTCGCCGCTGCGACAAGCCTGGACGCGTCGGGCGTCGCGTCCAGGCAGGCGGGCTCGCCGCTCGGTCGGTCAACATACTGTTTCAAGTATGCCTTCCTCCCTCGCGACTCCGCGCGCCTGTCTCGCGTGGCGACCGCGCGATTTCGCGACGAACCGTCATGAATAATGCGGGCTAGGCGCATCATACCGAGAATGCCACCGCAGATGGAAGATTCTCCCTGATCTTAGCCAGGACTATTCATGAATACCTGCTACGTCGTCCGATCCTCTCGCCCGGCGGGGCTTTTCTCGTTCGGCCTCCGCGACGGACTGCCTGTACGCCTGTGTCGGCCTCACTTGCGAGAAGTCCCGGCGGGATTCGGTCTCAAACGCCTCGCGATGGCATTCATGAATAGTCCAGGCTAGTCCAGAGAAAATTTCTTCGACCGAGTCAGCGGGAATGGTATGATCGCGACCGAGCAAGCCCACCGCGCATGATGCATGGGGGCGAGACGAAGGAGATGCGACGTATGCATGTGAAGACCGGCCGGAACACTTTGACCTCACGCACAACCTCTCCCCCAAGAGGGCAGAGCCATACCTATTCCGAGCGGTGGGATCTCTCACATTTGGCGAAGGATCCGGTGCAGCGTTTCGAGGCCCTGGTGGGAGAGATCGAGTCCATGGTAGCGCAATTTGAATCTGCGCGGGCTCAGCTCAGTCCGACCATGGCAACTTCAATCTTCAACCCGCTGCTGACTCTCAGCGAAGACATCGCGGCTGCATCGTCCCGGCTCAGCGCCTATGCCTACCTCTGGTTCTCCGAAAACACGAAACACCTCGCCGCGCGTTCGTTTAAAACCAAGGTCGAGGAGCGGCTCACGGCACTCCACAACCGACTGGTGTTTTTCGACCTGTGGTGGCAGAGCGTCGATGAGGACAACGCGTGCCGGCTCATGACCGGAACGGGCACGTTCCGGTATCACCTCGAAACCATTCGCCGGTTTCAACCTCACACGCTGTCTGAACCGGAAGAGAAGATCATCAACATCAAGAACGTCACGGGTCGCAGCGCAGTCCATTCGCTGTACGACGTCGTGACGAACGGGTTCATGTTCACGCTCACCGTCAAAGGCAAACGGAAGATGATGACGCGCGAGGAACTGACGTCCTATCTCCGCCATGCGCAGGGACAACTGCGTGAAGCCGCCTATCGAGAGCTATACCGTGTCTACGCTGATCAGCACGATTTGCTGGGCGAAATCTACAAGACCTTGGTCAACGACTGGAAAGCGGAGAATCTCCAAGTGCGCAGGTTCGCCTCCCCGATTGCCACCCGCAACCTCGGGAACGACATTCCAGATGCCGCCGTGACCTCGCTCCTGAAGGTCTGTCAGAAAAACGCCGGCATCTTCCAGGACTACTTCCACATCAAGGCTCGCCTATGCAAGATCAAGCCGATGAGCCGCTATCACATCTATGCGCCGCATCGGACGGAGCAGAAGTCCTATCGCTATCAGGATGCCGTCCGAATGGTGCTGGACGCCTACCGAGGATTCTCTCCGCATTTAACTGAGTTGGCGGAACGGGTGGTTCATGAACGCCATATCGACGCGCGTACGAGGCCCGGGAAAATCGGGGGCGCCTATTGTTACAGTGTCGTCCCAAGCATGACCCCTTACGTACTGTTGAACTTCACCGGCGAGGCACGCGATATCGCGACGATGGCCCATGAGCTCGGCCATGCCGTCCACGGCATGCTGGCGGCACGGCATTCCATGTTTACCTTCAATTCCACCCTCCCGCTGGCGGAAACAGCCTCGGTGTTTGGGGAACGTATTCTGTCTGATGCCCTCATGAACCAGGAACGGGACAAGAAGGTAAGGCAGGGACTCCTGCTCAACCAACTGGATGACATCTACGCCACGGTCCTTCGGCAAGCCTATTTCGTCCAATTTGAGAATCAGGCCCATGAAATGATTGCCCAGGGCGCGACTGTGAAGGATCTGGCCAAAACCTATCTGGCCGAGGTGCGGCAGCAGTTTGGAAAAGGGATCAAGGTCCCGGATGAGTTTCAATGGGAATGGCTGACCATTCCACACATCTTTGCCAGTCCCTTCTATTGCTACGCCTACAGCTTCGGCAACTTATTGGTCCTCGCCCTCTACCGGATGTATCAGAAAGAAGGGGCAGCGTTCGTGCCAAAATATCTCGATCTGCTGAGTACCGGCGGGTCGGAGGCGCCGCAGACAATTCTCGCCAAGGTTGGAGTCGATATGGCCTCTGAAGATTTTTGGCAATCGGGGTTCGATACGATCCGCGAGATGGTCGATCGGCTGGAACGAACGCTGTAGAGCCGCCCCATCTTTTCAAGACGATAGATATTCCTACCCTCCCTCATCGAACCTGCCTCCCTCCCCTCTTGACACATGGGAAGGACGGGAGTATCATTATCTCAGTTGATAACGGTTATCATAATCGTTACTGTCGGTTGAGAACCCTGCTCAACGATAAAGGTGTAGGCCAATGTACCTCTGCCTCTGCAAGGGAATTACTGACTCGGAAGTCCGTGAAGCAGGACAGGCGGGCATCATCATGCCCTGCCAACTCAAAGCAAAGTTCGGACTGAAAGAGGCAGAATGCTGCGGTCGGTGCTCAAAGAATATTTATGAGTTTGTGCAAATCGCGACAAGTGCGCACCAAGCACCTTCCCCCAACGGCGTGCGAAGCTAGCCTGGACCAGGACCTTCTCCCCCACCCGCCAGCGATGAGGACAACCTCGTCTCCACACTCGCGTAGACCGACGTCGGCCGCTTTGAGTTAGAAAATGACAAAGGAGAAGACGCACGCTTGCAGGAAAAGACGCACCCTGACTAGTGAGAAGTGCCTCGCTGCATCATCACAGCGACTTCGGCCACACGCCGGCCCAATTCCTTGGCCTCGGCCAACTCCTTGTTGTCGATGCCGAGACTGTCGCCCTCCGTGGTGGCAGATGCGCCAAAGGCCCCGCCCCCACTGACGACAATCATTTGATTCCCCAGCATCGCGGCAAGGATCGTCAACATCGTCACTTCCTTCCCACTCGACACCTGACCACCCGTGGCAAAGGCCGCGCCGATCTTGTTCTTCATCTTGAATTCGGGGAACACACCGAATTTAAACTGCCAGTTGTCGAAGAATGTTTTCACCTCGCCCGACATGTTCGACCAATAGACCGGCGAGCCGACCACGACCGCATCGGCGGAGAACAAATCGTCCGCCGTCACCTTGCCAACTCGTTTCAACAGCGCCTCGGCGCCGGAAACGCTCTTCACGCCATCGACCACCGCTTCGGCCATGCGTTCCGTATTGCCGGAAAGCGAATGGTAGGTCACGAGCACCTTCACTCGCGGGGCCGGCTCGTCGGCGAATGTCTCGCCAGAGCCAACGCCCAGCACCAGAAGAAGGGCACACAGAAGCAGGGAGCCAATGAGGCGGAGACGTGAAATTGAGGTGAGAGGCAAAAACATCGACTCACAGAGAGAAGGAAACGGCACGCAGGATTGGCGCCTGTTCAACGACGGACAATTTCTTCTTCCATCCGCTCTTCAACGGAGACTTCCGTCAACGTTCCGCGATAGTCGCACTTGTGACAGCGAACCCGCCATTCTTCGATCCACTTTTCTTGCACGTATGACTGCCGACACTTCGGGCAAACGAACACGCCTTTGACATAATGCACTTTCCGCGTCTCTTTCATGCGCCCATCCCTTGTTTGTCCTGGCCGAGGATGGCATAGGCGACAGCGCGATTGCAAGACGCACGCGGCCTCCGGCTTGACTCGTTTCCAGTGGGCCGATAGGATGCCGCCGTGCAACGACGCCGATCATTTGCGCTTTTCTTCATCCTCCTCCTCTCGTTCCCCTGCTATACCCTGGCGGGAAACGATCCGGCCCCGCCCGGGCTGATCCCGATTACCCTCCCGGGGGGCACCATCATTCATGCGGAGTTGGCCGACACGCCCCAAAAACGTGCAGAGGGATTGATGTACCGCGACCATTTAGGTGCCGACCGCGGCATGCTCTTTACGTTCTCGCAGGCGCAGGCCTGGGTGTTCTGGATGAAGAACACAAAGATCCCGCTCGATCTCATCTGGATGAATGAGAAAAAGCAGATCATCCACATAGAACAAAGCGTCCCGATCTGCACGAGAACGGACGACAGCTGCCCCCAATATCGGCCAAACGAGGATGCGCTCTATGTCTTGGAACTCGCGGGGGGCCGAGCTGAGAGTTTGAAGTTGCATCGGGGATCGAAACTTCAGTTCCGGGTCCAGTAGCAAGCTACGTTCATGCAGGCGAAACGGGTTGCTCTGGTTCATCTGGTTTGTTTTGGTTTCTCTGGTTAGTCTCGTTCAACCAAACGAACCAAATCAACAAGAGAAACCAGCTTGTTCTCGCGCTTCACGCGGCACGGTCCGTGAAGCTGGCGGACATTTTCAGCATCCTGCTAGGAGCCTGTCCGACATTGCTTTCGTGACGAGGCGAAGGAGATGCGGCCAGATGCGAGGCCGCAGGCCCGGAAAAACCGGAGGTGTATTCGCTGGAAAACATTGAGGATTTTTTCGGGCCGAGAACGACGCAGATGGTTGCGGATCGTTCGCCGTAGTAGAACAGTCAATGTCGGACAGGCTCCTAAGCCCGTTCCTGCCAAGCCCGCAGCCGCCTCGCCGTAATCACTCCATCCACACGCTCAACGGCTTTGAGTACCTGATCGAGATGGTGGGTGTCTGAAACTTCCACGACAAAATCCAGCACAGCTTTCTGATCCTCCCGCGTCGTGATCTCAGCACGGCTGATGTTGGCATGGCATTCCGCAATCGCGGAAGACACGTTTGCCAGTACTCCGGTCTTATCGACGGCCATGACGGACACTTTAACCGAGTGTGTGCTTGGTGTGGCAGCGTCCCACTCCACTTCCACCAGCCGTTCCTTGTCGTAGTCCAGCGCCTCAAGATTCGGGCAATCGACGGCATGGATTGTCAGCCCGCGGCCACGAGTAATGTACCCGAGGATGCGGTCGCCGGGCACGGGATGACAACAGCGCGACAGCTGCATCAGCAGATCCCGAGACCCTTTGACCTGTACGCCGGTGCCGTCGCTCTTCCCACCTACCGCTTTACGCGCAGCAGGACGTTCCTGAGCCGGCACCTGACCTCCGGATGACGGAGCCGTGAGTTTGCCGATGACCTGCGAAGTCGCCACGCGGCCGAACCCTACTGCCGCAGCCAATTCGTCTGTGCTGTCGAATCCCGACTGACGAGCGACTTCCAAGAGCTCCGCCGATTTGAACATCCGGGCCGGCGCCATCCCCTGACGGCGGAACTCCGACTCCAGTAAACGACGGCCGATCTCGATACTCCGCTTCTGCTCTTCAAGCTTGATCCAGTGTTTGATCTTGGTCTTCGCGCGCGAGGTGCGGACAAATTTCAACCAGTCTTTGTGCGGCGATTGCGTGGGAGATGTCAGAATTTCGACCGTATCTCCGCTGCCCAGTTGATGCTTGAGCGGCACGATCTTCCCGTCCACCTTGGCTCCGACACAATGGTCCCCGACCTGGGTGTGAATCGCGAATGCAAAATCGACGGGTGTCGATCCCCTCGGCAACTCTTTCACAATGCCTTTGGGAGTGAACACATAGACCACATCGTGGAAGAGGTCGAGCTTCACCGAGTCCATGAACTGCCGGTTATCCGTCAAATCTTCATGCCATTCGACGAACTGGTGGAGCCAGCCGAAGGCCTTGCTGTCACGATCTGCAACGTGTCCTTGCTCTTTATATTTCCAATGCGCGGCGATGCCCTGCTCGGCGATACGATGCATATCCTCCGTGCGGATTTGGAATTCGACATGCTCCCCCTTTGGGCCCACCACCGTCGTATGCAGAGACTGATAGAGATTGGACTTTGGAATCGCGATGTAGTCCTTGAAGCGACCTGGCACGGGCCGCCAGGCTGAGTGAATCACCCCGAGCACGGCGTAACAGTTCATCTTGGTATCGGTCACGATCCGCAGCGCAGTCAAGTCGTAGACTTCTTCGAACGTAATCGACTGTTTGTTCATCTTTTGGTAAATGCCGTAGAGATGTTTGGGACGGCCGTAGACTTGTCCAGCCAAACCGTTCTCCTGCATGGTCCTCTTCACGAGCTGGCGGACTTCATCAATGTACTGCTGCCGATCCTCGTCCCGTTTCGCCACACGGACACGCAATGTCTCGTAGACTTCAGGCTTGATGTGCTTGAGACACAGGTCCTCCAGCTCATTCTTGATCCACCCGATTCCAAGGCGGTTCGCCAACGGAGCATAGATCTCCAGCGTTTCCTGGGCGATCTCCTGCCGCTTGGCCACGCTGAGATGTTCCAAGGTGCGCATGTTGTGCAGCCGGTCGGCGAGCTTGATGAGGACGACCCGGATATCATCCGCCATCGAAAGCACCATCTTGCGGAAATTCTCCGCCTGTTTTTCCTCATAGCTCCGAAACGTGATCTTGCCGATTTTGGTCACCCCATCGACCAGATGCACGACGTCCTTCCCGAACTCCCTTTCGAGTTCGTCGGGCGTCGCGACGGTATCTTCCAGGGTATCGTGCAGCAGCGCTGCGACGATGGCAGTGACATCCGTTTTGAGCGAGCTCAGGACTCCGGCGACGGCGATGGGATGTTGAAGGTAGGGTTCTCCGGACCGACGAATTTGCCCTTCATGCGCTTTCGCAGAAAACTCGTAGGCTTTGCGGACTAGGCCGAGGTCGGCATCAGCATAATAGCTTCTGATCCGATCCAGCAGCTGGTCGAGATCTGTGACGGTTTCGTACACCATGGTTCACTCACCTGCTTACTCACTCACACTCGGTCGGACATCGCGAATGCGAAGCTGAATCCTGTCATGGCCGTTCCAGTGGTTCAGTTCCGGGGTGAATGCCAGGTCGACCGGGGCGCGTGACGGAATGCCACGCTCCAGCAGCGACTTCATGCCGAATCCGATACTATCGAACGGCAGCGATGCCCCTTGCCGCACCGTCATTTTCAGATGTTTCTCACCGACGGTGCGCGAATCCATGACTTCGAGACGAGTCACTGCAAACGTAGGCTCTGGATTGCCCGCGCCGAACGGATGCAGCGAACCGATTTCCTGGATCAATTGCAGATTCACTTCGTCCAGACGCACTTCGGCATCAACGTTCAGCGTCTGAACCTTGGCAACGTCGTGGGTCCACCCGGCCACCACATCGCAGAATCTGGCACGAAACTCGTCAATCCGAGACTCGCGAATCGTCACCCCTGCGGCACTCGGATGCCCACCAAAGGCCTCCAACATCTCCCGACAGGAAGCCAATCCTTGATAGAGGTCGAACCCGCTTGTCGTCCGTGCCGAGCCTTTGGCCATGCCCTGCTCGTTGATGGCCATGACAATCGCCGGGCGCTGAAACCGGTCGACCAAGCGCGCCGCGACGATACCGACCACCCCGAGATGCCACTGCCGGGAGGCCAGCACGAGTGCGGGCGGCAATTCTTGATCCTTCAACGAAGTAAGCGCCTCCGCCATGATACCAACTTCGATGCGCTGCCGTTCCCGGTTCAGCTGTTCAAGCCGGTCTGCCAACTGCTGCGCCTCGGCAGGATTGTCGGTCGTCAACAACCGCACACCCAACATGGCATCATCCAATCGCCCGGCGGCATTGATGCGCGGCGCCAGCTTATAGGCGATCGTTTCCGCCGTGCACTCCCGCGTCACCCCCGCCACCTGCTTCAACGCCCGAATGCCGCAGCGCGCACCACGTGATAACTGGGCCAGACCTTCGCGCACAAAGTTTCGATTCTCATCGTGCAAGGGGACGACGTCGGCGACCGTCGCCAACGCCACGAGATCGAGCAACGATTCCAGGGGCACCCCGGCGGCCCCGTAACGTAACTGGTAGGCCCGCGCCACCTTGTAGGCCAGCGCCGCGGAACAGAGGCCGCGAAAGGGATAGAGGGCGCCGGCTCGATGGGGGTTGAGCAGCGCCACAGCCGGCGGCATTTCCTCATCGGTCTGGTGATGGTCTGTCACCACCACATCCATGTCGAGCCGGGCCGCCAATGCGATTTCTTTATGCGAGGTCGTCCCGCAATCGGAGGTCACCAAAAGCGAAATGCCTTCGTCATGCAATCGCTGCACGGCGCCGAGGTTGAGTCCATAGCCTTCGCGGAGACGATGCGGGACATAGGCGCGAACCTCTGCGCCCAACCCGCCAAAGAACGACATGTAGAGGCTGGTCGCCGTAATTCCGTCGACATCGTAGTCGCCGTAAAAACAGATCGGCTCCTGGGTCGTCACGGCGCGATGCAACCGTTCGACCGCCTGTTCCATGTCGGGGATCAAAAACGGATCGTGTGGATTTTGAAGCGACATCCATGTCGTCGCTTCATCCGGCGTGGTCACGCCACGAGCCAGGAACAACGAGGCAGTGGCAGGAGAGATTGAGAGGGCCTGGGCTAATGAAGCCCGCTGAGACAGATTGATATCACGGAAGACCCAGAGCTTGGACTTCATGTGGGCCTCTTGCATGATTCTGAGTCTCGACAGAAGCTAACTATCTGAGAATTAAAGGGATACTAGCCGCTCAGCTCTGCATTGTCAAACCGGAGAGCACTCCCGCAGGATAGCCGAGCAAAATAGGCTGAGGTCAAGGTTGAGGTTGAGCGAAGATCAAACTCTTTTTTCTCAGCCTTGATCTGAGCTTAACCTTCCAGAAAGCTGGCGGACTTTTTCAGCATCCTGCTAAATACCGAAGTGTGATGAGGAGGAAGGAAGATGAGGGAGTAGGTCCACCCGACTACTGAGGCTACTCCCCCCCTTTTTGCACGTAGTTCTTGACGAATTCTTCTGCGTTCGTTTCGAGCACGTCGTCGATTTCATCGACCAGTTTATCGATGTCTTCTTTCAACTTCTTGCCGGCTTCGACGACCTTCGGATTGGCCTTGACCTCTTCCTTCCCCTGAGGCTCTCGCCTGGGTTCCTGCTTGCGCTCTTGTTTTTCCATCCGAGCACCTCCCGTGATTCTGGGAAACTCTCGTGGATCAGCCACCAGCGTGATCCGGTACGATCACCTTACTCCAGGATTCTTTCAGCCGTCAAGCCAAGACTACAATCGTGAATCGTCGGACCCTAATCGTAAGCGTGACAAGCGAGATGTGCGCGACAGGCGCGACTCGATCAGATGAAACGTCCGCCCACTCTCGCATTTCTCGCACGCCTCGCGAGTCCCGCGAAAAACAACAAGCTACGCGGGACGATTCACGCTACCGAACAATCAGCGAAACGATCAAGAGCGCCACAATGTTGATGACCTTAATCATAGGATTGATCGCCGGGCCAGCCGTATCCTTATAGGGATCCCCAACCGTGTCACCCGTCACCGCCGCCTTGTGGGTATCTGTCCCCTTCTTGCCCTGCTCTTCAATATACTTCTTGGCGTTATCCCAGGCACCGCCGCCGCTCGTCATCGAAATGGCGACGAACAGACCGGTAACAATACTGCCGACGAGCATGCCGCCCAATGCCTGCGGCCCCAGGATTATGCCGACCAGAATTGGCGAGATGACCGGAATCAATCCCGGCACCATCATCTTCTTGATCGCCGCCTGCGTCACGATATCCACGCATGTCCCGTATTCTGGCTTGCCGGTTCCCTCCATGATCCCTTTGATTGTCCGGAACTGCCTGCGCACCTCTTCCACCACCATGCCGGCCGCCTCTCCCACCGCTTTCATACAGAGGGCCCCAAAGATAAAGGGCAACATCCCCCCCAAGAAGAGACCGACTAGGACGGAGGGATTGGAGAGGTCGAACGTGCTCGCCCCGCTCCCTTTTGCCACCTCACGCGCATATTCGGCAAACAGCACCACCGCCGCGAGACCAGCCGATCCGATCGCATAGCCCTTGGTCACCGCTTTCGTCGTGTTACCGACCGCATCCAATGGATCGGTGATGTCTCGTACCTCTTTGCCGAGGTGAGCCATCTCCGCAATACCGCCTGCGTTGTCTGTGATCGGACCGAACGCATCGATCGCCACCACGATACCTGCCATCGATAACATGGACACCGCCGCAACGGCCACGCCATACAAGCCGCCCGATGCCGCGCCGCCACAGATCCAGTAGCTCACAAGAATTGCGCCCCCAATCACCACCACTGGCCAGGCTGTAGATTCCATCCCAACCGCCAGTCCGGCGATGATGTTTGTCGCATGGCCCGTTTCACTGGCCTTGGCAATGGACTTCACCGGCGCATAGCTCTTGGAGGTGTAGTAATCAGTGATAAATACGAGTGCGAGCGTTACGGCCAAGCCGATCAAGGCTGCGAGGTAATAGCTCACCCCCCTCACGCCGCCCACACCATCCATGATCGTGGTCGTCACGGGATAGAACGCCAATGCAGCAATGCCGCCCGCCACAAACAAGCCCTTGTAGAGGGCCGGCATGATCTCGCCCCCCTGACTCACCTTTACGAAGAAAATGCCGATGATCGTCGCAAAGATCGTGACGCCCCCGAGGGCGAGAGGATACAGAATCGGGGCGCTGACCCCCTTGAACAGCGTGAAGGCTAAGACCATCGCCGCCACCGTCGTCACCGCGTAGGTCTCGAAGAGGTCCGCGGCCATACCGGCGCAATCGCCGACATTGTCGCCCACGTTGTCCGCGATGACTGCTGGGTTGCGAGGGTCGTCCTCCGGAATCCCCGCTTCAACTTTCCCAACGAGGTCTGCGCCGACATCCGCCGCCTTCGTATAGATACCACCGCCCACACGGGCAAACACCGAAATCAAACTCCCGCCGAACCCAAGACTCAGCAACGCATGGATCGCTTTCTCCTGGCCAGCAAACTGCGATGCCACCGTGTAGAAGGTGGTGATGGCCAGCAAGCCTAAACCGATCAACAAGAGCCCCGTCACCGCGCCGCCACGGAACGCCACGGTCAGCGCTGCATTCATTCCCTTATGGGCAGCCTGGGCCGTCCGGACGTTCGCCCGCACCGCAATGACCATGCCCACATACCCGGCCAGCGACGAAGCGCCGGCGCCGATCAAAAATCCGACCGCGGTCAGTAAGCCGAATTTATCGGAGATAGCCCCCGCTCCCCACAATATGGCGAATAATACTGCGGCGACGATGCCGACAGTCCGGTACTGGCGATTCAGGTAGGCGCTTGCGCCTTCCTGGATGGCCTTCGAAATTTCCTGCATCTTCGGGTTGCCGGCATCCAGTTTGAACACCCACATGGCCAGGTACAGGCCGTAGGCAATGCCGGTTACCGCCGCTACCAACGCAAACGTGATGATGGCCGAGTCGCTCACAGGGCTCTCCTCCCGTTATCAGGATGGTGAAAGTGCTTCCAGCTTTGTTCCCTGTCTGCCATGCCGGGCACTCAGCCTTGCAGACCGATCCACACGCAGACAGGCGGCCGCGCTGGAGAGCCATTTTGACCATCCGGCAAATGCGCTCATCTCAGCCCTGCGCGAAACCGCTAAATGCACGATGTATGTCACACAACTCCCCGTGGCTTCAACCCATCCAAAGTACATGAGCTAGAAGGACGAAACGCGAGGTGGTGCAGATTCGATCCGTGCAGCTAACTACCTGAAAAGGTGGGCCATTCTATACAGATGACGAGAGAGGATCAAGATAAAAGACAGAGCAATCTCGCTCAACACTCAACGCACTTTTTCTTGCTAGACCAGCGGTTTAGGAAAGCGTTTCCCCCACCTACTCCAGCCCACTCAGACTCACTCAGGCCAAGTCTAGTCAAGAGTTAGGGAAAAAGCGACTTTGGCTGGAGTTGGCCAGAGTGGGATGGGATGAGGTGGGCTTGAGCACAAAACGAGCACAATCGGTACCATCTATGGGCAATACCGCTGGGGCGTAATATGTTTGACTGGAGACTGGGTGGCTCCTCTTACTGAAGCAACTCAATCCATCGACCAACAATACCCTCATCGGTCGGCCACACCACCACCGCACGGCGTCTGCCATTGCTGGCAACTTCCACCGAGTCCACGAGACCCTTAAAGATCCAGTGAGAATTATTCGCTAGCCCCAACGTCACGGGCGGGGACCACACATTGCTGGTTAAGTTGAGGTAGTAGATTGGATTATCGCCCCCAGTCCAGAAGTTAGATGGTTCTCCCACCACCACGGCGTGAAAGCGATCGTTGCCCGAGGGTGCAACGCTGGTTTTCATGACGTTCGACACGGCCATTGGAATCGCGGCACTCCACTCCTCATCACGAACCAAGAAACCTCTGGGGCCCGCCTCTCTAAGTTGAAAAAACTCCTCGAACCCACCTGATCTCCTCACGACGAGCGTTGTCCCTGAATCTGGATCGATGGCGATACTGACAGGCGGATATATGAAAGTTGGACTTTTGTTATAGCCGATTGCTCTTCCTCCTGGTATAGCTTGGAGCTGCCGGCGCTCCCGTAGCGGAGCTGTCACGTCCGAACTGGCTGTCGGAGGGGCCGTGCGATCCGGCTCGATTACAAACTTCGCGTGGCTTATTTCTCCATACTGCATCATAACATTAGGACGTGACTGCTCATATGCGACGTGAATGGCCCCTTGACCATCGGTGCCAAATGCCCATAAATCCGTGTCAAAATTGCTCTCCGGCTCAAGCACCATCCACGTCGTATAGGTCGGCGCCATTTCTGGCACGATCATGAGCTTGTCCGCTTGCGTATGCCAGGGCCAGATGAGTCCCAGCGGAGGATAACCTCCAGCAATTCCAAACCAGTCCCATCGTCCAGCCGTGCCGACCTCCTGGCCTCCGATCAAGAAAGCCCAAGTCAAATCGCGCGCTCCGGCAACGAATCCAGGTCTTTTGATCGTAAGGCCTAATTCTTCCCAAGGTGTGCGCTCAACCGCCACCCAGCTTCCTTCCTGCTTAATCATATGCTCATTGCCGATCAGGACATGGAGCCGCCCGGATCGGTCGAAGGCAGCATCCAGGTTCAGAGTGTCGACGGAGGATTTGATTAGCTCGCGCTCGATGACACCATCAGGACCCAAAACGACGTGATGGACCTCATTGATCCGTATGGAGGAAATGAAAATGTACGCCAGGCCTGTGTTGTCAACAAGGACCTTCACCTTATCCAGGCCTGTCGGCATCTTCAGTAAAACATGGAGTGGGCCGGCATGAATGTATGGTATGGCCTGAGTGGTCACGTCCTCGGTAGGAAGCACCGAAATACTCTGGCATCCGAAAATTGTGAGGGGCAGGATACACAGAAAGAGACAATATGTGCGGAATCGCTCATTTGCCATGATCTTTTTGCTGGTGGAGATCATAGGGCCAGAATCCTTATGAGTAGTTAGCGGCTATCCACTGTATTAAGTTGCCGATCAAAACCGGCAATCGAACAGGTCACAAACAACTTTTATTGGCCTAAATCGCTCAAAAAGGAGGAGTGTGTAATTACTTCGTAACGTCTATGACTTGAGAGCTTGGCGAAACTCCTCGGTGGATGACACTTTCACGATTTGGTTAAGTATCTCGGTCATGGCTTCTTTGATTGCTACGTCAAAACCTCCCTCAAAGGGACGATTGGAGTCTCCCTTATGCTGGAACGTCTTGTCGAAGAGCACCTTGCCTTCATGATTTT
>DASYVB010000030.1:0-7343 GCA_036000525.1 Nitrospiraceae bacterium | reverse complement strand
GAGTGGATTCTCCGCGGTTGAAGCCTCGGTCCTGCGGGACATCGGCGGGTTGGCGATCCTCCTGACCACGTGGTGGTGGCAGGAAGGCACCTTGGCCAAGTTGACCAAGGCGGATGCGCGTATGCTGGGACTGCTCGGGCTCGGCGTATTGGGCAACCACCTGCTCATTCTCATGGGGCTCAACTATGTGAGCGGGGCCGTGGGTGGGGTGATTATCGGATCGAGTCCGGTGGTGACCGCGCTGCTCTCGGCTGTGTTGATTCAGGATGTCCCATTGCGCGCCGTGTGGGCGGGCGGTCTCCTGTCCTTCGCGGGGGTGGGGTTGGTCTCAGTGGCGGGGTTCCAAGTCACGGGCGATCAGCCGCTGCTCGGCAGCCTGCTGGTCTTTCTCGGCGTGGTGAGCTGGGCCCTCTATAGTATCGGCAGCCGGCAGCTCATGGAGCGCCACTCGGCCTTAACCGTCAATTGGACGACGCTGCTCGTCGCCACCATCCTCCAAATTCCTCTGTTGTGGACGGATCGCAAGATGCTGGATGCAGGACTCGGGTCCGTGATGCCGGCGGACTGGATGGCGCTGGGGTATCTGGTCCTGTTCGCCACGGCCATCGCGCAACAGGCCTGGCTGTTCGGCGTGAAGGGAATTGGGCCCTCGCGCGCTTCCGTCCTTGGCAATCTGACTCCTGTGGCCGCCGTCGTTCTGTCTGCGGTGCTGTTGAAAGAATCAGTGGGCACGAGTGAAATTCTCGGCATCGCGCTGATCCTGGCCGGAGTCTGGGTAGTGGATCGGCAAACGTCCCGGCTCACGAAATAGGAGGCTGCTGATCGCTTTCAAGCGCCGTAAAAGGTAAGACGTGAAACGTAGGATTGCCGAGTGCTCTTTCTCAGGAACCTTTCACGTTTAACGATTCACGTTTCACGAATTGCTGGACGGCCTTTTTGAGCAGCCTGCTCCGATCTAGTTTTTCTGTTTCTCCCGCCTTCCATGCTCCCCCTCGCCCTCCTCTCCTTGGTTGCAGTATGATAGGGCTCATTTTTCAGATATGGATCGCGCATGATGGAAGATCGAATCGAAGAAGTGAACAATGCGAACCACGCGTTCTATACCGCGTTTGGCAACCTCGACATCGACGAGATGGATAAGATTTGGACGCACCAGGAATACGTGACCTGCATCCATCCCGGCTGGACGTTGCGGTCTGGCTGGCCGCGTGTGCGCGACTCATGGGTCTTGATCTTTAATAATACCTTTTCTATGACGTTCGAGCTCACCGACGTGACGGTGCAGGTGGCCGGCGATATGGCCTGGGTCGTCTGCGTGGAGAACATTACCACCCATCAATCTGACGAACCGCAACAGGCAAAGGTGTTAGCCACGAATCTCTTCGAGCTTATCGGGGATGAGTGGTTGATGATTCATCATCATGGGAGTGCGGTCATGGGGTAGAGGGGGTGTCCCTCTTGCTCCCGCACCCCCCACATCAGAATGTGCGAGGTGGACGGGCGCAGTTGAGTGACAACCCCCTCTGCCCCATGTTTATAGAGTGAGGGAAAGAGAACGGCGTCGTTCGACGCGCGCAGTGGGAGAGCCACTTGGCCCGTGAACTTTGTTGTTAGCCGACCGTAATCCTAGATCAAGTCATGCTCGGATCGAAGACCGACAAGAAAAACATCGAGCTCATTAAGCTGATCGCCCAGCTTCGTGACCATATCGATATCCACCGCATCATCGGATTGAACGTTGACTCGCTCAGGAATAGCGATATCAGCAACGCGTTCATTGGCTATCTCCAAAAGGCAGCCCAAGAATCACTCGCCATCTACTTCTGCAAGATATTCGAATCGTCGACACGAAACGAGCTGAATTCCATTTCTGGAATAATCGACTCACTCCCACCGACGGCTCTCGTTCTTGGGCAGAGATCAGCGTTTTTTGCCTTCGGGAAAAAGTATGGGAACGATACGGAGCCCACAGAAGCGAAGTCTCATCTCAAAGAGACAGTTGGCCTCTTCTGTGGCATCCATTCTGGAACACTGGATCGCCTGAAGGAATTCCGTGACACAATTGGTGCTCACAGTGACTCAAAGGCTGCTCTCGATTCTCTCCCATCCCATGCCGAATTCGAGACCCTCTATAGCTTCGCGGCTGATTTCTACGGCCTCGTTTCTCGTTTCGTAATCAACGCCGGTTCCGCGATGGTGCCAAGGCAGGCGGGTAAGGGGTTAGTTAAACTCATGGAGTCTATGGGTGTTAAGGCTCCAAAGTTTGACTTTGACGCCGATGAATGAGCAGTCTCAGGGCGCCGCCTAACAGAGCATTGCAGCTGACCGCTCGCTGCGCTCGCAGTCGCTGAGTTTTACGTTTAGGTTTTTGGTGCTGAGGCGGTGGGGATTTCTTCTACTCGGATGGTGTTTGCCCACTCGGCTACGAAGGGGTCTCGTTCTTCCATGGTCATACCGGCGTACTTGGTGAACATCTGCGGGCCTTTGCGGCGACGCCAGGTGAGATAGCTGAGAAAGTGCTCCCGGCAGATGCTGTGCGTTCCGGCTGGGGCATAGACTTTGGCTTGGCAACCTTTGATTAGGCAGGTCAGATCGTGCATTCCATCCTCCGGTTCAGAGTCCATAGTATGCCGGACGGATTGGCTGATTATCAATTGGGCTAGGCTTGACGCGTCGCTTCTGTTCCGGTAAGTCCATTGCCATGCTGGGTCCGCTTCCTATTCTCTTCTTATTCTTCCTGGCCATCCTCGTTTCCCTTTCGAGCTGTACGGCAGCATCACTAGAAGGGCTTCCTCCCGGGAGTCCCTTTGCCGAGACGGCTGCCGCTTCGACGAATCCACTACCTCAAGGCATTGCGGTCGGAGACGTCACGAGCCAATCGGCGCTGTTGTGGCTCAGGACAGAGGGGCCCCAGGCAGTGCAAATTGAATGGGCTTCGGTTGCGGCTTGGGATCTCATGTCGAAGATGGCGACGATCCGATCATCGGCTGCTCGAACGGAGGTATTCGTCACCAGTGCCGACCGCGACTACACCTTGACGATTCCCCTGGATGTCCTCGCCTCCGCGACACGTTATCGCTATCACGTATTGGTCGGCCAAGCGCAAGGAGAAGCGCTGACCCTGGCGACGCGCGGGGAGTTCACGACCTTGCCGGATGCCGCGAATTCGGTGCCGGTGACCTTCGCATGGAGCGGCGATCTGGGTGGCCAGCAGCGCTGCAGGCGTGGCGCTGCCGGCTACCCTATCTTCGATGTGATGCGCGCCCAGCAGCTCGATTTTTTTCTGTTTCTCGGCGATACGATGTACGGCGACAACCTGTGTCCGTCGCCTCCGAACGAACCGGGCGCTGACTTTCGGGCGACGACCCTGGCCGAGTATCGTACCCGTCATCGCGACCAACGGGGTGCGGAGGCTCTGCGGCGGTTTCTCGAGAGCGTTCCGGTCTATGTTATCTGGGATGATCATGAAGTGCGGAATAACTTTGCAGGGCCTTTTGATAGCCAGATGCCGGTCGGGCGTCAGGCTTTGCGCGAGTATTGGCCGATCCGCATGGCACCTGACGATCCCCATCGACTCTATCGAACGGTGCGTGCCGGGGTGGACCTTGAGCTGTTCATCCTCGATACGCGGCAGTATCGGAGCCGCAATGCTGATCAGGACGGCCCGGCGAAGACGATGTTGGGAGAGAGGCAGCTGCAATGGTTGCTGAGCGGGCTCACCGAGTCAACCGCGACGTGGAAAGTGATTGTGACCACGGTGCCGCTGTCCATTCCGAAAGGCGGAGGCACAGGCGCCCCTGGGAACGATGGCTGGGCCGGAAGGCCTGGCAGTCCAGGGTTTGAACGTGAGCGGCAGGTGATTGTGGACCGCATTCTCGGCCGAAAGGTGAAGAACGTGGTGTTCCTGGCCGGCGATGCCCACTATGTGCAGGCGAATGCGTACGATCCGAACGGTGACGGGACCCCTGACTTCCATGAGTTTGTGGTTGGTCCATTGTCCGCCGCGCCTGGTCCACTGACGCCGCCCAGTGCAGGATTACGCCCGACCACATTGATCAATGAAGGCGGGTACTTCAATTTTGGTCTCATTCGAGTCACCAAGTCCTCCTTCGATGTCACAGTCCTCGACGAGGCTGGTGCCACGCGGTTTTCCCACCATCTGCCCGCCAAGTAACCGTGGTCTTCTGCGAAAGTCCTCTTGAAATCGGAATGGATGGCCAGTTACGGTACACAGTTCGTTGTTCGTGTGATCAAGGTTCCGACGAGGTGCGTCATGCTGTTGCAGTTGATTTCCGTACTGGGGGCCCTGATGGTGCTGTCGGCCTATGGCCTGATTCAGGGCGGGGTCTGGCGTGAACTGAATTCGGGATACCTCGCGTTGAACATCGTTGGGTCGTTGTTGCTAGGGATCGTCGCGATTGAGGATCAGCGGGTCGGATTTATTTTCTTGGAGTTTGCGTGGGCCGGCCTTGGATTGGTCGGCATAGCCAGAGCCGTGAAGGCTCGGCATACCGCTCGCCCGCATTGTTTATGACAGTTCGTCGCGAAATCGTTGAGCCGCGTCGCGAGACCGGCGCGCGGAGCGAGACTCGCGTGACGTGTGAGCCCTGTCCATACCAGTCGCGCTTTTCCCGCCAGTCTCGCCCGTCTCGCTTGAGTCAGGCATCGGCGATTGAAGCAGAAGTGTTCATGAATAATGCGGGCGGGTTAACAGGGTTCAGATGAAAGGAATATACACATGGCAGGGTTGATGTCCGCGGATGAGGTTTTTGAAAAGGCTCAAAGTGCTGCAGCGGCGGCGACAGGGCCCGATGAAAAGGCCATGCAGATCGATTACCCGGTACTAAAAGAAAAGATTCGCGCTGCCTTAGGGGATCGCAAAGTCGCGCTCTGCCACATCAACAAGTTTTTGCCGGAGGGCTATGAAGATCAGGGGCGCTTTAATCTAGTGCTCCTCACTGCCGGTAACGTGCTGTTCGATATGGTCATCGGAGATTCGTATTTTCGCTACGACGTGGTGTCGGTCGGACAGTTGGACAAAGTTCAGGTGATCGATGCGATGTGGGACAATAAAGAGAAACGCCGTGAAGAACCGTTTCTGAGTCTTCGGCTGATGCATGCCGAGGAGGCCCACCTTTTGCTGGCGCTTGAAGATGACGAGCGGAAGAGCCTTCTGGATTTCGCTAGCGCCGTGGCGGCGGTCCGGAACCCGGAAAAGTAACGTGGCAGGATGCTGAAAAATCCCGCCAACATCGTTCTCGCATCGTTCAGACCCTCAACGTACCCCAGAAAGTACGCCTCGGGCCTTCGCTCGCTGCTGCCTTGCTGGACGGAATTTTTGAGCATCCTGCGGGAGGATTAGGTGCGGCGGTAGAAGGGGAGCGCCTTGACCGTCGCGTTGTGACGCACGCCATCGACTTCGATGGTGAGGTTGGTGCCGGGGACTGAAAAGTCCCGGAGTGGGAATGCCAGGGCGATAGGGGCCTTGAGCTGTGGTGAGTGCGTCGCACTGCTGACCCAGCCGACTTCCCGGTCTCCGCTGAACAGCTTGGCTCCATGTGGAGGAACGACGGAGTCCTTGAGGACCAGTCCTACCAGGTGCCGGCGCACGTTGCCGTAGGTGTCCATCCTAGCCACGACTTCCTGCCCGGGATAGCAGCCCTTATTCAAGCTGAACGCTTTCCCTTCCAGGTTCGCTTCTGGTGGGACGATCTCTTCGTTGAGGTCCGGCCCGGCCTTTGGCAGCCCTGCTTCGATGCGGAGGGCCTCGCGAGCGTGACCGCCGACCGCCTTGATGCCGTATGTCGCACCGGCCTCCATGAGCCGTTCCCAGGCTGTGCTGAGGGCATCAGCAGGCAGTAATACTTCGAGGTCGATCTCTCCGGTTTCTTCTGTACGCAGGACGAGCGAGGCATGGCCGCCGATTTTAGCTGAAATGGCACTCACTGGCTCGAGGTCGCTCATTTCGACGCCGAAGGCGGCGCTGACAATCGCGCAGGCCTTGGGCCCGCTGACAAGCAATAGCCCCCAGGATTCCGCACAGTTCTCCATCTTCGCTTTGATGCCGTAGAGAAGAAACTTTCGGAGGGCTTGGAAGGTGGCGTCGCCGACCTCGCCGACATCTTCTATCCACAGACTGTCGGATAGGGTATAGACACGAAAGTAGCCGAGCATCTTGCCCTTGTGCGTGAGAAAGCTAGAATAGCGGCTCTGGCCTGGCTGGAGCGGGAGAATGTCGTTGCTGATGAGGCCCTGCAGCCATTTCACGCGATCGTCGCCGGTGACGCGGATCTTGCCCCGGTGCGAGAGGTCGGAGAGTCCGACTGCCTGGCGCACCGCCTGATATTCCGCGACCCACTTGCCATAGTGAGCTGGCATGTCCCATCCGGCGACCTCTTCAAAGATTGCGCCGAGTTTCAGGTGGTGTGTATGCAGACGGGATTGTCTCATTGTCAAATGTTCAATTGTGAATGTTCAATGTTGAATGAGATTCAATTCAACATTCAGCTTTAACCATTCAACATTACCTCTTCTACCAGGTCTCTCAGTCGAGCGGAAAACTCATTGCGCGAGACAATCTTAGTCACCCCCAGCGCTCTGGCCCGGTTAAACGTATCGACTTCTTCATGATTGGCAAAGGCTAGGATGGGAATGGTCTTCGATCGTGCGTCGGCTTTGAGGGTTTCCAGGGCTTGAAAGGCGTTCAGTGTCTCGTCATTCATGTTTAAAATTACCGCGGATGGGATCGTGGCCGAGGCCTTTTCACCGATGTCCTGTTGCGTGCGAGCCCGTTCGATCCGGTGGCCTTTCGACATCAGGGCGTCGCGGACTTTGGTGTAAAAGAAAATATCCGTTACCCCCACGAGCACGGTCTTCTGGTTTGTCTGGTTCATTTGGTTTATCTGGTTTGTCTCGTTGTTTTGGTTGGTCTGGTTTGTTTGGGTAGTCTAGATCGTCATGGTTTCCTAGCTCGAGCCACGTAGTTGAACCGTACTGCTTCCCTCTTAAACCAAAGAACTAGATGAACCAGACAAACCAGTTCAGTTCAATGAACTGATCAATCGTCCCAGCGCTCTTTTTGCCAAGGCGTAATTGGGATTGAGGGCCAGAGCTTTCTTGTAGGAATCGATGGCCTCGGTCCATTGGCCCTTGCGCTCGTAGACCCGACCCAGGTTGAGATGGGGGAAGGCCGGGCTCTCATAGCGTCTCGCCTGGAGAGCTTTCTGAAACCAAGTAATCGCTTCGTCGAGTTCGCCCTTTTCGATCAGATAGGCCCCGATGTCATTATAGGGGTTGCCGAAATCGGGGTCCTGCGCGATGGCTTTGTGACACTCCTCAATCGC
>DASYVB010000029.1:0-3811 GCA_036000525.1 Nitrospiraceae bacterium | reverse complement strand
CTAGAAGCCTGTCCGACATAGACCGTTCTACTACAGCGAACGATCCGCGACCATTTGCTGCGTCGTACTAGGCCCGAAAAAATCCTCAATGTATTCCAGCGAATACACCTCCGGTTTTTCCGGGCCCGCGGCCTCGCAGCTGGCCGCACCTCCTTCGCCTCGTTACGAAGGCAATGCAGGACAGGCTCCTAGTAGGTGACCTTCTCCGTAGTTGCATATTGGGCGCTCGCCTCCGTATCCTCCGACTTCATGGACCTCTCCCAGCTTTCCCCGGAGCAATTCAAAGAACTCGTGCGCGGCATCGTCGACGATCATCTGCGCGAGTTACTGGGCGATCCTGACCTCGGACTCCAACTTGGCGATGGACTGCGCACCCGCCTGAAAGAGTCCTTGTCCAATAGAGAAAGACTGTCCGGCGAGGACATCGCGGACCAACTCGGTCTCCGCTGGTAAGGACGCCATGGCCTGGTATCGGCTTGCCTATCGCCCAGCCATTCTCATAGACCTTGCGAGCCTTGAGCCGTCCAAGGCACAGCGACTCTTGGACAAGACCAAATGGATCGCCTCCAACATCGATAACTTGCGACATGAACCCATCGCGCCAGACCTGCCAGGCCTTTGCAAATATGCGGTCGAGGACTGGCGAATTTTCTACTCCATTGACCGGGACGATCATCTGGTCGATATTCACGGCATCGTTCGCCACAGGGAGCTGCGTTCATGATTGCCGTCACCGTTGCCGTCATCGCAAGGCTGAAAGCGATTCAAGTCCATCATCCTGAGGATCCGGTCGTCCGGATTTCCGTGCGTGACCTGGACGATTCACGCTTAAGCTTCAGTATCACGTTGGAAGCGAACACCCAGCCTGACGACGACGTTCAGCAGGTTGATGGCCTCACGATTGTGGTGGATCGGCGGAGTGCGCCACGAATGGAAGGCGTGACTGTAGACTACACTGAGGCAGAAGGGTTTCGCTTTCTTCACGATGGCAAGGGCCGTAGCCTGCCCCTCATTACGTTTCCCACACTCAATTGACGGAGAATTCTAGTAGGTTGCGGAATACCTATTGAGGTATGCCTGCGACCACATGGTATGATCCCGCAGGGAGCTCAAAAAGGCCGTCCAGCAAGGCCGCAGGCGAGTCGAAACCGGAGGCGTACCCTCTGTGGGGTACGTTGAGGATTTCGATGAACTGAGAACGCTGCTGGCGGACTTTTTCAGCTCCCTGCCGCGGTTAGGGGAGTCGGTCCGGCAGGGTGGCCACATGCACCTGAAATTCGCCCCGCGTCTTATCGTCGACATAGAGGCGCAGGGCATCCTTCACCACGGGAAAGGCGATCTCGCCCCAGGGAATCGCAGCGAGGGAGAACAATCGCACGTCGAGGCTTTCCTCACCCGCCCCGAAATCGGGCGAACACATCGGCCCTCGGAATACCAGGTAAGCCTGACCGATGTGTGGGAGACTCAGAACCGCGAAGAGACAGATTCGCTCCACCTGAGCCCGCGCTTCCTCCAATGTCTCACGAACGGCCGCCTGCTCGGTGCTCTCACCGATTTCCATGAAGCCCGCAGGGAAGGTCCAGAGACCGGACTTGGGCTCGATCGCACGCCGGCAGAGGAGAATGTGCTCGTCCCACTCCGGAATACAACCTGCGACGATCTTTGGGTTATGGTAATGAATGGCTCGACAGGTTTCGCAGACGAACCGGGGCAAGTTGTCGCCGGCAGGAACCTTCTTGGTAACTGGGGCACCGCAGGCGCTGCAATAGTTCATAGCGAGCACAGTCGCGTGTTTGACTCACATGGATAGCACAAAACTACGGTTCTTTGCACCCTGCCCGCGCGGGTTGGAGGGGGTTCTCGAACAAGAGCTCCACGACCTTGGCGTGCCTATAACCACGAAGACAGACGGCGGGATCGCCTTCCAGGCTCCTTGGTCCACAATGTATTGGGTCAATCTCAAGAGTCACATTGCAAGCCGCGTGCTCTGGGAAGTCGGACAGGCCCCCTATCGCACGGAAGATGATGTGTATAGCGCGGCCTATAGCCTGCCCTGGTCGGACTGGTTCACGCCCTCACAGACCATCAAGGTGAAAGTGAGTGCGCGCCGTTGTCCACTCACCAGCCTGGACTTCGTCACGCTGCGAATTAAAGATGCCGTCTGCGACAAGTTTGTGTCGGTGCGCCATAAGAGACCGAGTGTGGACACGCATCGTCCGAATATCCGGCTCGACGCCTTTCTCGATGAGTCAACGGTGACCCTCTATCTGGACACCTCCGGCGAGCCGCTCTTCAAACGGGGGCATCGTGTCGTGTCCGTCGAGGCACCGTTGCGCGAAAACCTGGCGGCGGGCTTGCTGCGGCTCGCTGGATGGACGCCCAACGACGTGCTGCTCGACCCCATGTGCGGCAGCGGAACGATCCCGCTCGAAGCTGCGCTGATGGCGCGCCGTATTGCGCCAGGACAATCTCGGTCATTCGCGTTTGAGCGTTTGCTTATCCATGATGCCAAACGCTGGGGCCATCTGCGCGAAGCCTCTCGGCTGAAACAACTGGCGGAGGTGCCGGCTGCCATCTATGCCTCCGATCAAGATCCTGCCGTGGTGAAGATCGCGCAGCGGATGTTTCAGGGGGCGGGAGTCGCCGTCGATATTCGCCTGCGGCAGAGCGACGTGCTCGCCCTCGAGGCTCCGGCTGAACAGGGTGTGCTGCTGATCAATCCCCCCTACGGAGTCCGACTCAGCCGGCCGGAGGAACTCGATAGGTTCTATCCCCAGCTGGGCGATTGGCTGAAACAGCGATTCAGCGGATGGTGGGCCTATATTTTTACCGGCGATTTGCGAGTCCCCAAGATGATCGGCCTCGCGCCCTCGAAACGCATGCCCCTCTTCAATGGTCCGCTGGAATGTCGCTTGTATGAATTTCAGATTGTGTCGGGATCGATGCGCAAGACAATTCCCACACCTAAAAGCAAAGGATGACGGGCAGGTTCCTAGGCCCACAGAGATGTGTGTGTTGACCGGTAGGGAGCGCAACCTGATAGAGTATTGTAAGGATGGTGGTTGTCAATCGACTGTTGTCCTGTAACGCTATTTTTACGGAGGAGGCTTCTCATGGCACAGAACATTAATATCGGGCCGATCGTGAAGATTGTGAAAACCGACGAAGAGTGGAAGAAACTCCTCGCACCGATGGCCTACGGGGTCCTGCGACACGAGAATACCGAGCGCCCCTTTACCGATAACATGCACGATAGCAAGAGAGCCGGTATCTACAACTGCGCGGGATGCGACTTGCCTCTCTTTTCTTCAGAACACAAGTTCGACAGCGGCACCGGCTGGCCAAGCTTTTGGCAACCGATCGATCCAAAGGTGGTCGAATCCAGAACCGATTACAAACTGATTTTCCCAAGGACCGAAGTCCACTGCGCACGCTGCGAGGGGCATCAAGGACATATCTTTAAGGATGGCCCCAAGCCGACCGGCCTGCGCTATTGCATCAACGGCGTCGCGCTGAAGTTTATCCCTGCATAACGACACCTGTGACACGCGGCTGCAATCGTCGAGGATCAGTGCTTCACAACAGGTGCGAGGAGCGGGAGAATCTGTGTGCGATCCCTATCATCGACGACGATGTTCTGGCTGGCGTTGGCCGGACACACGACATGGTAGACGGCACCGGGAAACTAAATGCAAAGCGGATAGGCCATGAAGCGGGAGCCGACGTTCACAATGTACGATTGCAAAACCTGCCCCCGTTTCTTTTCCGATCTGCTGCAACCGCGTTACGACATTCGCACGGTCCAGGAACT
>DASYVB010000028.1:0-21618 GCA_036000525.1 Nitrospiraceae bacterium | reverse complement strand
CGATCGCATGGCTTCTGTCCGTCGGACGACCTCCCATCGTGGTGGCGACGAAAGTGGACAAGTTAAGAATGAGCGAGCGCGTGGATGCGCTTCGTCGGCTGCAGGAAGGGCTGGGATTGGTCGAGGGCGACGAAGTTATTCCTTACTCGTCGGTGACGGGCGAGGGGCGGGAGCAGTTGTGGGCGGTCCTGAAAGAGCGGATTCGAACTTGATCTCGATGTAGGCCTTGTTCTTGAGGTCCGCCAGCCACGCTTGGAACACATCTTCGCTTTTCTGCTGAAAGACGAGTCCCTGGATTTCAGTGCGGACTTGCTCGTACGGGCGGAACTGTTTGGGTTTCTTGTCCTCCAGGCGCACGATGTGAAAGCCTTCTGAGGTCTCGATCATATCCGAGATACCGCCGGGCACAAGGTTTGCGATAGTGCGCTCTATCTCCGGCAAGAGCTCTCCCTGCCGCACCAAGCCCAGGCGCCCTCCTTGCGAGGCGCTCGGGCCGTCTGAAAAGCGCAACGCCAAATGCTCGAAGGACTCCCCTAGCTTGAGCTGCGCCATCACCTCACGAACTTTCCCCCTCGCGTCGGCCGTATCGTCCGGTGAGCGGGGCTGAATGAGAATCTCGCTGAGCGTGTATTCCTCCGAGAGCGCAAACCGATCGCGGTGTTCCTGAAAGTACCGTTTCATGTCGGAGTCTGCGACCATCACCCCGTTCCGCACCTCGCGGTCGACGATCCTGAGCAGCGTCAGCTGTTCTCGGACGTTTTTCATGTCTGCCGGGTTCGTCTCGTCGATCGTTTTTCCCTGTTGCTTCATCTGCTGAGCTGCTTGTCGGACTTCCTGATCGGTGACCGCGATGCCTCGCGCCTTGGCTTCCTGGAGTTGCAGCTTGCGCTCGATCATGGAGGTCAGCGCCATGTACTCCGCCGTCTTGAGCTGGCGCGCGAGGACGTCGCCGCGATACTCTTTCTGAATCCGCGCCCGCTCCGGGGCGAGTTCCCGTTTCATCTCGGACAGCATGATGAGGTCCGAGTTGACGATCGCGATGATCCCATCTTCTACCTGCGCGGCTGAAAGAAGCGACGCCTGTGCAATCAGCCCGAAAGCGAAGAAGACCGTATGCCTCAGCCAGTCTGGTGCCATCGTGATGAACGGACGGATCGTGATCATGGTTATGGGCCTCGCCACACGCCGATGGGATCGGCCGATCGGCGAGAGTTCGATGGATTGTACACGAATTGAGAAGGACTTGAGGAGTTTGAGTGAGGGCAATTTCGATCCGCGACGATTCAGCGCGTGCCGATGTCGTCGGCGACATAGCGGGAAGCGTCGGCGAGGCGGATGATCGCCTTCGCGCGGATGTCGGCGATCACGCCGTCAAAACGTTTTCGGCGCTTCTCGTTGAGCAGTTCTTGTCGTAGACGTTCCCGAACGGCCACGTCAGCCTGAATAATTTCCTTATCGAGCGCCGAAATCTTGACGAGGTAATAGCCGGCGTCTGTCTTGATCGGCGCACTGATCATTCCGGGCTTGAGGGTATGAATGACTGCGTCGACTTCGGGGATGACCAACCCCTTGCGATAGGGGCCGAGATCGCCTCCTTTCGCTTTCGTTTTGAAGTCGACGGAATAGCGCTGCGCAAACTTGGCGAAGTCTCCTCCTTGGTTCACCTGCTTTTCGAGATCTTTCGCGGCAGAAATATTTGGCAGTAGCATCTGCGACACATTCACTTTCAATGGTGTTAAGAGTTCGTTGGCATGTTGCTCGTAGAAGGCATCCAATTCCTCTTTCGAGAGTTCGACCTTGGCTTTGATCCGGTCCTTGAGGAGTTCGTCGAGAATCAATTGTTCCCGGTAGCGTTGTGCTCGATCGCGGATGGAATCGTTCTGGTCGAGTCCCTGCTTGCGCGCTTCCTGCATGAGCAGCTCTCGGGTGATGAGTTCGTCGAGGAAGAGGCGCTTTCCCCCTTCTTTCTGGTACCGCGCCCTGGTGGCCTCGGCCAGTTCTCCCCAGCGGGTGTCGAATTCGGTCTGCGTGATTTGTCGGCCGTTGACGAGAGCCAGCACCCCTTCCTCGGGCGGTGGCTTACAACTGGTGAGCAGCAGGAAGCTGGCACCGATAGCGCCGGCGAGTAAAGTGACGAGACGGAGAGCGACGACGCTCACGGATCCGTTCGATGATCGAGTCATAGGCGCGTGAGACCTTGCTAGAGAGATGATTACGAGGACATCGAGGTGTTGGTATCACAGCCTCCCAGGCTTTGCAAGGTTGCGGTGAGTTCTCGGAAGATGGAAG
Source organism: Nitrospiraceae bacterium (assembly GCA_036000525.1). Classification (GTDB taxonomy): domain Bacteria; phylum Nitrospirota; class Nitrospiria; order Nitrospirales; family Nitrospiraceae; genus Palsa-1315. The sequence continues at coordinate 19,329 of DASYVB010000028.1, read as the reverse complement.
ACCAGTCCTGATGCGGCATCTGGAGCTCAAAGGAGAGCGGAGACAGGAAGCACATCCGCTTCTTGTACCGGTCCATCATCCGGTGAATCGCTTGGCTTGAGACCCGGCTCTTGGCGTCGAGCGTGACGACGACGGAGCGGGTCTTGAGTTCGATCGTGCTCAGGCGCAAGGCCTTGGCCTGGAGCCGCACCTGCATGACTTCGAACAGTCGCTCGACGGAGTCCGGGGCCAGCCCATACCGATCCTGTATTTCGCCATGGAGTAGGGCAAGATCTCCGACTTGGGTGCAGGAGGAGAGTCGTTTGTAGCACGAGAGGCGTTGGTGGGGATCAGCGACGTAGTCGTCCGGAATAAAGGCGGAGACGTTGAGCCGAAGGGTGGGGTCCGGCTCTTCTTCCACCACCTGGCCTTTGAGGCGCTGGACGGCCTGCTCAACCATCTGCATGTACAGATCGAGCCCGATGGCAGCGATATGTCCAGATTGTTGTTTCCCGAGAAGGTTGCCGGCGCCGCGGATTTCCATATCCGCCGCGGCGATGCGGAAGCCGGCGCCCAGTTCGGTAAATTGCTGAATAGCGATGAGGCGCTTCCGGGCGTCTTCGCTTAACCGTCCCTCATCGGGGACCAGGAAGTAGGCGTAGGCCTGGTCCCCGCTTCGTCCCACTCGCCCGCGCAATTGGTACAGCTGCGCGAGGCCGAACATGTCAGCACGATTGACGAAGATCGTGTTGGCATGGGGCACGTCGATGCCCGATTGGATAATGGCCGAGGCGATCAACACATCCGCTTCTCGGCGAAAGAACTTCAACATCACGGCTTCGAGCGGTTTGGCGGTCATCTGCCCATGGGCCATCACGATGCGCGCATCGGGCACCAGTTGTCGGAGCCAAGCTCCCGTCTTCTCCATGGTTTCGACTCGGTTATGGACGAAGTAGACCTGCCCGCCCCGCCCCAGTTCGCGCAATATCGCCTCTCGGATGAGCCTGTCGCTCGATCGGACGACCTGTGTGCGAATGGACAAGCGGCCCGCCGGAGGAGTCTCGATGATCGAGAGATCACGCACGCTCGCCATGGCCATCTGCAAGGTGCGAGGAATCGGGGTGGCCGTGAGTGTCAAGACGTCGACTTGAGTGCGGAGTTGCTTCAATCGTTCCTTGTGTTTGACGCCGAACCACTGTTCTTCGTCAATGATCACCAGGCCTAGATCGCGGAACACCACATCCTTCTGGATGAGCCGGTGCGTTCCGATCACCATGTCGACGTTGCCGGCCGCCACGTCTTTGAGAATGGCTTTGGCCTCCTTCGGCGATTGGAATCGGGAAAGCAGGGCCACGCGAGCCGGAAACGGCGCGAACCGTTCTGAGAAGTTGTCGTAATGTTGGTGAGCCAACAGAGTTGTGGGGACGAGTACCGCCACCTGCCGATTATCTTCTACGGCCTTGAAGGCTGCTCGCATGGCCACTTCCGTTTTTCCATACCCGACGTCGCCGCAGACCAGGCGGTCCATCGGCTTACTGGACTCCATGTCGTGCGTAATGTCTTCGATCACTTTGAGTTGGTCCTCCGTTTCTTCATATTCAAACGCGGCTTCGAACTCGTGATACATCGTGCTGTCGAACCCATAGGCATGACGCGTCACGAGTTCACGGTTGGCATAGAGGTCCACCAACTCGTGGGCCATCTCCTCGATGTCTTGCTTCGCGCGCGCGGTCGTCTTGGCCCAACTGGTGCCGCCCAAACGTTCAAGGCGCGGCGCATGGCCTTCCGCTCCGCTATACCGCTGCACATGGTTGAGCCGCTCCAGCGGGACGTACAGCTTGTCGCCGCCGGCGAATTCCAGAATCAAATAATCGCTGTCGAAATCTTGCACCGAGAGGCGTTTGAGACCTTGATATTTGGCGATGCCATGTTGGACATGGACGACATAGTCGCCCACGTTGAGATCTTCCAGCGAGGAGAGGAAGGTTGCGGTTTTACCCTTGGCTTGCGGCTTGTGACGCGCGCCCTTGGCAAACAGTTCTTCTTCCGTCAGAACGGCCAAGCGCAAGTCCGGTGCGAGGAATCCCGCAGATAAATCGCCGCGCAAGACGTAAAACGGCGCTTTGGTTTTACTGGAAGCGGTCCAGGCCCCCACTGTCCATTCCATCGCCGGCACATCGTGTTCGCGTAAGAGCGCCAGCAAGCGATCCACTTGGCTGCGACTTCTTGCGACGAGTACCACTCGGCACTCCTCTCGGAGGCGATCCATGATGGCCAGGGTCTGGCTGAAGGGCATCCCCCGAGCGCCGAGACCAGCGCTGGCCGGGATTTGAGCGGGAAAGGTCAGGACCGGATTCCAGGAAGCATCGCTCGCGGTGAGCGGCTCGAGGGCGAGCGTGGGCCAGCCGTTCGTGCGATCCATGAGTTCCGGCCAGGAGAGAAACAACCGCTCCGGTGACGGGTAGGGTACGCTGGTCTCCCGATCGGCATGGCGGAGATAGCAGTCGTCGATATTGCTCCAAAGATCCGCGCAGACCCCTGTCAACGCAGCCGGCTGATCCAGGGCCAATACAGGCTGTTCAGTGAAATAATCGAAGAGGGTGTCCATATCGGTATAGAGGTCCGGCGCGCGCCACTCGGCATCCGCCGGAATGGGAGCGAGGGCATCCGGCGAAGTCTCTGCACGAAGATATTCACGCGCGGGAAGGACGACCGCTCGATCCAGCTTCGCGGTGGATTTCTGCGTGGCGGGATCGAACAGGCGGAGCGAGTCGACGGTTTCGCCAAGAAATTCGACGCGGAGCGGGTCGGCATAGGCCGTCGAGAAAATATCCACAATGCCGCCTCGAATACTGAACTCGCCTGGGATTTCCACCACAGAGACCCGGCGGTAACCGAGACGTAAGAGCCCTCCGGTGAGGGCCTCACGCTCAATCGTGCCGCGCAGCTTGAATTGCAGGGTAGTGTTGGTGAAGGTCGTGACGGGCAACAGCCGTTGCATCAGGGCCGCGATGGAGGTGACCAGGCAAGTCTGTGACGCGGTGCGGATGTGACGCAGAGCATTCATCCGACGCGCGATCAGACCGACATGGGGCGCGCTGCCCTCGTATGGCAAGGTTTCCCATCTCGGGAACAGGGCGAGGGGAGCCGTCGGGAGACCGATGAGATCATGGAAAAAGTGTAGGTCATCAAAGAGGAGTTCGGCCGCCTCGTCCGACCCGGTGACGATCAGCCACGATCGATTTCCCAATGTGCCCGACTGAGTATGTAGAAGCGTGGTGAGGGCAAGCCCGGTGGTGGGCCCGTACAAGCCGGTGATAGCGGGACGGCCTCTCTCGTCTGCCAGTGCCGCGGCGACAGGAGCGAACCACTGGGATGCTGCATGAGTGTGGATAGTATCGGACACTGCTTAGGCTAAGCTGTTGTTGAGCGAATGCGTTGGATCAACGATGTGGTGGAGACGCCGGGGACCAAGGGAATGGTACGGACGACTCCACCGCGCGATTCGACGATCTCGCGGCCGACGATGCGTTCCACCGCCCAATCTCCGCCTTTGACGAGGACATCCGGCTGCAATGCGGCGATCAGGCTTTGGGGGTCCGGTTCATCGAACAGGATCACATGATCGACACAGCCGAGTGCCGCGACCACTTCTGCCCGCTGCGCTTCCGAGACGATTGGCCGATTCGGCGCCTTGTTCAAACTCCTTACGGACGCGTCGCTGTTGACCGCGACGACAAGCAGGTCGCCCAGCTCTTTCGCGGCCTGGAGGTAGCGCGTATGGCCCACGTGCATGAGATCGAAACAGCCGTTCGTGAACACGATACGTTTCCCTTGGATTCGCGCCGCTTGTAGAAGTAGGACGAGCTGGTCTCTGGTCATAACTTTCACGGACATCTCTGCATCATACCGACTGTGCGCGCGGATGGAAAGAGACAGAATACTATTCCGTGTCGTCGTGGCTCACCCCGCCTAACCCAATCACCGACGACCCGTGCTTGGCAATCAGCGCGTCCATCGTCTCGATGGCTTTCGTCCGCCGTTGGTCGAACAGCCCGGGCGGCGCGGGTGTCAAGGAGGAGAGCGCGAGCCCGGCCAAGCGGTACTCGGTGCCGGGCCGAATGAGTTCATGCAACGCTTGTTGGACGGTCGGCCACATGTCGGGATCGTAGTTCAGCGGGTGCGGAAAGCGATGCTGCTTGGTCGTGATGGCGAAACGGGCGTTTTTCAGCTTCACCGTGCAGGATCCGGCGGCCAATCCTTCCTGTCGGAGATCCCGCGCCAGGTCGCGGAGGAATCCGCGCAGGGTTCGCTCAAGAAACGGGCGATCATGCGTATCGTGTTCGAATGTGGTTTCGTGGCTGAGGCTTTTGGATTCGCGATCGGCCACCACCGGTTCGTGGTCGATCCCCCGCGCCAGCTCTCGAACCCAGTGGAGTCGCGTGCCGAAGATATGACGCAAGGGTTGATCCCAGCGTTGGTCCAACAGCTCGCCGATCGTCTTGAGTCCGAGCGGTTCCAGGCGCGCGGCGGTTTTGGGACCGATCCCCGGCAATGCGCGCAGAGGCCGCAGCGCTAAGAATTCTTTTTCCGTACCTGGTGGGACCGTCACCAGTCCATCCGGTTTGTGACTATCCGCTGCAATTTTGGCGACGGTCTTGCCGGTCGCGACGGCGATGGTGCAGCGCAATCCCGTGGCCTCGGACACCGCATCCTTCACGAGTTGTCCGAGTGAGCGAGGATCGGGATGGCGGGTCTGGAGCTCTGTCGTGTCGGCATAAAACTCGTCGATGCTGCTCCATTCGGTGAGCGGGAATAACTGATCGGTCACGGCCCGCATCGCATCATGCAGCTGTCGATACAGGGGCCGATCAGGAGGAAGCAGAATGAGGTTGGGGCAGAGCTGGAGGGCTTTCGCCGTCGGCATCGCCGAATGGATGCCGAATGGCCGCGCGGCGTAGCTGGCCGCGGCGATAATCCCACGTGGCGGTGGACCGCCGACCACGACCGGTTTACCGGCGAGGCTCGGGTCCTTCACCACGGCCGCTGAGGCGAACATGGCGTCGACGTCTCCGAAGAGGATCTGGCGCAACCAACGCATCGCTTGCTCCTGAACAGGAGCCTAGAAGGCAAAGGACAATTGAAGAAGCTGTAAGGGGCATTGCGGGAGAGGCATTGTCATGTGGGAAGATCGTTCGGAATCAGTCGGAACCTGACTCACCGATCCCACCAGCTCCTGTAACAATCCCCGACAGATGCCGCAATGGTGTCGACGCGGCTGGATGGTCCGTCGCTGACGTCGGTACAGGCGGCCACATTGCCGACAGCGCCAGGCAAATCTTGCCAGGGCGAGGACTTCCTTCTGTAACGAATGGTAGATGGTGATCGCCAGGGCGCCGTCCCGATTCATCTCGGTCATCTTGCGGAGAAAATTCGCACCATGATTCGGCCGCCGCTTCAGGATGTCGTACTGCCATTGATGAATCATTTCGTGCGCCAGCGTGCTCACGATCTCCTGCTTGCCATACTCGCTCCGCTGGACAACTTGATGTAGCAAGGGAAGGGACAGGCGAATCTCGCGCTTGGTCGGCGGGCGAAGACCATCCCGATCCAGTCGGGGACGCGGCCCTCGACGACTCACGAACATGCCGACCGAGGAGGTCAGTCGACGGCTCCAGACGAGATCGATCGGGGGCAGCAGACCCGCGAAGTAGCGGCCATTCAGTTCGCTCCACATCTGGGTCAGATGCTGCGAGGTCACTGGAGGGGATTGGCGTCGAGACATGCGAAAGGGATCACCCCAATTCTTCGTGGATCGCCGCGGCCAGCAGCGGCACCATGATTTCGTGGTAGCCTATCAGGGAGTAACCTTTCCCGCCCTTCTGGGTCGGCCGCCGCACCACGTTTGTGAGCGGACGGTAGTGAGCCAAGAAGTCCATATCCACGGTCGTAATGTCGGTCAGATCATGACCAAGATTGCGCCCCAGTGACACCGCTTTGAGGAAGACTTCCGGCAAAACGACGGCAGAACCGAGATTGAGATACACGCCCCCCTCCATCCCTGACACGACGGCCGCAAACCGTCGAAAGTCCAGCAGCGAGGTCGCTCCAATGGCGGCTCCGTCCGCGGCAGGATGCATATGGATGATGTCGGTACCGATGGCGACGTGCACGGTTACCGGAATACCGAGCCGCGCTCCGGTCGCCAGAATGCTTGTTTCGCAATGGGGAAACTGCCCCTGGCGTCGGTTGATGTAGTGACCGACGGATTCGCCGAGCCCCTCGCGATCGTGGGACCCGCGGACGATCGCCTCGTTCAGCATGCGGCCGGTTTCTTCCGCCATCCCGAAGCGTCCCGCGTCAATCTCCGCGTCGACTTCCTCAGACGTGTGCCCCATGAGCGCCAATTCGAAATCGTGAATGATCCCGGCGCCGTTCATGGCCACGGCCGACACGATTCCTTGCTGCATGAGGTCCACGAGAATCGGACTCAATCCGACTTTGACGACGTGTGCGCCGATTCCCGCGATGACCGGTCGGCCCTTTCGATGGGCCCTCACGACGGCTTTGGCGACTGCGCGCAAAGTTTTAACACCGAGGATATCCGGCAACGAGCGATAGAATTGGCTGAAGCTGCCTCCACGGTGCCAGGGGCGAGCACAGTCGGAGACACGGACCTTGCTGTACCGTTTCTTGAGCGGATACGTCGTGAGATCCGTCACGTTGATCGGCGGGATCAGGCTCGGAGCCTTGACAGGTGGCCGCTGCCGGTCAGGAGGCTTTGCCAAGGAGCTGTTCCTCGATGAGTTCACACAGGACGTGGCCGAGCGTGATGTGACTTTCTTGAATGCGGGCCGTGACCGTTGAGGGCACGACGAACGGATATTCCACCAGACCAACCAGTTTCCCGCCGGTCCCCCCGGTCCAGCCAATGGTCGTGAGGCCACAAGCCCTCGCTGCGTCCACACCCTTCAATACGTTGGGTGAATTGCCGCTGGTACTGATAGCAATTGCGACGTCGCCTTTCTGGCCATGGGCGCGAACCTCGCGGGCAAAGAGTTCGTCGAAGCCGTAGTCGTTGGCGATGGCGGTGATGTCTGCAATGTTGGTGGCCAGGGCGATGGCCGGGAGCGGGGCCCGCTCGCGTTTATACCGCCCGACGAACTCGGCGGCGAGGTGGGCTGCATCCGTGGCACTGCCTCCGTTGCCGAACAATAAGATTTTGTGTCCTTGGCGAAAGGCCGTGGCGATCAGCTTTGCAACCTGCACGATGCGATCGGCATGCTCGTGCGCGAACTGTTGCTTGACGGTCGCGCTTTCGGCAAACACACTGAGTACACGTTCTTTCATGGGAAGCGATTCTAGGCAACCTGCTGTCGCCTGTCAAACGTGATTCGCAGGCCGGCTATGACTTTGCCGGATGAGCGCATCGGTTGTGTTGGCCAATTTTCCAAACTTCGTATGGAGGTGAACAGGGGCATCGTCACTGAGAACTAGCCATCTGCCCCTTCACGAAGGGCGATGGGCGAACAGTGGAACCCCACGGCTTTACAGCCGTGGTCCCTCTAATTTCTTCGGCGCAACCCGCCGAAGCATGTCCTCCTTCGCCAAGGCTTCGGAGGACACCCGCTGCGCATTCCTCCACGGCTTCATCCACCCTCCGTAGCAGACTACTGCGGAGGACGGGCAGCCGTGGCTTTCTGCGTAGGTGGGTAAATTGATCGCTCAATGTGGCGATGACTCATAGGGCGGAAGAAAAGACTTCCCGGCAAGGACGCAGCTCCGCAGCTAACCCTCGTTTAACGGTTCCTGAGAGCGAAGCGAGAACGAAGCCGGAAGGCTTTTATGCCGCTCTATGTTATAGTCCGCGCACACAATGGCGCACGACCAACCAGTCAAAGCCTTAGTGATCGCGGTCACCGACCATGCGGAGGCGGCGGTCTATTCGATTAATCGTCTGCAGCCGGATTCGCTCTGCTTCGTGCTGCATGAAGGGGCGAAGTCGCTCGTAGAATCCGAGGTCCAGCCGAAGATCGAGCACATGCCTAGACGGTGGGATTGGGTGGTGATGGCGGAGGCCGGTGAATTTGTCGTCTGTTATCAGACGCTCGCCCTGACACTCCCGGAGATGTTGCGTACATGGGATGTGCAGCCAGGCGAGCTCGTCGTCGATATGACCGGGGCCACCCCAGCCATGGCGGGGGCACTGACGTTGGTTACCATGCCGATGAGTTCGCGGATTGTGTCGCTCGTGTCGGCACGAGAGGGACAGGAGGGGGACAGGATTGATATCGCCGGGCAGCCGTTCGTATGGACGCAGGGGAATCCCTGGGATGAGGCGGCATCTGTCTCACGTCGCGAGGGCTGTGAGCTGTTCAACCGGAGATTGTTTTCCGCAGCGGCGAAGCTGTTCCGCGAGGTCGAAGCACGGGTGAGCGGCGGGCAGAAACCCCTCTACCGTGCCTTCGGAGACCTGGCCGATGGCTACGGCCTGTGGGAACGGTTTCACTATCGTCAAGCCTGGGAGAAACTCAAGACTGCCGTGAAGGCTTTGGAGATGGCGTCCCTGTGGGACGGACCACCAGGACTCACGTCGTTGTTACCAGCCATCAAAGCGAACGCGGGATTCTTGGAAAAGCTCGTCCTCGATCCTGCTCCCGTAAAAGACATGCAAGCTCCCGATCTCCTGGCCCATGCCGGCCGGCGACTGCATGGCCTGCACGATCCGGAAGCGGCCATGGTCTCGCTCGTTCGTGCGCTCGAAGCCTTTGCCCAGCGTCAACTATTCAAACAATACACGATCAAGACCTGGGACGTGCAACTGGAGCAATTGCCGCAGGCGCTGCGAGAAACCTGTCGATCTTGTTGGCTGGAAGATCTCGACGGCAAGTACAAATTGCCGTTGCAGGCGCAGTTTCGGACGCTGGCCGGATTGGGCGACCAGATGGGCCAAGCCTTTTTGCGCGAGTGGCCGACGATGAAACCGCTACTTGACGCCGCCAACCATGCTGTCCTCGGCCACGGCTTCGAGCCGATCAAAGCCGAGCGGGTGCAGCAACTGTACGATGTTGTCGTCAAGCTATCGGGTATCAGCGAGACGGCACTACCAAAGTTTCCGGTGCTGAGCCTCTAGCGCATGAGCTCGGGGAAGTCTTGAGGACACGGAACAGGGTTCAGAATGTCGTCGAAGGCGGTAAAGCTGGGTCTAACGGAAAATCAAGCGTTTATGGGGTCCCGAGATGCCGGGTTCCGTGAGTGCAGACTCTATATGAGTTTGAGAACTAGACTGACAGCCGTGCAGAGTTGACTGCGCGATTACTTCTTATCGCACGCAAATTTCCACAGGAGTTGACCAATACTACTTGGTGCAACTGGTTGCCACTTACCTACTTCTGAGTTAGTATAAACCACTGTACCACTTCCCATATTGCCCGAGAATTCCGTGAGCGCAAGCACCCGCCTGCGCCCTTCTGCGCAGTCGAATTCCCATTGTTCCTTGACAGTCAAAAACCCGATGCCCGCTACGGTTTGTACAGTCTTGTAGTCGTAGAATTGCCACATCTTCACCAGATTCCTGTTGCGGCGTATGGTGGCTGGATCCACGTACACAGTCATTCCTGCTTCGTCGCTGTCACTAACCTTTACCCACTCCGCATATGCTGGACTACTACTCAACACCAGGAGAGTTATCACGATCAGACGTTTCATGTGCCTCACAGTGCCCCGTTAGGTTGACTGCGCGATCACTTCTTGCCGCAGGCAACTTTCCACAGAGTTTGGTCAAGACTACCTGGTGAAACTGGTAGCCACTTTCCTTTGCCTGAGTTGCGATCAAGCAAATTACCACTTCCCATATTGCCCGAAAAATACATGACCGTAAACCCCCTAAAGCGCTGTTCGGCACAGTCATATTCCATTTGCGCCTTTGCCGACAAATATGAGATGCTCGCGTTGGTTTGTATTGTCTTGAAGTCGAACAGTACCTCCATCTTCACCAGATCCCCTTCGCGGCGCATGGTGGCTGGATCCGCGTATGCGCCCATTCCTTCTTCAAGTTTGCCACCAACCGCTACCCAATCGGCATACGCAGGACTACTACTCAGGAAGAGAAGGATGATTAGGAGCAGTCGTGCCATTGAGAATGTCTCAGTAAGAGATCGTCAGGACTGCGGCAGTGTGCTCCCGTTTGAGGGTGCGGTCAAACGAAACTCGGAGCGGTTTCGCGGCACCTTGAAGGAGGACTGGTCGCTACGGGCGATTGCGAAAAGTATTGGCATGTCTACTGCGAGTGCAGGGCGGGCGTTGCGGCGAGGGGCGATCAAATGAAACGTTTGAAGCAAGTGGAACGAAGTGAAAGTCTGTCAGAGTGAGATGAAGGAAAGTTGTGTTTGTGGAGGAGGAGCGATCACTACTTCACAGTTGTTTTCCGAAAAATGATGTATTACCGTTGGGTTGGTTCAGGTAGGAAGATGAAAAATGGTATGAAGAGTTGTAGTTTGTTACGAGCTAACAGTTGCAAATTGTAAGTTTTGATATCGCCATGGATATAAGAATCTACTATGAAGACACTGATTGCGGCGGGGTGGTGTACTACGGCAATTATCTGAAATATTTCGAGCGGGCGCGGACGCAGTATTTCGAAGAGCGAGGGTTATCGGTGGCCGGGCTCATGAAAGAAGGCACGGTGTTTGTCGTGGTACACGCAGAAGTGGATTACCGATCTCCAGCCCGCTATGGCGACCGGCTGATCGTCGAGACGGTCGTCTCCGACATGACGGCAGCCTCCTTCACGTTTTCGCACGTGGTCCGAGAACGGGAGAGCCGGCGTGTGGTCGTTGAAGGATCGGCCAGGTTGGCGGCAACGGATGGAAATGGGAAAGTGAAGCGACTCGACAAGGCGATGAGTGCCGTATTAAAATAATCGTCGTCAATAAGGAGTCCTGAAATGGAAACGGAATGGGTGGGTTATGGAATATCGCTGGGAGGCTGGCTCATCATGGCCGGCATGGCGATCGGTGTATTCGTACTCGGCTGGTGGTTTTACATGCCAAACCCGATGGCTAAAGACAGGAAGGACAGGAATAAGAAGCCCTAACCCAACTATAGGTATTCTCCTCCCCCTTGGTCTTCGCCATCGCCAGAGTCATCCAATGTAACGGGGTTCACCGATCGCCAGAACGCGCAGTGCGAAGGGTACGCAACGGCAACGATGTTGGGACGTCCGGTTCAACCCTCTGGTTGGGCAATTTCACCGCGTAGGTGCTGGTTTAGCGCGACGCCGAGCCCTTGGCACTTATTCATGAGACCTTCATAAGTCTTGAGGTTGGCGTTGTACTCAGCCATCGGATACTTACCGAGATCACCTTGGCTCTTCTCATAGGACTGTCCGCAGATCTCCTGGAGAGCTTGGACAGCTTCGAGCAATGCCGCCGTGTACTGGTGGGAACCTTCCAAAGACCCCTGACTCTGCCTTCAATGCTGATGAAATAGCAGCCAGTTCGGATGCCAACCGACCGAGGTCTCTAAAGTGAGCCCCAAAGTCAGTGGTCTTGAAAAGTCCTGGAATTGGGAGTGCCTTGCGCCAAGAAAACTTAAAGATCGCGTCGTGAATCGTGACGTACCCGCAAGGATTGCATTCACTCGGATCAGTTCCTCGGGAAGGTCCGGCGTGTGTCATCCACGAGAATGGCCTAACGTTCGAGCTGAGCGACCCTGCTCACGAGGAGTATGGATTGCAACCACAGTGCGATAGCCGGATTCGCTGCAGCGCATGGTTAGGCGGCATCTTCGCGTTTCTCTCGTTTCCAAGCTCCCCAGGCAAAGTAAAAGCCCATTGGCGCGCTGAGGGCACAAATCCATGCCAGGATAGGCCAAGTCCCATCCATGAACAGCCAAATGGCGAAAATGGCATAGAGGATTCCCCCAACAAAGTAGACGATGGACCAGGGAATCTTGCTCTTTTTATTCAAAGGTGTGTTGGTTGGCGCTGTCATTCGAGTGTCCCGATGCGTCCGGTGATGCCTAAATATGTATTATCTGGTTCCGTATAACAAGCCACTTGTCCTGAGATGTTGGATAAGACCCTAGGAGCCGTGAAACGTCAGACGTGAAAGGTGAAACGTGGGATTGCCGAGTGCTCTTCTTCCGAAACCTTTCACGTTTGACGATTCACGGTTCACGGATTGCTGGACAGGTTAGCCATCAACTTTACCGCCTGACTCACGAACGCGCTGCACAATATACGCCTGCGTTTCGGGCGACAAGCACGCGAGCGGCAACGTGCTGAACTGTGCCTTGGAGTACAGTAAAAGCCACACGCTAGGGAACTGCCACAGCTCTTTGACGGCGGACCACTGAAGCGTTGTCGTGCCGATGTCCGAACTCATGGTGAACGAGGACTCGTCAGCGTGGAACGTAGCTCGAGGCTCGTCCATCTGGAGGAACTTGCGCAGCGATCTGCGGTAGTGAACGACATAGACAACCGTGGCGAACGCGATGCCCAGCACCAGCACGGCTGCAAGCGCACCGACAAGCCAAGAGGCCACACCTTGCGCAACGAGTACGCCGAGACCGAGCGCGGCAACGAGGAGCGCAACAAAGAAACTGATACCTACGGAGCGCCGCCAAAACGCGAACACGGCGTGGCGCAGCAGCGCCTTGCTATAGATGAGTGTGGCCTCGTGCGACATGGTGGCTACCAATTGAGTTAAGCCACCGCTGGTGAGGGAAAGTGGCTATAGAAAATTGCATACCCCCGGCGGTCGTCTTGAACAAGTAGTTATGCCAGGCTACTCAGCAGTGGTCGGGTCAATTACTAGCAGGCTGTTGAAAATGTCCGCCAGCGCAAGAGACCGTGGCGCGTGAAGCGCAAGACAAGCGAGAAAAGCGCGAGGTGGACAGATTGGATTTTTACCTGGTCTCGCCCGTCCCGCCAGTTTCGCCCGGCTATCCTGCGGGGGCGTACTCCCCTTGTCCCAGACGTGCATGCCATCGAAGTTCTGCTATGCCGAAATGGTTTTTCCGCACCCTTCTAGTAAGGCTGCTGCAAGCTGCCGTGCGGGTTAGCGGATCGGTGAAGACGCTCTTTGCCTCTTCGAACAATACGCCGTGTTTGACTTGGTTCGTCAGAGCCTTGCGCGTGTCCCATTCGAACCTCAAGTTCATCCGACGGCCCTCACCTTACCACACATGCCGATTTCTTGTCCCCCCAGCTGAGTGTGAGAGTCGGCGGGACGCACCCTATCCTGGTTTCGCAAATCCTTCACTCTTGAGAACGTTGGCCACGAGGCGATCGCAGACATCCTTGCCGTGTGTACGCTTTGGGTGGATTCTTCTGTGATGCCCAGCGTAGCTACTCAGCAGGTCCGCTTGTTTGCGAATCCCACTGTCCCTGAACTTCTGGGGGCGCGAGTGGATGACGAGGCAACGTCGACTTGAGGCTTTTGTCCATTGAGCGATGGGTTCCCTTCGCTGTCTTGTGCGGACGCAATCCTTTCTCGCGGTGAAGTCGATGAGGCTTGATGTCACTCCCCGCCCTTGCATCTGGTTTCCTGCAGAGGTCACAAGACGGACGAAGTTCGGACTCGTTTGTCCCGGGAGCCAACGGCCTTGTGGACAATGTTGAGGGTGGGGCAGTTGATTGTTGTGCAGGGATCAGATGGGGGCAGACCAGGATGACGCCGACGGCTATGAGCGCACCGAACGTGGTTCGACCTAGTGCCATGATGCTCGCGGGAACGCACACTCCATGCCAGAGCGGTTTGGTTGACAATCTAAAAAGCCGCATGCTGGAATGGCTAAGTCTCTCGCGATTCGTGCGAGTCTCGCGAGACTTGCGAGAAAAGCGGGACGGGTCGGATGTTTCATCTTCGTGAGTCGCGCCTGTCGCGCACGGCTTGCTCGTCTCGCTCACAATTCACGGAGGTTTCTATGGATATGATGGGACGTGTGGGGCTGATCGAGATTCCGATCTTGATCGCACCCGATCAAAAGGTCTGGATGGATCGTATGATTAAGGAAGGCAAGATCGCCATTCCTCCTGGCGGGACGCTGGAAAAAGGTTCGCTCTATTCGATGTTTGTCCGGATGCTCTTGCATAACGCAATGGAAGAGCAGAAACGACAGGAGGTGTTGGACGCGGAGGACGAGGACGACGAATAGGAAGCAGTTGAAAACGACCGCCAGCGTCGTTCTCGCATCGTTCAGATCCTCAACGTACCCCAGAGGGTACGCCTCCGGTCTTCACTCGCTGCGGCCTTGCTGGCCGGCCGTTTTGAACAGCTTCCAAGGAAGGCTACGCCTCGGGCTTTCGCTCGTTGCGGCCTAGCAATCAACTCGTTTTGAGCATCCTGCGGGGTTCAGGGGCTGTATCTTAAACGATTCAGAATGGTATTAAACGAGATACGAACGACGCGGTTAGAGTTTCTTAAAAGTGGCCGCGGTGGCTTTGATTGTGTATTCGATGTCGCGGGGTGAATGAGCGGTCGAGAGGAAGGCGGCTTCGAATTGAGAAGGGGCCAAGTACACCCCCTGTTCCAGCATCGCGTGAAAGAATTGCCCGTAGCGCTTCGCGTCTGACAGTTTTGCGGTATTCCAATCCACCACCGGGCCTGACGTAAAGAAGGCCCCTAGCATCGAACCGACTCTGGTTTGCGTGAGCGGCACACCCGCCTTTTTAGCTGCGTCCCCAATCCCTTTGGCCAGGGCAGCTGATTTCTCTTCCAGCTTCTTGTAGACCCCATGGGCTTTGAGCTGCTTGAGCGTTTCAATGCCGGCGGATACGGCCAACGGATTACCCGACAACGTTCCCGCCTGATAGACCGGCCCCAACGGCGCGATCAGATCCATGATCTCTTTCCGCCCTCCGTAGGCGCCGACCGGCAATCCTCCGCCGATGATTTTCCCCAGCACCGTCAGATCCGGAGTAACTCCGTAGAGCGTTTGGGCCCCGCCGTAGGTCACGCGAAAGCCGGAGATCACCTCGTCGAAAATCAGGAGGATGTCGTTTTCTGCGGTGAGTCGACGGAGTGACACAAGGAATTCCGGCACCGGCGGCACGACGCCCATGTTCCCTGCGATCGGTTCCAGAATAATGCAGGCCAACGTGTTCCGATGTTCCTTGACGATCTGTTGAACCGCTCGGATGTCGTTGTACGGGACAGTCAAGGTGTGCTTCGCAAAGTCAGCCGGAACTCCAAGCGAATCCGGGATCCCCAGCGTGGTCAAACCTGAACCGGCCTTCGCCAGCAAATAATCGCTGTGGCCGTGATAGCACCCTTCAAATTTCAGAATACTATCTCGCTTCGTAAAGCCACGCGCGACACGAATCGCGCTCATGACCGCCTCGGTGCCGGAGCTGACGAGTCGGATCTTTTCCATCGATGGGAAGGCGTCGCGGATCATGCGGGCGAGCATGACCTCCAGCTCGGTCGGCGCGCCGTAACTGGTTCCGTTTGCGGCAGCCTTCTTGATCGTACTGATGACCGCTGGGGCGGCATGACCCAAAATCATCGGGCCCCATGACAGGACATAGTCGATGTAGGCGTTCCCATCGACGTCGTAGAGGCGGGCGCCTTTAGCGCGCTCGATAAACCGGGGTTGGCCTCCGACGGAGCGAAAGGCCCGAACCGGACTATTTACGCCCCCGGGAATCAATTGCTGCGCGTCAGCAAACAGCTTGGCGGAACGAGTGGTTTTCATAATGGGGGCGCACAGTACCACGCAGTCGAGCCTCGGTCAAGAAAGAGAAGGTTCATATTAGAGATCAACGATGAAGATTGTCTGTTCGTGGTGCCGACAGGAAGGGAAACCCGAGCTGGTGGGCGAGAAGACGCCTCTCGACGATGCTCGGGAAACACATGGGATTTGCGTCGTTCATCGCCACGACATCGAAGCCCGCAGGCAGGCATCGATTCATACTGCCGTAAACTCTGGAGTCGCGACCGGACTGTCTTCTGCACTCTTCCGCTGGACAGGCTTGCTGAACGTAACCAAGAAGATGCGCCCATAGAACAGGAGCATCATCTTGTCGATCTACCGGAAGTTGCCTTCCGATTTTCCCCTGAAACATCTTGAGCAGCTGACCGATTCCTTCCCTTACCGGATGTTGAAACGTGCCGTCCGCGTCTATGGACCGTAGCGCGTCCTTCGACATGGCTCATGACGGTGAGCCTGTCGAACCGTAAAGCGCGAGATTTGGCTGGTCTCTCTTGTTTATCGGGTCTGTCTCGTATGTTTGGTTGAACCAGACAGACTAGATGAACCAGATCAACCTTCATCCGTCTCGCCAGTCCCGCTTGTCTCGCGCGACTATTCTGTGGGTTAGATCCGTCTTGAAGAAGCCCGGCGCCGTACTCCAGGCTCCCGAGTCGGTTCCGCATTGATTTCGTTCATCCCCCAGTGGGCCCGCTTGGCTTTCTCTCGCTCCGATACAGCGAACAGCACGTGAAAGGGCGTTGCTCGTTGCGTGCCCATTTCCGCCTGTCCGTTTCCCCAGGCTTCTCCCGCATCACGCAATATCTCAAGAAAGGTTTCATACTCTGCTTCGTCGTCGGATAACACATGGGTCGCATCGGTGATGAGCAGAATATAGCCCTTGGCCGGCAGCCATTCCAGATCGGCCAGACATTCCTCCAAGGCGTCCCAGTTGTGGCCGAAGTAGTCAGGGAACTCCAATACCCGTGCGAATTCCGCAAACAGATTTGCTGGCGTCTTGCAGTGACGGCCCTTGATGACCTTCAGTGCCAACCCGGTCGGTGGGCGCACCAGCGATTTGGCGTGCTGCCCTGCTGTGACCATAAGCAATGAGGTCCAGGGGGCCTTCGTCGATTGGAGATAGGCGGTCAATGTCAGTGTGTGTTTCGGAGTCATGGTGTCTCACTCAATGGCATGAACGTTCGGTAATGGTTACCGGTATAGTAGGCCCTGCCAGTGTCTTGCTCGATGACGATCCGTTCCGCATCCCGCGAGCGGCCGCGTACTTTGGGATTCACATCGTACTCGCGATAGTGGCCTGGAGGAACGCGACGCTCGCGATTCTGAAACGCCCCGCCGCCGATATATCCAGGGAGGGCTTTGCCCTCATATTGCTGAATTGCTTCCAGCAGGTCTTTGGCTTTTTGCAGGGGGTCCTTCGCGACGCGATGCAATTGTCGATCAAGGGGCGGCGTGGCATCGTGAAGAGCTGGCCCTGAGGACTGAACGGTTGGGACAGAGGCAGATGGTACAGTCGGTTCAGACAACGAGCCGGCGTTGGGGAAATCTGTAGGGCCGCCGAACAGTAGCCCACCAAGGACGACGAGTATTCCATAAATCTTCCAAGTTCGATCCATAGTTTCGCGTTCGTATCACGAGGCGTGGCAGCACGGTACGAACCCTAGCACGCACGATCTCGGAGGATCAACGGGTGTGAGAGGAGCAGGCGCTCTAGCAGGATGCTGAAACAGTCTGCCAGCGGCCATAGACCGTGCCGCGAGAAGCGTGAGACATGCGAGAAAGGCACGGTGTGGACTGATTGGACTCCCACCTCGTTTAGCCCATCTCGCTCGTCCCGCCTGTCTCGCCAGGCTATCCTGCGGGAGTGTGTTCCTGTTGTGCCACACGTGGGGGCCATCGAAGTGCTGCTGTGTCAAAATGGTTTTTACGCAGTCTGCAAGGCCGGGAATTGTTGCTATCGCTCATTCGCCAGCGTAGCATCCAACGTAGTATTCATCCTGTTGAGGATGTTCTCCAGTCCTGCATCTCCCGGCCACCATACTGGCAGATTGGGCAGGCACGATGGTCGCTGACGCTAGGACGAGCCAACGAGGTACAGATTGGAATCCGCAGTGGACCGGCTTGAGTTTGTGACCGTCGAAGGGCTCTTGGCCTATGGAGAGATGCTGGCGCGTCGCACAGCCGGTGAGGGAATTGCGCTCCCACCCATCCCGACTTCCTCAGTCGATCGACCACAGCGAACCCGTGACGCCATGGAGAAGATCAGGGCGTTTGTGCACGGTGCGCAAGGGGGCTTTCCTGGGGCAGAGGAGTATCGGGCTACCCGTCGCGCGGTGATCGAAGAGAGTTGCCGGGGCGACGAACTGGTATTCTTTGCCGCCTGGAATGCTCTTCTCGCAGCAGGCGAGTTGGCCCCGCTCTTCCGCGTGCCAATCGGGTCAGTGCAGAAGCCGGTGCATCGCCGGCCGGTGGCGATCGTGCCGCGCGCGCAACTGACGCCGCAGTTGGCCGAGGATCGTATCGTGCTGGACTTGGGCGAGGATCGGTTTTGGCTCTTGCCGCGCGATTTAAGCGGTCGCACGCTCATTTTCACGATGCGTCATGGTATCTCACGCGTGGAGAGCGGCACCTATCGAGTCGGGCGCCGCCTTGCGAACGTGCTGGATCCTGAGCGAGGCGTCCCCAAAGCCGACGCAGTCGGTGCAGCCCTGGCTCGGATGCTGGGCGTGGTTGGGCAACAACTGGACTTCCTGCACATTCACAACTACCTTGATCCGCGCAACTTCGTCCATCTGGTGAGCCAGAGCCCCAATACCCGGCAACTGTATGAGCGGGTGATCGCGGCGCTGATGCAGGCGCAGGCGCACCATGCTGAGGCACTCCCACCAGCCTGCGATCCCGCCTTAGACTCCCAGGATTTCGGATGGGTCACAGGTCTGGAGAAGAAGGTGGAAGCCGAAGAGGCCGCAAAGGCATTCGGCGTGGACGTGCAGACGGCCAAGCGCCTGATCAAACATCCCCTCTACAGCTACCCGGGCGGGCATTCCTTCTTCGATGTCTATGTGGATATCGTCGATGGCTTCCGTCGGTTGGGTCAGTCCCACCAGGGGAAGGCCGTGTGTGTGTACAGCCACAGCTCGACGCTGCGGGCGCTCATGATTTATCTCGATCCTCGTCCCTTTCGCGAAGCCTTCACCGAGTTTGGCGAATATAAGGAGGGACAGGATAACGTCGTTCTGCTGACCTACGAACAGGGACTCTTATCCGGCTATTCCACCGCTGTGGGTCTGTCAGCGCGGGAACGGGCGGCGCGGGAGACCTGGGTGAAGGTCGAGCGCGAACGCAGAGACCGGATCACACTCAAGCCCCGACAGATCAAGCGTATCGTGGCATTGGTCTCGGGTGGTGATTTCGCCGGTGCCGGCGCCGCGTTGAAAGAACTGCGCGTGACAGGACACCGGTTTGGCCTGGAAGTCTACTTCGTCCGTCACGGGTTCTTGGGTCTGGCCAACAACTGGATCGAAGCGGTGACCGAGGACGATACCCGCGGTATTGGCAGCCATGCGAGCAGTCCGATTGGGAGCAGCCGCTTCGAAGATTTCAAGGACGAGCAGGTGCAACAGGCCACCATGCGGC
>DASYVB010000027.1:0-11246 GCA_036000525.1 Nitrospiraceae bacterium | reverse complement strand
CCAGACTGCGCACCCTCAGGTCAATGTGATCGTACCGCCTCCGCATCAGCAAGCCTCACAGCCGCCGGATTATAGCAGGAACGGAGAGGGCGTAGAGTCAGGCGGTAGCCGGAGGCACGCGCGTGGGAGTGAGGTCAACTTCTCTTTCTTCTGGCAACCTACGCGGGGTCATCATGTTGGCCAGTGCATCGGTTGACCGTAGTTTCGGGTGGGCGTAACATCAAAGCCTGACCGTTCCGGTCACATCCGCGTGGGAGGAGGCTCTCATGGAGAATCAAGTCGAAGATCAGCCGGTCCTCAATCATATTCAGCGCCTTGTCGAAGAGGAACACCGATTGCACGATCAAAGGGCACACCCCACAACTGATAGTAAGCGGCTCGCGCAAGTCCAGGTCGAACTGGATCAGTGCTGGGACCTCTTGCGCCAGCGACGTGCCCTTCGCGACGTCGGACTTGACCCGGACGATGCGCAAGTTCGCCCGCCGGAGGTCGTCGAGAATTATGAGCAGTAGGGATTGGTCGTCAGCGAGCGGACGATAGCCAGTGCCTGGCGTTCCTAGCGTGCGATTGGCTCACCAGAGTGGCAGGCCCTGATCGCATCGGCCTGCGATATCTTGTCCACCTTGCGCCCATACGCTTCCCTGAAACGTAGCCTGGCCCCTTTTTGTTTCTCGTTCACAACATAGTCAACAATACCGAGAAGGAGGCGCCATCATGAAGCAAGCCGCTCATCGTCGGTCCATGAGAGTTCAGTATCTCGGAGTAACCCTGCTCCTGGCGGTTGGTCTATGTCTCCTATCAGGCACGCTGATGGCTCAGGAGGGTAAGGTCACGCCGCTCATGTCGGAAGTTCTGACGGACATTTCCGGCAAGGAAGGCCTGATGATCACCGTAGAGTATGCGCCCGGCGGGTCGAGCCCGATCCATCGTCACAATGCACATGCATTTGTCTATGTGCTGGAGGGCTCCATCGTGATGCAGGTGAAGGGCGGAAAAGAAGTCACTCTTACACCAGGACAGACCTACTATGAAAACCCCAACGATGTTCATGTCGTTAGCCGGAACGCAAGCAATACCGATCCAGCAAAATTCCTTGTGGTTTTGGTCAAAGACAAGGGAGCTCCAGTAGTAGTGACAGTGAAGTGACTGCGGAATGACCGACAAACGAGCTTGAGTGAGACCTGGAGTGCACTCAACCCGAAGATAATCCCGGACAGTACTCGTCCGGTTAGGGCGACAAACGAAAGGATCGTTATGAAGATCGTAGTGATTGGCGGCAGCGGGCTTATCGGGACAAAACTTGTAAACAGGCTTCGCAAGCAAAGCCATGAGGTGGTAGCGGCATCACCTAAATCGGGCGTCAACACCATCACGGGTGAGGGGCTGGCTGAAGCGCTAGCCGGCGCTCAGGTTGTCGTCGATGTGGCGAACTCGCCTTCGTTCGAGGACAAGGCCGTGTTGAAATTCTTCGAGACGTCAGGTCGTAACCTCCTTGCCGCAGAAGCGGCCGCTGGCGTGAGGCATCACGTCGCGCTGTCGGTCGTCGGCACCGACCGCCTTCTCGAGAGTGGATACTTCCGCGCGAAGATGGCCCAGGAAAATCTGATCAAGGCCTCAAAGATTCCCTATACGATCGTCCAGGCAACGCAGTTCTACGAATTCGTGGGCGCCATCGCACAATTCAGCACCGTCGGGCAAACGGTTCACCTGCCACCCGCCCTTGCACAGCCCATCGGGTCCGATGACGTGGCTGCCGCAATGGCCGACGTCGCAGTCGGACCGCCGGTGAACGGCACGATCGAGATAGCTGGTCCTGATCGGGTACCTCTCGACAAACTCGTCGGACGATTCTTGACCGCAACCCAAGATCCACGCAAGGTAGTCACAGATGCCCACGCACGCTACTTCGGCGTAGCGGTGAACGATCAATCGCTCACCCCCGGCAACAACGCGCGCATCGGCCCGACAGGTTTCGAGGCCTGGCTCAGCTCCATGCCTAAGAAGTAAGTCAGCCAGGCAGGGTTGACGCCCAGATCAAGCAGTCCGTCGGACAAACCATGAGCTGCCTAGCACTATGGACAGGAGCGGAATGTAAAGACACGATGCGGAAGAATGAGGAAACAGGGACCTTCTACTTTTTCAGATCGGCGCTGTCTATCGCTGTGTAAGGTTGAGTAGGGGTGGGGGAGGAATGCGCCGGACCGCCACGCGCCGCGAAATGGTTCCTGTCTGGGTTCAAGGTTCTAGTGCAACACCAGTATCCTGGTCATTCCAGGAACGAAGGAGTTGCACATGGAACGATACCGACGCTTAAGTCTCATGGAGCGCGAAGAATTGAGTCGTATGCTGGCGGCAGGCAATAGTCTTCGAGCGGCGGCTCAGGTGATGCAGCGAGCGCCGAGCACCCTGTCGCGTGAACTCACACGTCATCGGACTTCGCCGGTCACCTATCGAGCGGTGCCCGCCCATCAACGGACGCAGCGCTGGGCCCACCAGCCGCGCAAGCCTCGGAAGCTCGTGGTCCACGCGCGCTTGCGCGCCGCCGTCTTGCAACTGCTCGCGCACCGCTGGTCTCCCGAACAGATTGCTCACGGCTTGCCGCAGCGGTATCCTGACGAACCGATGATGCGGATCTCGCATGAAGCCATCTATACCTATCTGTATGTGCTGCCCAGCGGAGCCTTGAAGCGGGAACTCGCCCGGTATCTCCGTCGCCGTCATCGCTTTCGTCGGCCGCACAAGGTACGTCTGTCGTCGCGGCCCATTCAGGATCTGGTCAGTATTGATGAGCGGCCTACAGAGGTGGCGGACCGCAGGGTGCCGGGGCATTGGGAGGGAGACTTGCTCGTGGGCCATGCCAATGCCTCGGCGCTTGGCACGCTGGTGGAGCGGACCACGCGATTTACTGTGCTGGTCCCTCTGAAGGCCAAGGACGCGGCCACCGTGCGGCAGGCCTTCGCGCGCGAACTCCGGACGCTGCCGGCTCAGCTGCGTCGCTCGCTCACCTACGACCAAGGGCCCGAAATGCGGGAGCATCGGCTGTTTACGAAACAAACGAAAATGCGGGTCTATTTTGCCCATCCATCTTCGCCCTGGGAGCGAGGGACGAACGAGAACACCAATGGGCTGCTCCGCCAGTTCTTTCCCAAGGGGACACGGTTCACTCAGGTGTCTCGCGCTAAGATCAAGCGGGTGCAGGTGCTGCTCAATGATCGGCCTCGGAAGATCTTGAACTGGCACAGCCCCGCCCATGCGTTTCACCACCTGTTGCACTAGGATCTTGAATGCACCCTGACACCTTTTTCTTCCCGAGTGGCTCTAATCCAAGCGCTGATTCCGCTGGGGCTGAAGGTCGTGGCCGAGGCGCTGGAGGCGGAAGTGACCGATCTGGCAGGCGAGCGGTACAGCCGGACTGGGAGATAGCCAGGGGTGGTGCGGTGGAGCCGGCAAGAGGGCTCTGTGTACCTTTTGGATCAGAAGGTGCCCGTCGGGTACCGGTGGGTGAGGGATCGCCTCCGTCACGCGGAGGTGCCGCTCCAGACATATGAGCGCTTGCGGGAGCCTTATGTGAAGTGAGAGGAGGACGATTCAGAGGCAGTTTATCTGATGCGCGGGTCTGTCTTGTCTCTCTTGTTGACCCAAACCAAAGAAACCAGAAAGACTAGATAAACCAGATAGACCAATTCCCCGTCACGCGCCGCAAATGGGACCTAACACCGATTTCTTTCCCATTCCTCCGATAGAATTAGTTCGGGCTTCGCTCACCTTCAGAAAGAGGGGCTCAACCCCCCTGGCGCGCATGATCGAGGTCCTTAACCATGGCCAAAAGGCGCGCCCGTCCTTCCTTGGAAATCTCGGTGAACTGGACACCCATCCCCGGAAAGAATACATAATGCTCCTCCCTAGGCCGGATCCAGGCTACGTTGCCTTGTGCGTTGATCGGCGAGGTCGGATCGTCCGGCAGGACAAGTTCCAGCGCGAGGGCGGTCCCTAACTGCGGCGGCTGATGGGTCTCGATGAAGACCCCACCTCCGCCGATCTCGCAGGTGACACTGTCGAGGTGTTTGTGGTCCGCTGTCAACAGCCGAACCTTCGCCGCGAGACGACTGCGGGGGTAATTTCGAACTGCTCGATGGGATTGGGCCTCATTGACATAGCCCTGAATGAAATCTATAACGGCATCCCATGACACCGCCCCCAGCGGTTCGCCTGTTGGGCCGAGCAGCGTCATCGTTTCCGCCTCGCGGTCCAGCCCCAAGACTTTCCCTCGATGCCGTAATGAGATCTTAACCGGCAGCATCACCATGATCCCTCCTCTCGGCGGGAAACGAATACGCCCGCCCTTTCCGTATCATTCGTGATTCATCACGCATCCTCCTTCAGGCTCTCGACCCTGAGTTCCAGCAGAATGAGTTTTTCTCGACGACCCTGAAGGTTAAATTTTTGGATGAGGGAACCGGGACATTCTACTTCATCATGTGAGCTCGGTCTATCGCTGTGTGAGGGGAGGGCAGGGGAGTTTATCTAGTTTGTCTGGTTTATCTTGTTCATTTCGTGCCGCAAACCAACTAAACAAACCCAACAAACCAGATGAACCCAACAAACGAGATGAACCAGCTCCTCGCTACGAGCCGCGAAATGGTTTCGATGTTTTCCCCGTGGTTCTCATAAGTCAATACTCATTCTTGACTCCAAATCCTTTGCTGACTTTCATTCTTCTTCCGGTGTGGTCACCGTCACGGCTGCATCCTCTGGCCACAGCCTGCACAGCGATCCCTTGCCTGTCCGTCCCAGGTGCACGATCACGGAGCTTCGTCTTCTCCGGTGAGTGTGCTAGATACGCCGCATCGCAAACCCTTGCACGCCCAGAAGAGGTGTGACAGACTAAGTCCGCACCCGGTAATTGCTCCTTGGGTATCCAGGCCCACACTTTCGTGCCAAGAGCCTATTAAAGGAACCATGGCTAAAGATAAATCTGCTGACCTGAAGTCCTTCCTCGAGATACCGTATGAGGAGCTTGAAGAGATGAATCTAAAGGCGGCGCAGCGCGCCGAGCAGGCCAGCGCAAAAGAGCTGGAACAGGACTATACAGCGTGGCTTAAAAAGGAGAAGCAGATCAAGGCCGTGACATTATGTTTCTCGGATATTGAAGGACGTCTTCACATGCTCGATTACGACAAGAAGTTCCTTCTGGAGTCCCTGGGAAATCTTACCTTTGACGGGTCGTCTATCCGTGGGTTCACGCCGCAACATGAGTCGGACCTGCGTCTTGAAGTTGACTGGTCGTCCATCCGCTACTTTCCGGCCGACGTCATTGGGGCAGGCAAGGTGACCTTCTTCGCATCCGTTTTAAACGCTGATCGTACGCCGTATCATAGCGACTTCCGTGGCATGCTGAATTCGTATACGAAGAATCTCAAGAATAAACAGGGTATGACCGCGCATGCTGCCAGCGAAATAGAAGGCTTCCTCGTGGAAGGGCCGAACGCCGAGCAACGCTACCGCGAGAAAGGGTTTCAACTCATCTCAACGGGCGGGTACTATCACTCGCTCCCGATGGACACGCTTCGCCAGTTCATTGATAAGGCGGCGGAGGCACAGCGTGCACTAGGCTTCAAGAACGAAAAAGATCATCCAGAGGTCGCGCCCTCGCAGTTCGAAATGAACTTTTCCTATGCGGATGTTGTTCGCGCGGCAGACAATGTTCAGCTATACAAACTGATCTGTCGCCAAGTGGCTCGATCCATGGGGCACACGGCCACGTTCCTTCCGAAGCCATTCGTTGGGATCAATGGTTCCGGCATGCACACCAACTTCTCCTTGAGCAAGAATGGCAAGAATATCTTCTACGATGCGAAGGGGAAAGATGGCCTTTCTGATGTGGTGTGGGACTTCATTCTCAAACTCCTGAATCATGCCTCCGAGATTTGTCTAGTATTTAACTCGTCGGTGAATGCGTATCGCCGTCTGGATCCGCATTTTGAGGCACCAAACCAGGTCAAGGTCTCGGCGATCGATCGCGGTTCTATGATCCGCATTCCGATGGCCAACGAAAAGACTGCGCGCATCGAGCTGCGTTCAGTCGCCCCCGATGCCAACCCCTACCTCGTGCTGTACACGATGCTCAAGACCGGCTTTGAAGGGGAGCGGCTGGAAAAGGACGAGACGACACGCGATCGCGTGCGATTCCTTCCGAGTTACATCAATGATGCGATCGCTCTGTTTAACTCGTCGAAGTTTATCACCGAGATCCTCGGAGAGGACAGCAAGCAAAAGTATGCGAGCTTCAAACAGTTGGTGGCAGATCGTTCTCCTAAAGAGCTCGGCACGATAGTGAAGGCTTCGGAAGTGCTATTTCACCACGAAGTAACAAACCAAATGCTCTGGAATCAGTTCTAGTAGGCGGCGGAAAAACTATTGTGACACGGTGGAAATTCAATGGTCTGCACATCTAGGACAACAGGAGAACACCGCGCAGGATGCTCAAAAAGGCCAGACTTCTCACCCGCCCAACCCTGTCGCGCCGAGACGCACCTTGTCCCAAGCAAGGCCGCAACTCCGCGGTTGACCCTCGTTTCACGTTTCACGATTTCTGGGAGCGAAGCAAGAACGCCGTATGGGAAAAGGCGTGTCTCGGCGCGCCGGGGTCGGGCGGGTGAGAAGAGCGACTTTTTCAGCATCCTGCTAGTCAACATTGGCGCCAGTTCTCGATATCAACGTGCCAGGCTAGCTCATATCCCCTATTTCTGCCCCCCACAGAGGCAGTCAATCTGGTGCGCGGGCCTGTCTTGTCTCTCTCGTTCGTCGAACCAAACAAACGAGATAGACCAGAAAGACCAGATGAACCAGATCCCCCCCGCGCCGCGAAATGTGTGATTACAAGACCTGGACCCTTTTTCTTGGCGCGGCCATGTTCATTCCCGGCGCTTAGCCGACAACCGCAGCTTGTCTGATGCTGAAGATCCCCACGTCCCTTGTGATGATCACCTTCCCCGCCCGGCTTAAGCGAGAGATCTCCTGATAAATCTCACTAGAGGTGAACTCCGGAGAGCGCGCCACCAATGTTTCGAATTCGCAATCCTGGGAGCCTCGGAGTAGTTCGAGGATGCGGTCGGTAATGGGCCTCTGCGTTGACATTTGGATACCTCCTTGCCGCGATGTGATCGACTCGGGAAAGTGCGCGGAGAGTGATACCGGCGTTGGAGCGGCGGAGACTGGAGAATCGGTCGCGTTGGGAAGGGCGACAAAGCGCGAGGGATGAGACAGTCGGCGTGGCTGAAACGTCTTGACCGTGATGTTACGCGCCCAGAGACCGCTCAGTCAAGCAGTCGCAGCGGTGCATGCTCCTGTCATCGAGCCAAGCAGACGATAAGAAACCAGATGAACCAGATCCCCGCCACGCGCCACGAAATGGTTTCAGGCGCTCGTTTATCCTACGAATTTCAGATGGTTCCTCGTTGTTCCTCCCAACCTATAGTGTTTTCATATGTGCAACAAGCTGATCGAGGGCTTTGCCCCAGCCTTCGTGGAATCCCATTTCCTCATGCTGTTTTCGACCCGCTTCGTCCTTGTGGATGACGAGCGCCGTGTACTTGGTCCCTTTCTGATGGCGTTCAAGGAGAATGACTGCTGTGAATAAGAACGATCCGCATGCGGCCGCCTCGTCGGCTGACGGGTTGGATGGCCGGTATCCAGGTGCAAGGGCATTAGTCCAGACGAGCTTTTCGTTCTTGATGATTTCGAGGTAACAACCGAGGTTGGGGAACTCCTGTCCCTCCGGTGAGCGCATGACGGTGCGGAAAATACCACCGGGGCGAAGATCAATTTCGCAATCCACCGTTTTCCAGGGCACTGGAGTGAACCAGTGTTTGAGGTGCTCTGGTGTGGTCCACGCGGCCCAAACGAGTTCTTGTGGAACGTCGACGATGCGTTCAAGTACCAGATCAAGCCGAGGATCGGGTTGATGAATCAAGCGAGTCATCGTTTTTTCTCCTTCATAGTGTTGAGGTAATCATCCAATTGATTGAGGCGGGTTTCCCACATCGCGCGGTGTTTCACCATCCATCGTTCAGCCGCTTTCAACGGTCGCGGCACGATCTGATAGGTCCGCACGCGGCCCGTCTTTTGAGACCGAACCAGCCCGCAGTCCTCCAGTACATTCAGGTGCTGGGTGAAAGAGGGCAACGCCATGTCGTACGGTTGTGCCAGCTCGCTGACAGGGGCGGGACGGTCGCTCAACCGTTCGAGAACGGCCCGCCGTGTCGGGTCAGCCAAGGCATAGAAGACGCGATCGAGCTCTATTGATTGGTTAGGCATGTGCCTAACTATACAGCAGGCGCACACTTAGGTCAAGACCTAAGTGTCAAGAAAGTGCCGGCGAGCTACCTGGTGGGAAATGTGAGCGAATTTTGAAACTGTGTGAGGGGAGGGTGGGGGTAGGAATGTTCAATGTTAAATGGTGAATGTTGAATTGTCCGGACGAACGACGAACCGAGGCGGTTTATCCGGAGCGCAGGTCTGTCTGGTCTCTCTCGTTCGTCGAACCAAATAAACCAGACAGACTAGACGAACCAGATAGACCAGACAGACCAGCTCCCCGCCACGCACCGCAAAATTCAGAATGTCCCAATTGTTTCTGCCGCTGACCCTCATTCTTCTTGTGCAGAATTTCACGAATTCGTTGCAAGCTGGAAAGATGGGCGCATACTTACAGGCAAGTACATACGTATCGCCCACATTGCTTCTCACCTTTCTGTTTCCACGGAGGGGACCATGAGAACTCACAGCCAAGAGCCCACCACTCCACAAACGGTCGATCGAATAATGCTCGGTGTGTTCAAGAAAAAGGGCGCACAATCCATGGAAGGCCTCAGCACACTGGCGAGGATCGGCTGGGCGCAGGTGTTCATGTCAGTGGACCGTCTCAGCCGGATTGGAAGGGTCTCGCTGACTCCCGTGCGCCCCTGTGAATATCGAATCTCGATCGGCGGACTGCTTCGTCGCTAGCGCTGTCCGTTTCCTGAGAAAAACATTTCAAACAGAAACAGGGGCATTCTATGTCTTTGGGCCTTGCGGGTCTAAGTCTGTAGTGCGTCGAATGAGGGCAAGGGGTGAGGCCAGCGACGAATCCTCGGCTGGGCTCGGGACCGGTCTGCAGCAGGTCATACCGCCACGCGCCGCTAACTGGTTTACGGAGCCGGTTCATGGTTGGGTTTCTTAGAACGAACCAATCAATGATTGCGCAAGACAAATGAAACTTATCACGAGAGAGCCGTAGGCCGTCAAATAAGCAAAGCTAAGAACATGTTTGGGACCCCAAATCATCTTTACGACTGTGGGAAAATAGATCACAGATGTCCATTCTGGTGGATCGGTGATCCAGCGCCATTGCTGTTTGAGTCCGTAGGCCAACACTAGGCCATACGCTACGCCGCTCGCGCAGACAAGAACTTCCATAACATCGACGGAGCGAGCTTCTTCCATCTAGCTTCCCCACACATTGACGAAACCCGCTCATTCTACTTTTTCAGGTCAGTGCGGTCTATCGCTGTGTGAGGGAGGGCGATTCAGAGGCGGTCTATCTAGTTTGCTTGGTCTATCTGGTTTATCTAGTTTATTTCGTTCTCTGAACCAGACAAACCAAAGAAACCAAACAAACCAGATGAACCAACTGAACCAGATTCCCGCTACGTGCCGCGAAATGGGTGCTGGCACCTTTTCCCCCGGACTCTCAATATCCTTTCTCGACAATGCCTTGGCTGGCTGGCCCTTTCCTGATAGGGTAAACTCATTGATACTGAGAACGATCTATGGCCATCTTACTCGTCGATGACTCGCAGGATGATTGTCTGCTCATCGGGGCTTACTTGAGGTCCGCCGACTACGCGGTTGTCCCAACTAGCTCGGCGAAAGAGGCGTTGCATTACTTGAAGAGGCTAACTGAGGGCGAGCCTTTGGCCCCAATCGATTTGATTTTGCTTGATGTCATGATGCCTGGGTATGATGGACTCGACGCCTGCACGCGGATTAAATCTATGAAGCAATTTGAAGCGGTCCCGATCCTGATGGTCTCGGCTGATACGACCTCCGGCACTATCCAATTGGCATTTCGGCGAGGTGCTGTCGACTATATCCGAAAGCCAATAATCAAGGCTGAGCTCTTAGCCAAGGTCGCGATGGTACTCAGAATCCAAGAAGACACCAAACAGCGAGCGCAGTCACAGAAGATGACACCCCAGAAGGCGAACATCCAAGTCCCTCTAACTATCGACATCTTAACGGGCATCATGAACTGGTGGAGTTTTGATGAGCTCTTCGAGCAGGAGTGGGGGCGCGCGACAAAAGAACACCTTCCTCTTTCGCTGCTCTTCGTTACCCTGGAAAATTTTAAGGCCTTTAACGACACCTATGGGTACCTCACGGGTGACGAGTGCCTACAGAAAATCGCTCAGATTACACAAGAGACTTTCGCCCAGCCAGGCCAGGTCGTGGCGCGGTATCGGGGTGCGGAGTTTGTCGTGCTGCTATTCGGTACAGGAGCCGAGGATGCGAAGCCTATGAAGGACCATTTCCACAAAACCATCGAGGCCTTGGATCTTGGCCCTACCGTTGCTGTAGGGGTAGCGACCGCGTACCCCAATGAAAGCACCTCTCGTGGGGCTCTTCTCACTTCGGCCAAGAACGCAGTTCCCAATCGGAAGTAGAAGAACCGCAATCCCGTCTTGATCACTACCTCCTATCATGTGGTTGACTTCCCTCAGATCGTCCTCTATCACACGAGATGAAGTATGGTTCCAGATCAAAAGCAGTACTTTCCGAACCACCTAATCGAGTGGACGAAATCCCTGGATTTGTGGGTAGAAGAAACAAGGATAATCCACTTTAAGGGTTTGCCTGGTCCATCGTTGTGTGAGGGAAAGGCGATTCAGAGGCAGTCTAACTGGTTTATCTCGGTTATTTCGTTCTCTGAACCAGACAAACCAAAGAAACCAAACAAACCAGATGAACCAACTGAACCACATCCCCGCCACGCGCCGCGAAATGGTTTCGGGTACGTTCTCTTTCTTCTGGCGACCTACGCCCAGGTCATCATGTTTGCGGAGCATCGATTGACCTCAGTTTAGGGGGAGCGTAACATCAAAGCCTGACCGTTCCGATCACATCCGCGTGGGAGGAGGCTCTCATGGAGAATCAAGTCGAAGATCAGCCGGTCCTCAATCATATTCAGCACCTTGTGGCAGAGGAAC
>DASYVB010000026.1:0-14687 GCA_036000525.1 Nitrospiraceae bacterium | reverse complement strand
CTTTCCTATCCGTATAATTCTCCGTCAATTTTCCTGAAACATACACGAGAAACGGTGCAATCTCAATCAGTTGCGGTCCTTGTGGCCATTGATTACGGCATCTTATACGGATCGACATAACACACCCTCCTTGAATGGGCTCAAATACCGTCCACCGGACTGCAAACACCCGCCGGGCCGCGGTTTAGGACGTGAGTATCAATCATCGTCGTCTTGACGTCACGATGACCCAAGAGTTCTGGTACCGTTCGAATCTCGCTCGTTATTACCTTAATCGGCGGCTGGTTAATCCTCGAATGCGCGCGCCTCTCCTCCATTTTCCGTCTCCCTTGAGGGCAGGCTAGGTGGTCTCCCACTGCGCGTGTCCAACGAGGGTCTTCCGAGACCGCGCGTTGCACGAGCACAGGAGACTACCTAGTCTGTCCTCTCATGCTCCTTCCGAGACCGCTCATTACTGCTCTATCAAGGGTGGCCTGGCTTGGTTCCTTACTGCGCACGTCGAACGACCACAGCTTTACCGTGGGCGTTCCGTGAGCACAAGGGACTAACCAGGCCACCCGCCTCACCCATCTCAATAGACGGCACGCGGCACCGTACCACTCAGTGGGATAGTGAAATCGAGGCGCACCTGCTATATGCTATAGTGGAAACCGCGACGTGTGAGGCCACCTCACTGGATAGGAAGGAGGACGACCATGCGACAGATCCGCACTCGGCTCTCAACTCTCATCTGCATGACCGCGCTCATAATGTTCGCGGCAGGCTGCACACTCAAGTCCACGGTCAAAGAGACCACGGATACCACCTCCAACGTCACAGGCACGACCTCCGGCCGCACCTGGTTCACTGAAGACGGCCTCTTGCATCCAGAACACAAGCTGACCGCCTTCACGGCTTTGAACCAGACGAATGTGGAGCAGGACCTGGCGCGCGGGCAGGGGGAATATCTCACATCGCTCGGCACCCTCTTGGGACTGTCGGACGACCGGCAGGCAGCCTTTCAAGCAAAGGCGCAGGGGGCGTTCGAGACGCTCATGACGTCAGACCATGAAGCCCGGCTCCAACAGTTACGGATGCTGGCTCGCTAGCCTGCATTATTCATGATGGTTCGTCGCGAAATCGCGTAGAAGCTAGGCAAAGGGCGAGAGGCACGAGGCGAGAGAGAAGACATTCCCTCTGATTACCACTAGCCTCTGGCCCCGTGCCTCTCGCATGAACATCGGCGATTACAGCAGAAGCGCTCATGAATAATGCGGACTAACCTGATTGGCCTCTCCACTCCACTCTCCCTGCTCGATCGGTCTGTCCGCCGCCTCTCGTCCTAGCCCGGACTAATCATGAATACCTGCTACGTCGTCCGATTCTCTCGCCCGGCGGGGCTTTTCTCGTTCGGCCTCCTCGACGGACTGCAAGTACGCCTCCGTCGGCCTTACTCGCGAGAAGCCCCGGCGGGCTTCGGTCTCGAACGCCTCGTGACGGCATTCATGATTAGTCCGGGCTAGAACAGCTC
The DNA here is from genome assembly GCA_036000525.1 of Nitrospiraceae bacterium. Taxonomy (GTDB): domain Bacteria; phylum Nitrospirota; class Nitrospiria; order Nitrospirales; family Nitrospiraceae; genus Palsa-1315. Next base: position 13,177 of record DASYVB010000026.1, on the reverse strand, counting down.
GCACCACCGTCCCGTCACGAAACACCACGAAATTCGACGGCACAGCGGGCACGCGCGGACCCGGCAAGATGACTCCTGCGAGATTCAACGGATCGCTGGCAGACAGTTTGATGTCGTGAGAGGCAGCGCCCGACTCGTTCCGTTTTCTCACCGCCCGTAACGACTCGACAGCTTCCGGCAACGCGAATTGCTCCCCGGTAAAGCCGCTCACAAACCTCCCCCCACGAATCTCGCCTTGCAGTTCCATCCGACGGTACTGCACCAGCAGATCGCGCCAGGACAATGCCAGCGCTTCCCGCCCCAACAAGTCGCGGAACACTATGCCGTATCGACGCAACAACTGGCGCGCGACGGGCTCGATCGAGCGTGAGGCGTAAGGCGTAAGGCGTGAGGTAACTACAGTTGCAGGCTCAGGTTTGATCGCTGATGGCGGATAGATGGCAGCTTGTCTCAGGAGTGACCAACGACCGGCAGCATGGCGCGGTCGGCGAGACCGTTCTCGTCCTTCCGCCCGCCGACGGCGTGGATCCATGAGCGCGCGCAAATTGTCAAAGCCGTCGGCCGTGACCAGGCCGGCAGCCGCGAGTTCCCAGAGTCCTTCTTCCACTTCCGTCGGAAGATGGTTGGTCATCCGCACAAGGTCGGCAAAGAAGCTCGCACCTCGCTCGTGCAAGGTACGACGCAGGTCTTGCGCCACGGAACTCAACTGGGCAAACTGGTCACGCCCATTCGATGGCGAGCTATCCTGGAAGACATCCCTCAACCACTCGCTCTCTTCGCGTGGGAAGATACTAATTGGCGCCACACTCGTCGGGATGATCCGACGTCGGTCAAAATCGCCAACGTGCGCAAGCCGTGGATGAGGAGACAGCCTCCCCCAGCTGACTGCCCCGCTTAGACAGAGCCGGTCCAGCCACTCCGGCTCATACTTCGCCAGCCTCGTCCGGAGCAAATGCGGCTCCCAGGCTGAGGCTGCAGCTTCGAAGCCGGCCAGCTGCGCGACGATGTCCAAGAGACCGGCCTCGCCATGGAGACGCGACCCAGGGGAGACATGTTGCCACTGAAACAAAAATCGCATGAACTCGGCCGCAGACACTGGCTCAACCTCTTTGCGCAGTCTGTCGATGGTCAAACGATGAATGCGCGCCAGCAGCCGACGGTGGCACCATTCCGGCGCGGCGCCGGCCACGTCGGAATTATCAATTTTGAATTTTGAATTTTGAATTCGGCTGATAGGCCGAAACTGTCCGCGGAGGACTTGCCCTGATGCTTCGAGGCGAACCAAGGATTGATCAATCGCCTGAGTCGGACAATGCAATCGCGTCGCGAGTTCGAATGCCGTCGTTGGCCCGATGCTTTCCATCCAGCCAAGCACCGTGGCATCGGTAGCGGCTTCATCGCCCGACGCAAACATCGATTCCACTTGGGCCTGATACTCCGTTGCCACCCATCCCCCTACTTCTTGCGCCTCACTCCTCACGTTGAGTTCAACCGTGCGCCCCTCATCGATCAAGCGCGGCAAGTGGATCGCCCAGTCCTGTACCTCTTCGAGCGGCAGCCACAGCAACGTGAGCAAGGCATCGTGCAATTCATCCGGATCGCGCACGACAGGCCAGGACTCCCGTTGTACCTCCTCAATCGCCGCCGGGTCCAAGGCCCCGACCTCGCCGGCCAGCTGAGCCGGAAGCGTGCGCCGCATCTCCACCGCCCGTGCCCGCCGCTCTTCCAACGGCGCATCGTCGAGAAACGCATAGGGGTTGGCATTTAAGATCTCGTGCGAGAACGGAGACGGCATCGGCGTATCGACTGCCACACAGCGAATGGTCCCTGCTTCAATCTGCTTGAGAAGCACAATCAACCCGTCGAGATCCATCGCCTCCGTGAAACAGTCCCGCAAAGTTTCGTTCACGAGCGGATGATCCGGAATCTGGCGAGTCCGCTCGCCGACAATATTGTCCTGACAGGCCATCACATCAGGAAAAACGGCGCCAAGAAGATCCTCCGCCTTCATCCGTTGAATCTGCGGGGGAACCTTTTTGCCATGGGAGAAACGCAGCAAGACCAACGAACGGCAGACATTCCAGCGCCAGCGCGTCATAAACATCGGCGCTTGGAGCACAGCGGGAAGCAAGACCTCGCGAAGCGTATGGCTGTGCAGGAATCCGAACACCGCATCAAGCGGGAAACTGTGCTTCTCGCCAAGCGAGATGACGATTCCGTTGTCGGTCGCCGCAGCTTGCAATTCGAAATCGAAGGTCACGCAGAACCGCTTCCGCAAGGCGAGGCCCCAGGCCCGATTGATCCGGCCCCCGAATGGCGTGTGCAATACCAGCTGCATCCCGCCGCTTTCATCGAAGAACCGCTCCGCGACGATCGTCTGCTGTGTTGGCACGGTTCCAAGGGCAGCCTTGCCTGCCAGCACATACTCAACAGCCTGCTGCGCTCCGCGCTGATCCAGAGCGCACTCTTGCCGCAACCATTGAACAGGTGAGGCGTAAGGGGTGAGGGGTACGGGGGTTGACTCAAGAACGTGATCGATATCAGACCGAAGACGAGCCACCTCAGCTGACAGTTCCGCCGTCCGCGATGGAGCTTCGCCGCGCCAGAAGGGAATGTTAGGCGGTGCTCCGTGGGCGTCTTCCACCCGCACCTTGCCCATCTCTACTCCCTTGATCCGCCAAGATGTATTGCCCAGCAACATGATGTCGCCGGCCAGACTCTCCACCGCAAAGTCTTCATCGACTGATCCCACGACCGTGCCCTCTGGCTCGGCGACCACGGCATAATTCGCTGTGTCCGGGATGGCCCCGCCGGACGTGATTGCCGCAAGTCGCGCCCCGCGTCGGCCTTTGATACGGCGATTGATCCGATCGTGGAAGAGATAGGCGAGCCCACGCCCGCGATTGGTCGCAATCCCATCTGCCAACATCCGCAGCACCTGATCGAACTCCGAGCGCGCCAATTCCCGATAGGGATCGGCCCGTCGGCAGAGATCGAACAACTCGTCTTCATCCCAGATCTGCGTCGCCGCTGCTGCCACCATCTGTTGCGCCAAAATGTCGAGCGGAGCCGGCGGCACGGCAATACGATCCAAGACTCCCGTCCGAATCGCACGTATCAGCGCCGCACATTCGAGCAAGTCATCCCTCGTCATGGCAAAGAGACGGCCCTTGGGAATGGCCTTGATCCAGTGTCCGGCCCGGCCAACCCGCTGCAGACAGGTGGCAATCGCGCGGGGCGAACCGATCTGACAGACGAGATCCACGGCACCGATATCGATGCCGAGTTCCAGCGAGGCCGTGGCGACGACGACGCGCGTCTTCCCGCTCTTGAGCCGCTCTTCAGCCGACAAGCGAATCTGACGCGAAAGGCTGCCATGGTGCGCCGCAACGACGTCGGCGCCTAAGTCCCGCAGCCGTTCTTCCAGGGAGTGTGACACTCGTTCGGCGAGACGCCTTGTATTGACGAAGACCAAGGTCGAGCGATGCTGCCGGACGAGTTCGCCGACGCGATCATAGACATCGGCCCAAATCGCATTCGTGCCCACGGCACTGAGTTCGTCCTTCGGCACTTCCACAGCCAGATCCATTTCGCGCTTATGCCCCACGTCGATGATCTGACAAGGACTCTTGAGGGGTGAGGTGTCAGACGTGCGGGGTGTGAAGAGGGACGTCTGCGCCGGCTGTCGATTTCCTACTAGGAATCGGGCGACGGTTTCGATCGGCCGTTGGGTCGCGGAGAGCCCGATACGCTGAGGTTTCGTGAGCGTCAGCGCTTCCAATCGCTCCAGCGACAGAGCCAGATGGGCGCCACGTTTATTCGGCGCAACGGCGTGGATTTCATCGACGATGATGGTCCGGACCGTCTGCAGTAACCGACGGCTCTTCTCAGCCGTCAATAAAATAAAGAGTGACTCCGGCGTCGTGACGAGGATATGGGGTGGCCGCTTGAGCATCTGCTGGCGCTCAGTCATCGACGTGTCACCGGTGCGGACCAGGACACGGAGTTCCGGCATCAAGAGCCCGGCAGACAACGCTGCGGTACCGATTTCAGCAAGTGGATGCTGTAGGTTTTTCTGTATGTCGTTGCTGAGCGCTTTCAGCGGCGACACGTAGAGCACCTGCGTATGGTCGTCGAGTTCACGCGCAAGGGCTTGTTTGAAGAGCTGATCGATGCAGGAGAGAAAAGCGGCGAACGTCTTACCGGAACCGGTCGGAGCGGCAATCAGAACATCAGCCCCTGATTGAATTGCTGGCCAAGCCTCAACCTGGACATCGGTGGGCTGGCCAACCTGCCGGTGAAACCATTCGGCAATGAGCGGATGAAATCGAGAGAGGAGCATGGCACGGTATCGTACCACGCAGCCAGAGGAAGCTCTACCGGCTAGGGCAGCGCTCGGACATAGATATGGGAACCGCTTCCCGCGACAAGATTGGTCGCCTGCGATGAAAAAGCGACAAAACCGCCGTCGCTGTTCGTCGAGGGCCGATCGCTTGCGAAGTTCCCTGCAACGGGAGTCACACTGTTATCTTTGGAGACGAGACTCGTCGTGCCGTTCGCACCGGTCGAACGATCGTGGCTGTAGACCTGTTGGCCGGCGACGGCCGGCGCGGGGTTCAGGAGGTTGGTCGCCAGTGAGGCGAAGGTAATTGCTTGACCGTTCGAGCTGATCGCTGGAACGCTGCTCGCACCATTGCCCTGAACAGGCGATCCATTGTTGTCATGCGAGACAAGACTGTTAGTCCCATTGACCCCCGTGTTGCGGTCATGGAGATAGATCTGTTGACCGCTCACGCTTGCTACGAGATTCGTCGCGAGGGACATGAACGCCACAAATCGTCCGTCCCCGCTGATCGACGGCGTACTGCTGTTGCCATTGCCCGCCGTCCCAGCAGCGTCTTTAGAGACCAGACTGGTGGTTCCATTGGCGCCAGCGAGGCGGTCATGGGTATAGATCTGCTGATTGCCTCCGGCGGCACCAAAATTCGTAGACAACGAGGCAAAAGCCACGAACCGGCTGTCGGAACTGATGGCCGGTGTAGCACTCGCGCCGTTGCCAGGCACTGGAGTCACACTGTTATCTTTTGAAACGAGTGTGGTCTCATCGGTCTGCTGATCGTGGACATAGATCTGGATCCCGCTGACGCTCGTCACTAAGTTCGTCGACGCCGACACGAAGGCCACGAATCGCCCGTCGGAGCTGATCGCCGGCGCGCTGCTAGCGCCATCGCCGATGACACCGGTGCTGCTCTTCGAAATGACGGTGGTTTGATTCGTCTGACGATCGCGGACATAGATCTGTTGGCCGCTGACACCCATCACCAGATTCGTCGCTAACGACACAAACGCCACGAACCGCCCGTCCGCACTGAGAGCCGGGGCACTGCTCACTCCATTACCTTCATTCACTATGCTCACGTTGTTGTCGCGAGAGACCGCTTCTACCTGGTTGGTCTGCCGATTGTGGACGTAGATCTGTGAGCCGTTGACTCCCGTAACAAAGTTTGTCGATTGCGACACGAAGGCCACGAGGCTTCCGTCGCCGTTGATGGAAGGAGTTGAGCTGGCGCCATTTCCCGCGGTACCGCTGCCGTCGACCGAGACACGATCCGTCCTCGTATGGATGGCAAACAGCACTGAGCCGGTCGCGGTCTGACCTGTGCTGTCCGTCACAGTGAATACCACCGTCGAATTACCGTCTGCCGTCGGTGTGCCGCTCACGACTCCCGTGCCGGCATTGAGGGATAACCCATTGGGCAAGACTCCGCCTGATAGCGTCCATGTGAATGGAGCTGTTCCTCCTGTAGCCGCGAGGGTCGAAGTATAGGCGTTTCCGACCACACCAAAATCGGCCGCAGTCGTCGATACTGCAAAGGCTGATGTGCTGCCCCCGCCGCCGCCCCCGCCACCTGAACAGCTTAAGAGTCCGAACCCAAGGGCAATGATCGACAACACGGACGCAATGGATTTCATATAGGGCATTCTCCTACAAATTCCTCTATTAGGCTACAGTTGTGCCATTATACGCGACTGTGAAAAGATGGCCCAACCTGCAGGGGGGTATTGAGTGACACGACAGGCGACATCACGGCTGGTTGTGATGGGATCTGGCTACACTGGACATGTGTTGCACAGAACAGGAACCTCGCAGGGGTGGACTGTCCATGCCACCAGCAGGAACGCCCTGAACAAACTCGCAGGCATTCCTTCGGAGCAGCGCCTTAGGTTCGATTTGGAACAGCCCTCGACCTGGCTGAACATTCCGGCGGGCGCCGATCTCATCTGGTGCTTTCCCGCCACGCCGCTCGAACAGGTACAGGCCTTCGCACGCACGCTCAATGCACCACCTCGACGTATCGTCGTCTTAGGGAGCACCTCAGCTTACGATGCACTGGATCCATCGACTGAATACCCTCCGCCCTGGATTGACGAATCCGCCCCGATCAACATGACCAAGCATCGCGTGCAGGGGGAAGAGTTCTTGCGCACCAACTGTGGCGCGATCGTCCTGCGTGTGGCAGGAATCTATGGACCAAGGCGGAACCCGCTGGATTGGATCAGGCAAGGCCGCGTCGGCTCATCACGCAAGTTTGTAAACCTCATTCACGCGGAGGATTTGGCCGCCATCTGCCTGCTTGCAATGGACAAAGGGAAGCCCGGCGAGGCCTACAACGTCAGCGATGGCCAACCTCACACCTGGAATGAGATCTGCGTCACTGCGCAGCAGCGATGGGGTGTGGCAGCAGCGGCAGCAGCAAAAGAAGACCTCTCATCGGGAAAACGGATCAGCAACGCAAGGCTTCGAGCAGAACTAGGCTACGTCCTAAGGTACCCAGATTTATACGAAGCTCTAGCATTGCTCGAATCAGGGACGGAGTGAGGGCACAGGCTTGTCAAAACGGTCATCCAACAAGGCCGCAGGCGAGTCAAAACCGGAAGCGTACCCTCTTGGGTACGTTGAGGATTTTGGCGACCCGAGAACGACGTTGGGGACCGTTTTCACAAGCCTGCTAACGGAGGAGGGCCATTACTGCTAAGCACACCAGCAAATTATTGATGGTATGGGCCAGGATGCCGGGTAGCAGGCTCCCGGTTTTTTCATACAACCAAGCCCAGAGGACGCCACTCCACAGGACGCTGATGAAGCCGACCAATCCATAGCCATGGGCGATGGCGAAGATGCTTGCGCTGATCAGCGCGGCCGGCAGGAAGCGGAACTTTCGGCGCAGGATGGCGAACAGGAGCCCGCGAAACGCGAGTTCCTCAAACACGGGCGCAAAGATCACGTATTCGACCAAACTTATCGCCGTCAGGAAGGGCGCGGCCCAGACGAGATCTGCGTCGAACCATTCGGCCCAGTGACTCGTCAGATGGAAAGGCTCCGACAAGCGATCCATCACCCACTCGCCCCACAAACTGGCTGCCACCACCGCCAATACCACAGTCACCAGACGACCGACACAGGCCCAACCGATTTCCAGTCCAAATCCTTCATCAAACGTCATGCCGGAAGGACGGAAGAGATGATGGTAGGCCAAGAGGAGTAACGGCATATTCGTCATCGGAATGGTCAATGCCCGGAGCGAGACATTGTCGGGTGGCGCATAGATCAAGAACAGCACCGTGAGCATCGCACCGATCGCGCCGCCTCGCAGCAAGACCGCCGCGCCGACGCCACCCGGCCACGGCGGCGGCACGCCCGGTTCATGAAGCCTGACAAAACTGGAAGGCTCATTCCGTCTGAACCAGAGCAACAGGCCTACCACGGTACCGACGGCCATCGCTCCGAGTTCAACGAACGTCAAGCGATGCGACCGGACAAACTGGCGGTCGACACGCACTGCGGCCTGTTCCTGAATCCTGGCCACGAGCGCGGCATCGTTGGCACGGCTTGCCAGGCGTTCAGCCAGGCGATCGTAGAACCAGCCGGCCGGCAACGCCTCTGCCACCTCTGCTTGCCACAAAACATACCGGTCCTCATCATGAACCGGTCCTTCGCCATAGGCGGCCACCACCAGATCGGCAAACTGAGGAAGCGGGTCTTCTGCCCTGGCCCACTCATGCGCGGAGAGGAGCGCCTGCGAGACATGGCCGGCCTCAGCTTGGAGAATCGCCAACTGAAGCGGCACCAACGGGTCTTCAGAGATCTCCGCTAATTCTTGATACCATTCAATCTCGTGCGCCAATTCAGCCTCGTTGCCGCCGGAGGCCCAGGCCAAGAGCTGCTGTTCCCACTGGGGCGCACGCTTGAGTCCTTCCTGCACATCCCTGGTCCGACTGACCATCAGACTGAGCGCTTGCTCGGGCGACTCGATCCGCTCCAACTTGGATGATGAGGCTGACAGCCACACAATCGACGCCAGCGCCACTATGAGGAAGAGCGCAGACAACAGTGTAACCATGGGCGAGAACCGCCCAGAATAAACCCCGATTGTAGGCGGCACATCTCTGGCTCGCCACCAGGACTTAGGCTCATGCGGTTCATTGAGAGAAAGAGAAGCAGGTTCCATAATCTTTGAAACTATAACATGCTGTTTTTCTCTCTCGAAACCCTTTCTCGTCTCGCCTCTCCCGCCAGTCGCACGCTCCTATTCAGAATACCCATGGCCGAAAGCGACTGAACTCCGCTATACTGCATTTCTCTCAAATTTGGAGTGATATGCCGGTTCAGAACTTTATCCCTCCACGTCGCCTGCTCCTTGGCCCAGGACCGAGCATGGTACATCCGCGAGTCCTACGTGCCATCTCAACTCCTTTGCTCGGCCACCTGGACCCGGCCTTTCTTGCGCTCATGGACGATATCCAAGCCCTGTTGCGCTTCGTCTTTCAGACCAAAAACCGCTTCACCATCGCAGTCTCCGGCACCGGCTCAGCCGGTATGGAGGCTTCGATTGTGAATATCGTTGAGCCTGGCGATGCGGTGATCGTCGGGGTCAACGGCGTGTTTGGCACGAGATGGGCCACCATTGTCGAACGCTGCGGCGGTAAAGCGATTCGCGTGGAAGCCCCGTGGGGGCAGATCATTGATCCTGACGCAATTGATCAAGCGTTAAGCCGATCCGGCCCGGTGAAAGCCGTGGCCATCGTGCATGCAGAAACCTCTACCGGCGCCTGGCAGCCGCTTGAGTCGATCGCCAGTCTTTGCCGCGACCATGACACGCTCTTCGTCGTCGATGCCGTGACCTCGCTGGGGGGCGCGCCGGTCGAGATCGATTGTTGGAACATCGATGTCTGCTATAGCGCCACGCAGAAATGTTTGAGCTGCCCGCCTGGACTGTCTCCCTTTACCCTCAGCGACCGCGCGTTGGGCACTATCAGAGCCCGGCGCACCCAGTGCCAGAGTTGGTACTTGGATATGGCCTTGATCGCGGACTACTGGGCTGAAGGCACCAGAGCCTACCATCACACGGCTCCGATCTCCATGCTCTATGCCTTGCGGGAAGCGTTGCGACTCGTCGAAGAAGAGGGACTGCCCGCCCGCTTCATTCGCCATCAGCTAAATAGCGAAGCCTTAATCGCAGGTTTGACCGAACTCGGGCTTCCTCCTCTTCCCCCGACGGGACACCGACTCCCAATGTTGACCTGTGTCACGGTACCCTCTCACATTCCTGAAGCCGAGATACGGACCAACTTGCTCTCGACCTATGGCATTGAAATCGGCGGCGGGCTTGGCCCACTCAAGGGGAAGGTCTGGCGCATCGGCTTGATGGGTGAATCATCGACCGAGGCTCACGTCTTGACCTTACTCAATGCGCTGGAAGAAATTTTTACCCGCGGCGGCTGGCTTTCCACCCCCGGGGTCGCACTCCAGGCTGCCGCACGGGTCTATGGCCGCACGTCATCCTAACCCACATTATTCATGAAGAACAAACGATTACTCTGGATGCTCGCTGGCGGAGTCCTTGTCTTTCTCCTCATGATCGCGTACTTGATCTTCGCCCTGACGTTGGCCGACCTCATGCAGCTGGATCTCGTTCCGCCGGACAAGGCCGTAACTACAACGTCGGCGATGTGAGGGGCCGCACCATCATGAAGTCCCTTGCCATTCGCACAGTGCGTGTCATCGACGGGACCGGTCGGACGATCGAACGGGCCACAGTTGTCATTCGCGGCACCACGATTGCCGCCGTCGGATCGGATCGAGACCTCTCCCTCCCACGTGGAACGACCAAGATCGATGGCCGAGGATTGACGCTATTACCAGGCCTGATCGACTGTCACGTACATCTCTGTCTCGGTGCTGAACCGGATGTCGTCGACGCGTTCGCCAAAGAGACGCCCGCTCTGACTTTGCTCAAATCGAGCCGGTCTGCGCGGCAAACTTTGGAGGCAGGCTTCACCACCGTGCGCGACGTGGGGTCGCGAGACCATTCCATCTTTACATTGCAACAGGCTATCGACGCAGGACTCGTTCCCGGACCCCGTATCGTCGCAGCAGGCCTGGCGATTTGCATGATCGGCGGCCACGCCAGATTTATCGGTCAAGAAGTAGAAGGAGTCCAGCAAGTACGAGCCGTCGTGCGCGCGCAAATCTCCGCCGGGGCTTCTGTCATTAAAGTCATTGCGTCAGGCGGTGTCCTCACGCCCGGCACCTCGCCGGACCAGGCGCAAATGACCGTGGAGGAGCTCCAGGCCGCCGTGGAAGAAGCGCACCGAGCTGGGCGGAAAGTCGCCGCCCATGCCCATGGATCGTCAGGGATGAAGAATGCCCTCCGCGCCGGAGTCCATTCGATCGAGCATGCCACGCTTATGGACGAAGAAGCTGCGGCCATGATGAAACAGCAGGGTGTCTTCATGGTGCCAACACTCTCTGCGCTAGCCACCACTGCCGCTTGCCGACTCGGGTGCGGCATTCCAGAAAGCGCCTTGGACAAAGCCAAATCCATGACGAAGCGCCATCAAGTGAGTTTCAAGAAAGCCCACCGGAGCGGAATCCTCATCGCCATGGGCACCGATGCCGGCACGCCATTTAATTACCATGGAGACAACGCCCAAGAACTCGAACGGATGGTGGCACTCGGGATGACTCCAATGGAAGCCATTGTCGCCTCAACTGCAGTCGCGGCACGACTCATCGGAATTCAGGACCAGGTAGGAACGATCGAGAAGGGGAAACTGGCGGATCTCCTGTTGTTCGAGGGAAACCCGCTTCGTCGCATTGACCTGCTACGCGACCGTGGCAGGATTATCGGAGTGATGCAGGCGGGCAAGTTTGTGTCAGGCCCGCTATCGCAGGCCTGACAATGTTTAATGTTAAATGATGAATGTTGAATGAGGCAAACAGCTCCCACGCAATTCAACATTGAACATTCAACATTAAGCATTGAACGGCACTAACGCCGTTCGTAGAACAATTCCAGCGCCGAGGCAACACCATGCACCCGTCCCTTCCGAAAGGCCGCCCCAAGCCCTGCATGTAGCGATCTGATGCCTTTCTCATCGCCACGTTTCGCCACACCTTGGGACAGCAGCATCTCCGTCGCCACCTCGATGAGGCGCCGTTTGCGCCCCTCCATCTCAGCGGTGACGAGCTCCTCCATGACCTCCGATGCCCGCTCCCGAATCACCTCTTCCTTAAACGTGTCATACCCTTGATCCGCCACGGTCCGCTCACGAATCACGGCGAGTTCGGCTTTGATCCGCTTCACGTCTTTCATCAAGATTGCGAACACTTCCTTTCGCCCTTCATCGAAGAGCTTCTTCTCCATTTCGTCGAGGATGACGGCTGGATCGACCGCTTCATCCCATGTCGTTTCATCCCCCCAATTGAGCCGATCATAGGTCCGACGTTTCTCCGGATCACCGACGACTTCGTAGGCCGCATTGATCTCACGGATCTTAGGTTCGGCGTGAGTGCTATCGGGATTGCGGTCAGGATGGTGCTGAAAAACCAGCTTCCGGTAGGCCTTCTTGATCGCGTCGTCAGAGGCGTCGCGCGAGACCCCCAACACTCGGTAAAAGTCGATTCGTGCCATGGCAAAGGACTATAGCATGGGGCTTCAGCAGGCTTCACCTTGACTCCTGTATTGAACAACTCTAGCCTGGCGCGACCCCAACCCGCATTATTCATGAGCGCTTCTGCTGCAATCGCCGATCCGCTGCTACGACGAGCCTCCGGCCGGCGGGCTCGCCCCTCGGACCCTCACCGTACTGCACGAGTACGCATCGGGTCCTCACGGCTCCGCGCGCCGGTCTCGCGACGCGGCTCAGCGATTTCGCGACGAACCGTCATGAATAATGCGGGCTAAAGGCATGAGGCGCGCGAGACAGGCGGGATGAGCGAGACTGGGGAGGATTGATCTGGTGCATCTGTATTGTTTTGTTCGTCTGGTTGGTCTCGTTTAACCAAATAAACGAGACAAACCAAATAAACCAGATAACGGTCTTCTTCTGCTGGCGTACTTTCCAGCATTCTGCCAGAGAGGCGATGGTGTGATACAGAAATCTTGGCGACAGGGTGTCACGCGCTATCAATGGCTCGTCCTGTTTATCGCATGGCTTGGCTGGGTATTCGATGCGATGGACGCCACGATCTACGCGATTGTCCTCCACCCGGCGCTGCATGATTTGCTCCAGTCTCCCGGCGAGACCGTCTTTTCTGAGCAGGTCGGCTGGTACGGGGGGATCATCTTCTCTATCTTTCTTATCGGCTGGGCCATCGGCGGGATTTTCTTCGGCGTGGTCGCGGACCATCTTGGCCGCACGAAAACCCTCATCATCACGATCCTCATCTATGCGATCTTCACCGGGCTCGCTGCGCTCTCGCACGACTGGTGGCACCTGGCTATCTATCGCTTTCTCACGGCACTGGGAATCGGAGGGGAATGGGCGGCCGGCGCGGCGCTCGTTGCTGAATCCTGGCCGGAAGAGAAACGAGCGAAGGCTGCCGGCATACTGCAATCGGCCTGGGCGGTCGGGTTCTTCCTTGCTGCGTCGTTCAATTTATTGTTGAAGGGCTATGGTTGGCGGGTGATGTTTGTGATCGGCGTGCTCCCGGCCTTTGTGTCGTTGCTGGTCCGCTGGCATGTGAAGGAACCGGATCGTTGGGCCAAGGCCCACGACCGGGACACGACGATCAGCCCCTCACATATGACCGATATCTTTCATCCCCCCTTAAGCCGATCAACCATCGTAGGCTCCGCGCTGGCGTTCGTCGCCGTCGTTGGTGTGTGGGGGG
>DASYVB010000025.1:0-5982 GCA_036000525.1 Nitrospiraceae bacterium | reverse complement strand
GGCATGGCAGTCTGCCATGCCCGTCGGACAATTGCTGTGCTCTGCCGACACTCGTTAGGCCGAAAACGACTCTCCGCAGCCACAGGTCTTGTCGGCGTTCGGATTGACGAATTTGAAGTTTCCGCCCATCAGGTCTTTTTGGAAGTCCAACTGCGTGCCTTGAAGATAAATAGCGCTCTTGGCGTCGACAATGACTTTCACACCGTCAAAATCATGGACTTGGTCGTGCTGGCCGATCTTCTCGTCGAAGTTGATCGTGTAGCTGAGGCCTGAGCAGCCGCCGCCTTTCACGCCGAGCCGGAGCCCCCCTTCAGTGAGGCCCTGCACGCTGATGAGGCGTTTCACTTCTTTCAGCGCCGCCTCGCTGAGCGTAATCACCGGAGCTTGGGTTTCTGCGTTCGTCGTGTCCATGGCACGCTCCCTTTGTTCACGTTACTTCGCGTCGGTCAGTGCTCCGTCGGATTTCTTCTGGTAGTCCGCGAGGGCGGCCTTGATCGCATCCTCGGCGAGCACGGAGCAATGGATCTTCACGGGCGGCAAATTCAGCTCCTGCACGATGTCGGTGTTCTTGATCTTCTGGGCTTCTTCGATCGTCCTTCCCTTCAACCACTCGGTGGCGAGGCTCGAGCTGGCGATCGCGGACCCGCAGCCGAAGGTTTTGAACTTCGCGTCCACGATCGTATCGTTCTGCACCTTGATCTGAAGCTTCATGACGTCGCCGCACTCCGGGGCTCCGACCATGCCAGTGCCGACCCCTTCCTCGTCCTTCTTGAAGCTCCCCATGTTGCGTGGGTTATTGAAATGATCGACGACTTTGTCACTGTAGGCCATGATTCCCTCCGAAATTTATATTGTAAATTTTCAATTGCCGTTAGTGGGAAGCCCATTGAACCGATTTCAAATCGACGCCTTCTTTTGCCATCTCGTACAGCGGGGACATTTCGCGCAACCTGGTGACGACCTCAACTACCTTCTCGACCGTATAGTCGATCTCATCGTCCGTATTGAAACGGCCCAGACCGAAGCGGATCGAGGAGTGCGCCAGGTCCGTCCCGACCCCCAACGCGCGGAGCACGTACGAGGGCTCCAATGTTGCCGAGGTACAAGCAGAACCGGACGAGAGGGCGATATCCTTCATGCCCATCAGCAAGGACTCACCTTCCACATAGGCAAAGGAGATATTGAGGTTGCCGGGGAGCCGGTTGGTTGGATGGCCGTTCAGATAACTTTCTTCGAGGGCCTTCATGATACTGGCCTCCAGCCGATCGCGCATCGCAATCAACCGTGCGGTGTCCTTGACCATCTCCTGCTCGCAGACTTCACAGGCCTTGCCGAATCCCACGATTAAGGGCACCGGAAGCGTCCCGGAGCGCATGCCGCGCTCGTGCCCGCCGCCGTCCATTTGCGCCGTGATGCGAACCCGAGGATTCTTCTTTCTCACGTAGAGCGCCCCGACCCCTTTGGGGCCATAGATCTTATGGGCCGAGAACGACATCAGATCGATCCCCATATCCTGCACATCGACCGGGATCTTGCCGACGCCCTGCGTCGCATCGCAGTGAAAGAGGATGCCCTTTCCCTTGGCGATTTTGCCGATCTCTTTGACCGGGTTGATCGTGCCGATTTCATTGTTTGCCAGCATGACGGAGATGAGGATCGTCTTCTCTGTAATCGCCTTCCGCACATCCTCGGGACTGACCATCCCGAATTTATCGACGGGGAGATAGGTGGCTGTTGCTTTACCCTTGCCCTCCAACACTTTGACGGTGTCTAGCACGGCGCGGTGTTCAGTGGACGACGTAATAATGTGGTCGCCCTTCTCCTTGTACATTTCAACCACGCCCTTGATCGCGAGATTATCCGATTCGGTGGCGCCGCTCGTGAAGACGATCTCCTTCGGATCGGCCTTGATCAGCTTCGCGATCTGCTTCCGGGCGTTTTCGACGGCTTCTTCCGCGGCCCACCCGAAGGCGTGGTTGCGGCTGGCCGCATTCCCGAATTTCTCAACGAAGTAGGGGAGCATGGTTTCCAATACGCGTGGATCCATCGGTGTGGTGGAATGGTTGTCTAAGAATATGGGCAGTTTCATCGTTCGACTCCTTGTGCCGTGGGAGACTGAATCGTAATGAGGGGTGTGCCACCCATCATGTCTTGCAGGGTCATGCTATTGAGCAATTGGGCGATGCTGTCTTGGACTTTCAAGAGCGGTGTGCGGATATGGCAATTTCCCATCTGCATGCAGAACTCTCCATCCTTCTCGTGCGAACAATCGGTGATACCCAAGGGGCCTTCGATGCTTTCGAGAATTTGCGCGATCGTAATCTGGTGCGCGCGCCGAGCCAGCACGTACCCGCCCTTGGGACCATTGTGGCTCTCAATCAGTGCGTTCCTGGCAAGGGTCTGGAGCACTTTGGCCAGTAGCTCAAGGGGAATGTTATATTCCTCCGCGATCTCCTTCGTATTCACCACGCGTCCAGGCGTCACGTCGCCGAACTGGACAGTAGCGATGTGCTGAAGGGCCATGAGGGCATAATCTGCTTTTTTCGAAATCTTCAACATTGCTATTGCCGATCGTCTGGGTCGGAGACTATAATGATCTCCGATCAATAAGGTCGGACTAAGGATAGCACGCAGGTTTCGAAGCTGTCAACAGCAGGAAATAAGGCTGAATCGGTCTGAGAAAGGAACGGGTATTATGGGCGGGACCAATCCCTATATTGAAAAAGCTGACTACGAGCTCGCTCAAGAGGCCTATACCGTCACATTTATCGCTCCTGACGGTGTGGTGACGAAGGTTGAGGTCGATCCAGCCAAGATCCCCTACGGCCCGACGGGGCTCCCAGGGAGCCTTTTGGATGTGGCGATGGGCAATGGGGTTGCGCTGGAACATTCCTGCGGGGGGGTCTGTGCCTGTTCGACCTGCCACGTCATCGTGAAACAGGGACTTGAGAGCTGTAGCGAAGGCACAGACGATGAATTTGACCAACTGGAGGAAGCGCCGATCACCACGTTGCAATCACGGCTTGGTTGCCAATGTGTGCCGAATGGGACGAAAGACATTGTAGTGGAAATCCCGGCGGTCAATAAGAATCTCGTGAAGGAAGGCCATTAATTATAGGTCTCTGTTTTCACTTCTTTCCGGTCATAGCCCGCCTCGACAAAATATGCTCGCAGCGGTCGCACAAAGCCTTTGGTGCCGCACAGCATCGGAATCACTTTCGGCGCCCCCTCGATCAACGGTCGGATCATGGAGAACGTGAGGTCGACCCCTTGCTGTTCCCCTCCGGCAGCCACCAACGGAAGATAGCGGAATCCGAGATGGGTCACGGCTAATGTCAGCAATTCCTGATGAAAAAGCAGTTCCTCCTCTGCAGGTGCAACTGAGACCAAGAGGACAGAACCCGTCTGTCGCTGCGCATAGAGTTGCTTCAAGATGCAGCGGATCGGGACGAGGCCGGTGTAACGGGCGATGAGGATCAATTCTCGATCAAGTTGTTTCGGAAGTGTGAAGTTCCCATAGGGGCCTGAGAGGTGTGTGTTATCGCCGGGTTTGAGTGTGTAGAGATAGTTGGACCCAACACCACCCGGTACGCGATCGAAGATTAAGGTCAACTCGCCTGACGGCGTGCCCGGTGCCGCCATCGAGTACGCTCGATTGAGCGGTGGTTTGGCCCCGACCGGCAGTTTGAGTGAGACCCATTGGCCAGGCTGAAATGCAATTTTGCGAGCAACAGGGAGGAGCACGAGCTGGCGAACGTGGGGGGTGAGATCGTTCACCGAGAGAACTGTGGCTGACTGCATGAATTCGGCCATAACGATATCCTTGTTTCTCATAGCAGAAGCCGTGCCAAGATGGAAGCGCCGCGATTCTGTACAAGGCTTTTCTCTGCGTGCTATAGATACCAACCGTCGCACACATTTGATGAGTTGAATGCATGACACAGGTCCGAGTTCGATTTGCGCCTAGTCCCACCGGCTTACTGCACATCGGCGGCGTCCGTACGGCGCTGTTCAATTGGCTCTTTGCCCGCCAGCAGAAGGGCGTGTTTGTCCTCCGTATCGAAGACACGGACCAGAGCCGCTCGACTGATGAATCCATCCAAGCCATTATTGAGGGGATGAAGTGGGTTGGGCTCGATTGGGATGAAGGGCCCTACCGCCAGACCGAGCGCATGGACCTCTATCGGAGCCATGCGATGCAGCTTCTTGAGAAGGGGCGGGCCTATTGGTGCGCCTGCAAGGCGGAAGAACTCGACGCGCGGCGCAAAGAAGCCGAGGCCAAGGGGCTATCGCCGAAATACGACGGCCGTTGCCGTGATCGTGGCCTCACAAATCAGGCCGGCGACGCGGCCCTGCGCTTCAAGGCTCCGCAAGAGGGAGAGACTGTGGTCGACGACCTCATCAAGGGGAAGATCGTGTTCGATAATAACGTGCAGGACGATCTGATAATTCTCCGGTCGAACGGCTACCCGACGTACAATTTTTCAGTGGTTGTTGATGATGCGCTGATGAACATTACCCACGTGGTGCGGGGAGACGATCACCTTACCAACACGCCGCGACAGGTCCCGATTTTCCAAGCGCTTGGGTTTCCAGTCCCTCAGTTTGGGCATCTGCCGATGATTCTGGGCTCGGACAAGGCCCGCCTTTCGAAGCGGCATGGGGCCACCTCGATCATGGCCTATAAAGACATGGGGTACCTGCCGGATGCGATGGTGAATTATCTCGTTCGGCTTGGGTGGTCACACGGGGACCAGGAACTCTTCACCCGCCAGGAGCTGATCGAGAAATTTTCCTGGAAGAACGTTCAAACGTCCGCAGCCGTCTTCAATCCCGAGAAACTTCTCTGGGTAAACGAGCAGTACATCAAGAAGAGCGATCCCAAACAGGTAGCAATGTTGCTGTGGCCGCATCTTAAGCAGGCCGGTCTAGAGGATACGGAAGAGTATAAGAAGGAACCTCTTGCATCAGCGCTTCAATATGGAGAGCCGACTGAGTGGCTCGTCAATCTGGTCGTTATGGTGCGGGAACGTACGAAAACTCTCCTTGAGACGGTCCACTGGGTCAGGCCCTACTTTGGACAGACTGTTACGTTCGAAGACGAGGCAGCGAAGAAATTTTTGACGCCGGCCATCGCACCGATCGTTGGCAAACTGCTCACTCGCTTCGAGGCCTTCCCTGCCTTCTCAAAACAGCAATGGGAAGGGGCCTTCAAACAGCTCGTTGAGGAAGAGGGGGTGAAGATGGGGCAGCTGGCCCAGCCGGTTCGCGTGGCCCTGACCGGTCGTACGGCCAGCCCTGGCCTCTTCGACGTGATGGAGGTATTGGGGCGAGACCGGACGTTGTTTCGGCTCCGCCAGGGGATCGAACGGGCATTCCACACATGAGGCAGTTCTTGTCTCTAAAGGAGCACCAATCTTGACGAAACCGAGACCCGTATATTACTGTGGGCGTCGGTTGGGGGATCGTCTAGCGGTAGGACGTCAGTCTCTGGATCTGACTACCTAGGTTCGATTCCTAGTCCCCCAGCCAACAATATTTCTCACGCCGTCATCTTCAGATCTCCGTCTCGGTTCCGTACCGCGCTGGGGGATCGTCTAGCGGTAGGACGCCGGTCTTTGGAGCCGGCTACCTAGGTTCGATTCCTAGTCCCCCAGCCACTTTTCTCTCATCGCCCCAGTCCAACATAAATTCCAAGGCTCGTTGTTCTTCTGCCGGCGCGTGACCGATACCAGAACACTCACTTGATCGATCCCAGATCGATTACAAACCGAAACCGAACATCGCCTTTGAGAACTCGCTCGTAGGCTTCCTTCACTTGTTGGATCGGAATTACTTCAATATCGGACTCGATGCTGTGTGTGGCGCAGAAGTCGAGCATCTCTTGGGTTTCTCAGATGCCACCGATCACCGACCCAGCGATGCGGCGGCGATGCAGAATCAGTGGAAAGGGCTCCAGCGGGGTCGGTTTATCCGGAGCCC
>DASYVB010000024.1:0-12108 GCA_036000525.1 Nitrospiraceae bacterium | reverse complement strand
CATCGCGTGGGATGGGATCGGCGTCCTCGTGCACCTCTCCAATTTCACGAAAGAAGTCACGAAGCAACAAGTAGCCGACATTTTCTCCGGTAAGATCACGCTGTGGTCCGAACTCGGTGGTCTAGAGACGAAAATACTGGTCATCGACCGGCCTCGCAACCAAAATATCCGCGATGCGTTTGAATCGCAGCTCGGCATTACCGGCAAGATCACCGGTGCCGCCAAGGTGATTGGCTCCGATGAACAGGTGGTTAAAACCGTCGTGGGAACACTTCCCCCTCTGTCTGCGATCGCCTACCTGTCTCTGAGCCAGGGATTGTCCGTCGTCTCAGGCGGCGTCCCCGTCAGACTTTTGCCTATCGACAAGGTCGAACCGGAGGGTCCCACCGTCAAAGACGGACGCTATCCGCTCCGACGCCCCGTCCTTCTCTTGTCCAAGAAGGACCCACATCCCCTGACTGAGGCATTCACCCGGTTCGTCCTGTCTCCGGCCGGTCAACAACTCATTGCCGAGACATATATCCCGATCAAAGAGAAATAATCGTGCGTCGTTGTTATTGAAGGAGGCACCTATGCAGACGAGGCGATCATCGGGGTTCATGTTATTGGGACTCATCGGATCCATGGCTTCACCCATGACCCTATCCCACGCGGAGGAGCCAGGCGCAATGGTTGACGGCGCAGGGTTTACCCTCTACGGTACCGAATCGATCAAGGGGTTCGATGCCGCAAAAGTCGAACGGGACCCGATCTGCGACCAGAACAAGCGTCCACGGATCGCCAAAGTCGAACCGGATGAAGCCAAGCCGGGCGACAACGTTGTCATTACCGGTGAGAATTTCGGCTCGAAGGAGTGTTTTCATACTGTGACCTTCAGCGCGGCCCCAAACACGCCCGTGGCCTTCAAATTCATGAGCGACTCGGCGATTGAAGCAACTGTGCCGGATGCGAAAGCGGGGATGTCGTTCGTCATCATCGTCGCGGGCGGCGGAAGCGCCCAGTCAAAACCGGTCTTGATCAAGTCCAAGTAGGCTCAGTCCCCCTGGAACGCTGACAGGGATCTGGTTTATCTGGTTATCTGGTCTGTCTGGTTTGTATTGTTCTGCGGACTAAACAAACCACAAAACCATGACAGACTGTCTTGCGTGTCACAGGCCAGGGCCACCGGCAAACTGTATCAATATCCCCCTAAGAACCGGCCCCTTCTCCCCCTTCCTCCCTCGACACGACTCCTGATCCTATGCTAGTTTACGCGCTCATTTTCGCCTGATGAAGCTCCCCGCAGCAAGCTACGGGGTATCCTGCGAAATTCTCCGAAGCCGCTACCCTCCTTCGCCTAGGCTACGGAGGGTTCTCCCGCCTTGCCTACTCCGCCGAAGCAGCCGCTTCGGCTGCGAAGGCCGGGCATCCCCGCAGCAAGCTACGGGGTATTCGGCGAAGGAGAATAACTCTCGCGGAATCGCGAACGATCTGAGGAGACAGGGACCGGTATGTTCAAGAAAATTCTGGTGGCCAATCGTGGCGAAATCGCCATGCGTATTATCCGCGCCTGCCGCGAATTGAACCTCGCTACCGCAGCCATCTACTCCGAAGCCGATTCGACTGGGATCTACGTCAAGAAGGCGGACGAGGCATATATGGTCGGTCCAGGACCAGTCAAAGGCTTCCTGGACGGCCAACAGATCGTCAGTCTGGCACAACGGATCGGCGCCGATGCTATCCATCCGGGCTATGGATTTCTCTCCGAAAACTCGCAATTTGCACAGCTGTGCCACACCTCCGGCATTACCTTCATCGGCCCATCGCCGCAAGCCATCGACTTGATGGGGAGCAAGGTCAAAGCCCGCGATCTGGCCAAACGAGTTGGCGTCCCAATCGTCTCCGGTACCGAAGGCGGCATCACCGACGTCAAGGACGCCCTGTCGTTCGCAAAAGACACCGGTTACCCCGTCATGATTAAAGCCAACGCAGGCGGGGGAGGACGCGGCCTCCGGGTGGTGCGGTCGGATACCGAACTTCGCGAGAATATGGCAGTCGCGTCACGGGAGGCCTTGGCAGCCTTCGGCGACGGAAGCATCTTCCTCGAAAAGTATATCGAACGACCTCATCACATCGAATTCCAGATACTGGCGGACCGGCATGGCAACGTCATCCACCTGGGCGAACGCGATTGCTCGATTCAGCGCCGGCATCAAAAGCTCATCGAGATTGCGCCATCCTTGATTCTCACGCCAGGTCTTCGTGCCGAGATGGGTGAAGCGGCCATCACCATCGCAAAGGCGGTCGGTTATGACAATGCCGGGACCGTCGAGTTTCTCCTCGATCAGGACAGCCGCTATTATTTCATGGAGATGAACCCGCGCCTCCAAGTCGAACATACGGTGACGGAGCAGATCACGGCGATCGACATCGTGCGCAATCAGATCGCCATCGCAGCCGGCATGCCTCTTGAGATTACGCAGCAGGAGGTCACGCTCCAAGGCCATGCTATCCAGTGCCGCATCAACGCGGAAGACCCCAAGAACAACTTCCGGCCTTGCACCGGCACCATCACAGCCTATCTCTCGCCGGGCGGGATCGGGGTGCGCATCGACGGAGCAGTCTACAAGGACTACACGGTACCGCCCTACTATGACGGCCTCTTGGCAAAACTCACCGTACGCGGCCGTACGTGGGAAGAAACCGTCAGCCGCATGAGACGATCGCTCGAAGAGGACGTCTTGCGCGGGGTGACGACGACGATCCCCTTTATGATGGAGATCATGCAGGACCAGGATTTCATGGCAGGACATTTCGACACCTCCTACCTGGAGACGCATCCTGACCTGTTCAACTACGACGATTTGGAGCAGCCGGAGGATCTGGTGTTGGCACTTTCCGCCGCTATCGCCGCCTACGAAGGGCTGTAAAAAACCAATGATGAATTGTGTCTGCTCCTGTCGATTCAATATTGAGCATTCATCATTCAAAATTATCGTGAGCCAATGACCACGAGACCAAAGAAAAAAGCTGGTAAACAAAAGCCGTCAGTGCAGATCGAGCCGGCGGCGGGCAAGCCCATCCTGATCACCGATGTCGCCTTGCGCGACGGCCATCAGTCGCTCTTGGCCACGCGCATGCGGACGGAGGACATGCTGCCCATCGCCCAAAAGCTCGACGCCGTCGGCTATTGGTCGCTCGAAGTCTGGGGTGGCGCCACCTTCGACACGTGCCTGCGCTTCCTCAAAGAGAATCCTTGGGAACGGCTCCGCGCGCTGCGCGCCGCCATGCCCAATACCAAACTCCAAATGCTGCTCCGTGGGCAGAACTTGGTCGGATATAGACACTATGCCGACGATGTGCTGGAACGGTTCATCGAACGGTCCGCTGCCAATGGCATCGACGTCTTCCGCATCTTCGACGCGCTGAACGATATCCGCAATGTTGAACAGGCCATGCGAGAAGTGAAAGCCTGCGGCAAACATGTCGAAGCCGCCATCTGCTATACCGTCAGTCCCGTCCACAGCATCGACCGTTTCGTCGACCTGGCCAAGAAGCTCGAAGATTTGGGTACGGATACCCTCTGCATCAAAGACATGGCCGGGCTCTTGGCGCCGTTCGACGCCTATCACCTCATACGCCGTATCAAAGCGGCGGTAAAAGTCCCGATCCATTTGCATTCACACTACACCTCGGGGATGGCCTCGATGACCTCCCTGATGGCGATCCTGGGCGGTCTCGACATGCTGGATACGTCCATCTCGCCGTTGGCCGGGGGCACCTCGCATCCGTCGACGGAAACTCTCGTGGCTGCGCTGCGCAATACCCCGTACGACACGGGGCTGGATCTCGCCTCGTTCCTCCCGATCACCGAGTACTTCCGCACCGTTCGACGAAAGTATCGGCAGTTCGAAAGCGAGTTCACCGGGGTCGATGTCGAGATCCTCACCTCGCAGATTCCCGGCGGCATGCTCTCGAATCTCGCCGCGCAACTAACCGAGCAGAATGCGCTAGATCGGATGAAAGAAGTCCTGGAAGAAGTGCCGCGCGTACGAAAGGAAATGGGCTATCCCCCGCTCGTCACCCCGACCAGTCAGATCGTGGGCACCCAAGCTACGCTCAACGTCCTGACGGGCGAACGGTACAAAGTCATCACCACGGAAACCAAGAACTACTTCCTCGGACTCTACGGGCGTGCGCCGGGACCCCTCGATCGCGACATCATGGCCCGCGCGATCGGGGACGACCAGCCGATCAAGACGCGGCCCGCCGATCGGTTGGAGCCTGAACTCGAGGCCACCAGAAAAGATCTGCCCGCCTCGGCCACCACGGTGGAAGATCAGCTCTCGTTCACCCTGTTCCCCCCCATCGCACGAGACTTCTTTGAGGCGCGCGAGAAGGGGGACCTGACGCTGGAGCCCCTCGAGAGCTTCTTGCCCAGCGGACCGGCTGCGGCCACCGAACTCCATTTGGCCCCAGCCGAATTCAACGTCACGGTCCACGGCGACACCTACCATGTGAAGGTGTCCGGTTCCGGACGAAAGGTCGACGGCCGCAAACCCTATTACATCCGGGTCAACGACAAACTCGAAGAAGTCTCATTGGAGCCGATCCAGGAGATCCTGGCCGGCGTGCCGGAAGCCCTCGACGCTGGTACCGGTGCCAAACGCAAACGGCCCAAGCCGTCCAAGCCAGGAGACGTGGCCCCTCCGATGCCTGGCCGCGTCGTCAAAGTGCTCGTCGCGATCGATGCCGTGGTCAAAGCCGGTGCCCCCCTCCTGATCATCGAAGCCATGAAAATGGAAAGCCAGGTCCCGGCGCCGATCGACGGGAAAGTCACCGCCATCCTGGTCGCCGAAGGCGACAACGTGAAGACGGATGAAACAGTCATCCAACTGGAGTAGTCCGATAGACCCGCGTGCCCCCGGTCGTGTATGCAGACAGCCGCACGTTGCGCTGTTTATTGTTAGTTTGTTGTGTCACATCATGACCGCCTGCTCGTCTCCATCGTCGATTCCGACGCAGTTCGACGCCATTGAGCGCATGTCCATTCAAACCGTCCTCGTCCACGACCAGCGGATCGCCTACCTGGATGTGGGTGCAGGCCAACCAGTCATCCTGATCCATGGCTTCGGGGGATCGATGTGGCAATGGGAACAGCAGCAGCACGCGCTGTCGCAGCACTTCCGCGTCCTCACGCTCGATTTGCCCGGCGCCGGGCTGTCCGATAAACCTGAGATCGACTACCGGCCAGATCAGATGTTGGACTTCTTTGTTGGATTCATGGACGCCGTGAAGCTCCCGCAGGCCACGTTAGTCGGCAATTCCATGGGTGCCGGCTTGGCCATCGGTATGGTGCTGGAACACCCCAAACGCGTCGCCAAGCTCGTCCTTATCGACGGGCTGCCACAACACGTCATGGAGAAACTCACCAGTCCGTCAGTCAGGCGGGCCTTGGAAACCAGTGCGCCGTCCTGGTTCGTCTCATTCGGCAACTGGCTGTTCGGCGGACTGATGATCGAGTCTGTCTTAAAAGAAATCGTGTATGACCAGGCACTCCTCACACCGGCCGTCATCGAGCGATCCAATCGCAACCGCCAACGCCCCGGACTCATCAAACCTATTATGACCGTCAGAGAAAACCTTCCGCTATGGGAGTCCGGATTTGCCACGCGCTTCGGTGAGATCACCCACCCGACGCTGGTGATCTGGGGGGAGGAAGATCGGGTGTTCCCAATCGCCGTAGGCGAAGAGCTCCACCAGACCATCAAGGGGTCACGATTCATCCGAATCCCCAAGGCAGGACACATCCCGCAGTGGGAACGACCGGACCTGGTTAACCAGGAACTCATTACCTTTTTTCAACCCTAACAGGATGCGGAAATAGCCCACCAGCGTATGAAGACCGTTATTTGGTTTGTTTGGTTTGTCTCTTTTGTTTGGTTGCATGAGACTAACCAGATGGACCAGACAGACCGGACTTGTCCCAGACGGGCGAACCATCGAAGTTCTCACGTACCAAAATAGTTTTTCCGTATCCTGCTACCGACACAAGCACAAGCCACCGCATTCTTGATAGAATGGACACGGTTACTTCACCAAGGAGGTCAATATGAGGGCAGCACATTTAATGATCATTGGGACCACCGTCTGCATGGCAATCGGGTTGGCCGGATGCGGAAGCATGGGTAGCTCCACCGGCGCCAATTTTCTTTACAAGAACATCACCGTCGCTGGCGGCAGCACCATGGCGGGCGAGGGCCATACGGTCCTTTACAAAGGAAGCCCCTTGACCCTCTCGGGAACCGGCATTAAAGTCGGCGACCCCCTGCGGGAGGCGAATCTGACACAGACGGACCTGTCGCTGGTCAACATCACCGACACAAAGGGCAAGGGTAAGGTCCGGATCATCAGCGTCGTACCGTCGCTCGACACCCCCGTGTGCGAACAGCAGACCCATTATCTGAGCGAGAAGAATAAGGGCCTCGACAAGATGGTCGAATTGGTGACCGTGAGCGTCGATACCCCCTTTGCACAGAAACGCTTCGCGGGAGAAGCCCATATCGCCAACGTGACATTCCTCTCGGACTATCGAGACGCCGAATTTGGGAAGACCTATGGGCTTTTCCTCAAGGCCCCCCACATCCTGGCTCGTACCGTCATGGTCGTCGACGCCAACGACACCGTGCAGTATCTGCAAATCACTCCCGAACTGACGCAATTGCCTGACATGGATGAGGCCTTCGCCGTGGCCAAGTCATTGATCAACGCAAGCTGACAGAGGCAAGGTCGAGGTTGAGGCTAAGGCTATGAATGTGGGAGCCCCGCATTCCCCCTCAACCTCGACCTCAACCTTAATAGGCAGGAAACCTGATGGCTCAATACGATCTTCTCGTCATAGGGACCGGGCCGGCCGGCCAGAAGGCTGCGGTCCAGGCCGCCAAGCTCGGTAAGAAAGTCGGCATCATCGAGCGCAAAGAAGTCGTCGGCGGCGTCTGTACCAACACCGGCACCATCCCCAGCAAATCCCTTCGCGAGGCGGTCCTGTATCTCTCGGGGTTCCGCCAACGCACCCTGTACGGAGCCGAATATCGTCTGAAAAAGACGATTACGATCGAAGATCTCGCGTTTCGCGCCAACCACATCATCAAGAATGAAATTGAGATCGTGCAGAACCAGATGGCGCGCAACCGCATCGATCTGATCTTCGGAGAGGCCCGCTTCGTCGATCCCCACCGGCTCCTCATTCAACATGCCGGCACGTCGACTGAACATCGTGCGGACGTGATCATCATCGCCGTCGGGACTGAACCCGCTCGGCCGGCCGAGATTCCCTTCGACGACGACACCATCATCGATACCGACGGTTTCCTGACGCTGAAGCGCGTTCCCGCCTCCATCACCATCATCGGCGGCGGCGTGATCGGCACAGAGTACGCGTCGATCTTAGCCACGATGGGCGTGCCGGTCATTCTGATCGACAAGCGGCCGCGTTTACTGGAATTTGTCGACGCCCAGATCATCGGCGCCCTGCAACAGCAAATGACAGGCATCGGTGTCACGCTCTGCCATGAAGAAGAAGCGGTCGCGATCCGGAAAGAGTCCGATGGACAGGTCACGGTCTCGCTGATGCACCGACCACCGATCACCACCACGACGCTCATGTATGCCATCGGCCGCATCGGCGCAACGAAGCACTTGAACCTGGAGGCCATCGGCATCACGCCGGATACGCGAGGCCGTGTGATCGTGAACGACCATTTCCAAACATCAATCCCTCATATCTACGCCGCCGGCGACGTCATCGGCTTTCCCGCCTTGGCCTCCACATCCATGCAGCAAGGACGCCATGCCGCCTGCCATGCCTTTGGCCATCCCGACCACACCGACACGGACCTCCTGCCCTACGGCATCTATGCCATTCCGGAAATTTCCATGGTGGGGCGGAATGAGGAAGATCTGGCCAAGGCAGGGATTCCCTACGCGGCCGGCACCGCAAACTATCGGGAAATCGCTCGCGGACAGCTCATCGGCGATGAAACCGGCATGCTGAAGCTGCTGTTTCATCGCCACACCCGCGCGCTCCTGGGCGTCCATGCCATTGGAGAAGGGGCCACGGAGCTCATTCACATAGGCCAAGCTGTCATGGCTTACCAGGGAAAGATCGACTATTTCATCGACACCGTCTTCAACTACCCGACTCTGGCGGAATGTTATAAAGTCGCCGCGCTCGACGGCATCAACCGTTTGCCGAGGCCCTGGCCCCAGTCAACTGCTGACATGAAACGTGAAACGTGAAACGTCTCTCCTATTTGCGAGGAACTCGCGAGACTTGCGAGAGAGGCGGGACTGGTCAGTTTCATCTCCGCGAATCACGCTTGTCACGCACGTCTCGTCTGTCTCGCTCACGCTTCACGAACGACGTTCTACATAGAAAGAGCTCACATGTCCTTTACAAATCACTTGAGGCAACTCGCCAAACCCATCTGGGATGCCCAACTGACTCATCCGTTCGTCGTGGCGTTGGGTAAGGGGACCTTGCCGGCACGCAAATTCAAGTACTACATCCTGCAAGACGCAAGGTTTCTCGGTGACCTCGCCCGTGTGTTTTCTGCTGGAGCGCTGAGAGCGCCGGATTCAGAATCGGCCCTGCGTCTGACGAAACTCGCCGAAGAAACCATTGTCGTCGAACGCAGCCTCCACGAAGGGTACGGGTCCCGGTGGAGGATGAGCGCCAAACAGATGTCGTCCGTGCCGATGGCACCGACGAACTACGCATACACCAGGCATATGCTCACCGTCGCCCATTCAGGCTCGGCAGTGGAGATCACCGTTGTCGTTCTCCCCTGCGCCTGGATCTACTGCGTCGTCGGACAACATCTCTTGAAACATGGCCCGCCAAAGAAAAATCATCCTTATCGGGACTGGCTCATGCTCTACGCATCTCCCGAATTCGCCGAGGTGCAGCGCTGGATGCGCACGAAAGTGGATCAGTGGGCCAAGACGGCGGGCACAGAAGAGAAACGGCGGATGGAAGAATCGTTCGTCATCAGCTCGCGGTATGAGTGGATGTTCTGGGAGATGGCGTGGAAAGAGGAGGAATGGCCGGTGTAAGAGGGAGGGCCAGGGCAGGGAGGCTCTCTCCGCTCGCAGCCACAGAGCGCCGTTGACCGCTCTAGGCATCGCCTCCACTTGGCGCCGAAAACTTGCCACACCACTTGCTTTGCAAAGGTGTGGCTTCGGACATTCGTCGCCCCCGCCACAGGCGGTCGCTTTGGCTCAGCAAGAGCGGTGGCCCAACGGCGCTCTGATCACGCTCGGAGAGCCTCCCTGCCCAGGCCTTGTGTGATGAGGTGCACACCGGCCAAGAGAGAGATGGGTGGGAAGAGGAAGAAGTGGGTCCTGTCGCCGACCAGCCCATCCGGTCCGGCCGCCTCACCAACTCGGCGGCGCGCACAAACGTGGCGCTCTTTATTCATCGCGCCGTGCGCCCTCTTACCCCACCCGGTGTAGGGACCCCGCTGCGGGCGGGACGGGCGCCCAGGTCAGCGCCACCCGTCAAGTCACGACGGGCCAGAAAGAAAAGGGAAGGGTAAAATTCGGAAGGCAGGCAGCAAGGCCGTTCCATTGCTCGCGCAACGCGCGGCCTCAGAAGGCCCTCGTTGGACGCGCGCAGTTTGGCCCAGCCCTGCTGCCTGCCCGAGGAAGACTACCGGCCACTAGAGGGAAAGAGGAATGAAGAAACTAAAGGTCAGCGTCACCCATCAAGAGCGACAGGCCAGAGAGGGCAGAGAAAAGGGAAATATGAACATAAAACTTCTAGGAGGAGCGGCCACTGCAATTCTGTTTGGTGCCACTCTAATACC
This sequence comes from Nitrospiraceae bacterium, assembly GCA_036000525.1. Classification (GTDB taxonomy): domain Bacteria; phylum Nitrospirota; class Nitrospiria; order Nitrospirales; family Nitrospiraceae; genus Palsa-1315. The sequence goes on along the minus strand of DASYVB010000024.1, from coordinate 2,263 downwards.
CTATGTTGATATCACCTTTGCTGATGAGCATGCTGCAGACAGAACATCGATGTTTAGCGAACAGTGGCTAGATACTGTGGTCTCCGTCGAGCAACTCACGTCACAAAAGCAACCTGACGGAACAATAAAAATGGTTCCGGCTCCTATCGGAACTGGATTTATTGTTGAGACCAAGAATCAGCACCTGGTTCTTGTCACCGCAAAACATGTAGTAACTGATTTTGCAGATTCAAACCAGCGGATTAGAAAGAATCTACTTTATCGAATCAATCAACGTGAGGGACCAGCTTACTTACTGGAAGACCTTCAACTCGAAGAAAAAGGCCACGGGAATTGGTTTTTGTCGACAACTCATGATGTAGCTTGTCGTTTCCTGGACTGGAAAGCGACTTCTAAATTTAGAGTTGTTACCCAGGACAAATTCTTGCCAAAAACACAACTCCAGACCGGCGCTAATCTCTTGGTGCTTGGATTCCCACTTGGGTTGCGTTCAGAAGAGCATCCTAACCCGATCGCGAGGAAAGGAATAGTAGCCCGTGCAGATAAAGATGATCTACTTGCCGACGCCTTCATATTCCCAGGTAACAGTGGAGGCCCGGTACTCTACGAACCTCCCATCAAGATAGAGGGGCGAAATTTCATAATCTCGCCCTTCATAAATGAAGAACGACTAATAGGTTTGGTTTCTGAATTTCTCTCCTACAGCGAAACCGCTATTAGTCAGCAATCGAAAAGACCTCGCGTAGTTTTTGAAGAAAATTCAGGCCTAGCGATAATTGTTCCCGCAGATACAATTAGCGAGCTTCTGAATCGTGAAGATGTAACCAAGCTGGATTCGCTTATTGAACCCAAATAGCCCCAGCTAGGCACTCCACTACCATCTGATGTTGAAGAAATATATATAGCTGAATCTTGGTGGATTGGGTGTACTGATTGCCCTACTTGCACTCGTGTATTGGTAGCACACTGGTGCGCGGGCGGGGCTGGGATTACTAGATTCATCCGCTGGACAGGCTTGGCCTACCGAGTATAATCTGCAAGGCTGAGCAATAAAGATTCAGGAGCACTCATGACATTGAAGCAGGTCTTGACGATCGCCGGCTCGGATTCTGGCGGCGGTGCGGGCATCCAAGCCGATATCAAAGCTATGTCGGCCAACGGCGTGTTTGCCATGTCGGTGATCACTGCCATCACTGCGCAGAATACGGAAGAGGTCACCGACGTCTTCGAGTTGCCGATCTCGATCATCGCGGCGCAAATCGATGCCGTGTTCGACGACTTCGACGTCGCTGCGGTGAAGACCGGGATGCTGTCCTCGACGGCAATCGTCGAGGTCGTCACCAGATTGCTGAAACCTCAGCATGTCACGAATCTCGTGGTGGATCCGGTCATGATCTCGAAAACCGGCCATGCGCTGCTCAAGCCGGATGCGATCGACGCAGTGAAGACACAGCTCTTCCCCTTGGCGTTGCTCGTCACGCCGAACATCCATGAAGCCCAGCAACTGTCCGGCATGGAGATCAAGACGCTCGCTGACGCTCGCCGCGCCGCCAAAGTCATTCACGGGTTCGGCTGCAAGCATGTGTTGATCAAGGGCGGTCATTTGCCGGCAGAACGAGCCACCGATCTGCTCTATGACGGCCGGTTCTTCAACGTGTTCAAGGGTGAATTCATCGATACCCCCCACACACATGGCACCGGCTGCACGTTCGCCTCTGCAATTGCGGCGCATCTTGCACGAGGCAAATCCGTGAACGATGCCGTACAGACAGCCAAGACCTATCTCACCGAGGCCCTTCGCCACAGCCTGGCGATCGGCCACGGCACCGGGCCGACAAATCATTTCTATTTTCTCCCGACATAGCAGGTTAAAGGGCCACTCTCTTGTCCTCCGCCTGTGACGCGTCGTTCACTCTGAGAGTGACGTTGCTGTTTGCTATGTGCGGCTTGAGGCTTTCAATGAGCATTCTCTGAAAACTAAAAACTTCTAACCTGAAACGCCTGAACGAGATACACTTTAAGTGTATCGATGACACTCGGGTGGACCGTTTCAGCATCCTGTTAGGAAGAGAGTTCCATGGATCGTTTCACCGGCCGCCCACTGACCTTTCTGATCACAGGATTTGGCTGGCTCCTGCTTTCCTCGTTGGTGGGACTGGCCATCCTGATTGGATTGGTCCATGGCACGCCGCTGCCTTCTTGGATGAGGTTGGTCCATGTACATGCCATCCTCATCGGTGGCATCCTGCAGCTCATGATCGGC
>DASYVB010000023.1:0-8436 GCA_036000525.1 Nitrospiraceae bacterium | reverse complement strand
CGCTACAAATTCTACAAATACAGTTGCGGGCGCGCCCAGCGGCTGGAAGAGTTGTGGGGAAAACCTTCACGTAAGTCTGGCCTCTTATCCTATCTTCTTCCTGACATTTCGCACAAGTCGCGCGACAAGCCCCCCGCCCTCAGTGTATATTCCTGACCCTAGGAGCCTGTCCGACATTGATCGTTCTAATGCGGCGAACAATCCGCGACCATCTGCGTCGTGCTTGGCCCGGGAAAATCCTCAATGTATTCCAGCGAATACACCTCCGGTTTTTCCGAGCCTGCGGCCTCGCATTTGGCCGCATCTCCTTCGCCTCGTCACGAAGGCAATGTCGGACAGGTTCCTAGCAACTTGTGCCAATACCTTTGCCCAGTGAGGTGCGGTCCGTGAAACGTCCGATCCGACAATCGACCAGAAAACCAGTGGTAGGTGTCATGGGTCCGGCCAAGGCCGGTATCCATGAATTGGCCGACGCCAAAACCTTGGGAGAACTCATCGCACGTCAAGGTTGGGTGGTGTTGACGGGAGGGCGCGCGAGCGGTGTGATGGACGCAGCCAGCGAGGGGGCGAAGTCGGTGCCCGGCAGCTTGACGATCGGGATTCTGCCGGATGGCAAGGCACGGGTGTCTCGGTTTGTAGACGTGGCGATTGTTACGGACCTGGGCCAGGCGCGCAACAACGTGAACGTCATGTCCAGCGACGTCATCGTGGCCTGTGGGCTCGGCGGCACTGGAACGGTCTCAGAAGTTGCACTGGCATTGAAGGCAAAGAAGACCGTGATTCTGTTGGGGGCCGACAAGGCTGGGGTGGGCCTGTTCAAAAATCTCGCGCCACATCTCGTCCATGCCGCTGCCTCGCCCGAAGAGGCGGTCAGGCTGATCGGCGATCTGCTCTAGCGCGTGAAGCGTGAGCGAGACAAGCAAGACGTGCGCGACAGGCGCGACGCGAAGTTCCGAAAACTTCAGCCTTCAGACCATCTCACCCGTCCCGCTTTTCCCGCCAGTCTTGCGTGTCTCGCGCGGCTATCCTGCGGGGAGGTTCTACAGTTCCCAAACGTCCACTCTGTGCAGATCACGCCACAGTGCGTCATGTGGCATAGCCGTCGTTTTCCCTATCCTATCCGCACGTTAGTGGAGACCCATCTCGGCACGGATCTTGAGACTTTTCAGGCCTCTATGAAGGTTGTCTTGTGCACCGGGATATAACCGCACACCATGGCCACCGACAATACAAGGAGCGGACCGCTCTGTTCACGCCTGCTGCGCACCCTCTGTGCGCTGGTGATGCTGTGCTTGCTGATTGCCGCCGTTCCCACGCCAACGCGGCACGATTACGACGGCGCCCACCCTCGGTATTCTAAACAGGAAATCCATCGGGCCATCGCGTGGTACTCCAAGAAATATCGTCTTGACCCTGCCCTGCTGCGCGCTGTCATCAAGACCGAATCGGATTTTCGCCAGCATGCCGTGTCTCGCAAAGGTGCGGTCGGCTTGATGCAGCTGACGCCGGCTACCGCGGCCACGTTGCGTGTGAGCGACGTATACGATCCCATCCAGAATATCCGCGGAGGAGCTAAGCAGCTGCGGCATCTGTTGAACCTCTACCAAGGCGATCTTCCCTTGGCCTTGGCGGCCTACAATGCAGGGATCCATCGGGTCAAAGATCGCAGAGTTCCGCGCATTCGAGAAACCCATGCCTACGTAAGGAAAGTGCTGCGGTACTATGAGGTATTCCATTCTCACCCGCAACCTTCTCCTAAGAGATAAAGCTCCCCGCAGCACCTACTCCGCCTTCGTAGCCACTTCGGCTACGAAGGCCGGAAGCTACAGAGCCATCCTTTCACGCGGTGGAGAGAAGGGGAGATAGCTGGAGCGGAGGGGAGATCTAGGCGATTGGTTTCTTAGAGCTTGGCCTTCATAATAATGGATCGAACTCGTTCACGTTGGGCCAACCTGATCCCCGTAAACTCGAGACCGAAATTTGCGCCTTTGACCCACCGCACCAGGGCTTCGTCGATGCGCAGAGGCCATTGCTGGTCGTGAAGGAACAGGGACAGGCGGAATACCATGCCAACCTGCACCTGGATAAGGGACGTCGCCTGACAGCCGTTCGTGGAGAGATCGAGGACCGTCGCCTCGCCCTCAAAGTCATCCTCTCCAAAAAAGAACAGACGGCAACTCAGGCTCACACGGCGGCCCCGACGTTCCGCCATCGCGGCTTCGTGGTCAGAGCCTAAAGCTCGGCTGGACCTGGGGTCCTCCGTGGCCATGAATCATGTCCTTCCTCTCAATAACCCAGAGAAGAAATAAATCGACTATGAAACTACTTTACCGAACGAGTTGTCGGCCCACCTTCCTCAGGAGGAGTAACCCGGAAGAGGGGCCAACAGGGTCCTGATCGCAGTATAGCCAATTAGTTTATGTATGTAACACAAACCTCTTAATCCGCAATCGTATCCGAATCGACCTCTTCCACGGACTGCGTAGAAAGAGGGCTTGACCTATCTGGAACTGCTCTGCGACAAGAGAGACTCTTTGACCAAGGAGGAGTGTGTCGATGAAACAGCACATCAACCAACGAATGGCCGCATTGGCCCATTCGGAGATTCGAGCGATGACCCAGGCCTGTGTCCAGGCGAAGGGCCTCAACATGGCACAAGGAGTCTGCGACACCCCGGTTCTACCGGTGGTGCTTCGAGCCGCGGCGCAGGCGATGGAGCGCGGGAAGAATGTCTACTCGCGATTCGATGGGTTGCCCGAACTGCGGCAGGCGATCGCCAAGAAGCTTGCGCAGTACAACGGCATCGCGGCTGACCCCGAAACGGACGTGACCGTCAGGGCGGGGGCCACCGGGTCCTTTCATTGTGCCTGCCTGGCTCTGCTCAATCCCGGCGACGAGGTCATCCTTTTCGAGCCCTACTATCAGTATCACATCAGCGCGCTGCTGGCGGTTGAGGCGGTTCCGGTGACGGTGAAGATGCAGGCTCCCGATTGGACCTTTTCCATAGTCGATATCGAGCGCATGATCACGCCCCGAACCAAGGCGATCATCGTGAATTCGCCGGGCAATCCATCCGGGAAAGTGTTCAGCCGGCAAGAACTGGAGAATATTGCAGCGATCGCACAACAACACGATTTGTTCGTGTTCACCGACGAAATCTACGAGTACTTTCTATATGACGGTCGGACACATGTGAGCCTCGCAACCTTGCCGGGGATGGCCAACCGTACGATCACCATCGGCGGGTATTCCAAAACATTTAGTATCACCGGCTGGCGCATCGGCTACAGTGTCGCAGCAGCGCGGTGGGCACAGGCAATCGGAGCCATGAACGACCTACTCTATGTCTGTGCCCCGACGCCGTTGCAGGCGGGGGCGGCGGTGGGCATTCAGGAACTTCAGGACTCGTTCTACCGTGACCTGGCGCGCGACTATCAACGGAAACGCGATCGATTCTGCCAGGCCTTGGCTAAGGCCGGCGTGACACCGTTGATTCCGCGGGGCGCCTACTATGTATTGGCCGACACGTCGCGCCTGCCTGGCACAACGGGAAAAGAGCGGGCGATGTTTCTCCTCGAGACGATCGGCTTGGCCGGTGTGCCCGGTGAAGCCTTCTTTTCCGGGGCTGACGGGAGGCAGTTCATTCGATTCAGCTATGCGAAAATCGATTCCGATATTGACGACGCGTGTCGGCGGCTTGCGCAACTTGGCTAGGAACTGACCTCAAGTCTCCTGCGCTGCGTCCGATACTTCGCTTGACCGCTTGTCTACCGGTTCACCAAATGGTAAGTAGAGAGAAGCGACACGAGTGATAAGGCCAACATGCTCCTACGACACGTCGGTGCCCTGCTCCTTCTCGCCTGCGCATTCCTTGCAGCAGCGTGCGTCAAGCCGGTGGTTCCTCAGACAGCTTGCATGACGTCGCCTCCTTCATCGACGGCATCTCAGACTGATGACCGCCAGGTCCTAGCCGGTGAGTGGGAATATTCAGATGGCGCTGTAGATGGCGCCGTCGGTCGGTTGATTCTCGATAAGCAGGGCAACGGTCACTATAATTGGAAAGACGGACGATTCGAGACACACACGCTCATTGGCCATACCTGGCGCGGCATGTGGTTTCAGAAAGGGAATGACCGAGACGGTGGATTTACGGTTGATTTCTCGCCGGACTTTTCACAAGGGGAAGGATGCTGGTGGTACAGCCGCATCGGAACCGACCATGCACCCACGCAAAAGGGCGGAACGTTTCATCTCAACAAGAAGACCGCGCTTCTGAACCACAGTGATACTCCACCGGCACCTTGAGAAGCTTCTCACGCCATAGCCGATGATCGGCAGGGAACCTCATGGAAGGACGTAAGCATACCCGTTTCGCGGTGCAACTTCCTGTGTCGTTCAGTGGAGACCAGCTTTCCCACGGGGGCACGATCTTAAATTTGTCTGGGGAAGGTTGCGCCATCACATCGGAAACCGTCGCCGGCGTTGCAGTATATCTGCATCTGACGATGCTACTCCGCGAGCGAGAGGATCCGGTCCAGGTCGATCTGGCAGCGGTCCGGTGGTCTGTTGCGACGAGGTTCGGTGTTGAGTTTATTAAGATGCGTCCTGAAGAGAGGGAGCGACTGAAGAAGTTCGTCGCGGCGCTGGAATCGACGACCTGAGCGCAGGCGACCGCAACGAGATTCGAGCAGCTATTTTATGGCGACGGCCCGGACTTGTTCATAGGTGGTCAGGCCGGCGAGCACTTTCAGAATTCCGTCCTGCAAGAGCGTAATCATCCCTTCCTTCGCGGCCAGGCTCTGCATCTCCATCGTTTTGGCATGGCTCTGGATCAGGTTTCGCAGTTCATCCGATCCGCTTAGGAGCTCGTGCAAGGCGACCCGACCTTTGAGGCCTGTCTGGTTGCAGGCTTCACACCCACGCCCTCGATAGAGCTGAAAGTCCTCGCGAGAGCCCACTCCGAGCGCCTCCCACGCGTGTTTACCGTACCCACGCACCAGTGTATCGTACTCTTGCGCCGTTGGATGGTACGTGTCTTTACACTTGACGCAGATCCGCTTGCAGAGGCGTTGAGCGAGCACCCCTAGTATGGCATCGGCGAAGTTGAAGGAATCGCATCCCAGGTCGAGGAGGCGGACCACAGTCTCGACCGCCCCATTCGTGTGTAATGTGCTCAAGACCAGGTGGCCGGTCAGCGAGGCCTCGATGGCCACATCGGCAGTTTCCTTGTCCCGCATCTCACCGATCATGATGACATCCGGGTCGGCTCGTAAGAACGCCCGCATGGCGGCGGCAAAGGTAAACCCGATTTTGGGATGGATCTGCACCTGCCGGAGGCCTTCTTGGCTGATCTCAACGGGGTCTTCCGCCGTCCAGATTTTCCGTTCATCTGTGTTGAGATGGCGAAGCAGGGCGTGCAGGGTCGTCGTTTTTCCGGATCCGGTGGGGCCCACGCACAATATGATGCCGTACGGTTTCCTCACGATTTCCAGGAGCGTCGCGAGCGTGGCCGGAGCAAACTCCATAGTATCGAGAGGGAGGGGCTCCTTAGCCGCGAGCAACCGCATGACGATGTCTTCATTGTTGCCGGAGGTCGGCAGTGTCGCCACGCGCAGCTCGATTTCCCTATCCTGGTTCAGTTTGAACCGGATCTTCCCGTCCTGCGGTCTCCGACGTTCGGAAATATCCAGATTGGACATGATCTTGATACGGGACACCAAGGCTCGACGATAGATCGCGGGAATCCGCATATAGGTGGAACATGTACCATCCACGCGAAAACGAATGGCTGTTTCCCTGCGATCCGAGTACGGCTCGATATGGATGTCGGACGCCTCGTGTCGGTATGCCTCGACAATGATCTGATGCGCGAGCCGTACGATCGCGGAATCGTTCTCGTCAATGCCGTCAGAGTCGATGTCAGAAGACTGTTCCTGGTAAGCGTCGTTGACTAGCTCACCCAGCGTGTCCTTAATGGACCCACTGTCGGTTTCTCCGATGGCGGCGTTGAGGAACCGCTCGATGTCACGCCGTAAGCTCAAGGCATACCGTATTGTCAGGCCGGGGAAGGAGCGCTGGATGTCATGACCTCTATCGAGATCATGGGGGTTGTCGATCAGGACATCCAGGATGTCACCCTGCTGCTTCAGCGGGAGCCAGTGGTGTTTGCGAAGGTAATCGTGACTTAGATTATTGAGGAGTTGAGGATCAGCCAGGGTCCGTTCGTCGTACGGAATATAGGGGCAGTCGAAAAACGTGCTCAATGTTTTGCCTAGCGCAGCTTTCGGGATTCGGTATTTCTCGATCAGCAGGCCTTCCAAGTCGACCCATCCCTCCAGGGACTCCTGAACAGCTTTCACGAGATCCGCCTGGCGGATGAAGCCTTCGTGGATCAAGGGATCGTAGGCACGTGGTTCGATGGATCTGTGGACCGGCTTCTGCATTGTTCCTATTTCGTGGGTCCCGGAAGGAGCACGATGCCCGTTTCAGTGCACCGTTGGCCGTTCGTCACAACGGTAAGTATAGATGTATTTTCGTCGTTCACAACGAATATCAAAAAGGAAACGCGGTCCGAATGCCGAAGTCCGAAGGTCGGGGTTCGAAGTTCCGAACACTTCAGCCTTCAGACCGCCTCACCCGTCCCGCTTTTCTCGTACGTCACGCGAGTCTCGCGCGGATACCGATAGGGTGATGGTCATGGAGCGGTTCGCTTTCTCTCTGGTTGCGAGCGGGCATGTTCGGCGTGGGTCTGGAGGTTGGCACGCAGGTCCTTGTCGGCCGTGGCGGCCACAGCGATGACGCCACGAAACCTCGGCGTCGGCTGATTGAAGACGAAGGGCTTCCCGGCCGCGTCGCTGATGGCGCCACAACTTTCTTGGATGAGCAGGACTCCGGCCGCGAGATCCCATTCATTTTCCGGCTCGCTGGTGAAGGCTGCCTGGACGCGACCGGCGGCGACCAGGGCCAGTGCGTTGGCGATGGAGTACATGGGGCGGCACCGAGTGGTCTCGGCGAGCGTCGACCATCGGTCGCTCCGGAATTCCCACGCATTAACCATGATGACGGGATCGAACTCATGAGGGAGCGAGAGAGGGACGCGTGCGCCGTTCAAGAACAGTCCGCCACCGCGCACCGCAGTGAAGAGTTCGTCGGTCGAGGGATTGAGGATCGCGGCGACGACTGGTGCGCCTCGTTCGACCAACGCGGCAGAGATGCAGAACTCCGGCATTCGATTCACCAAGGCCTTTGTGCCGTCGATAGGGTCCACAATCCAGACGCGCGTGTTGGTGAGGCGAGCAGGATCGTCGGGGGACTCTTCCGAGAGCCATCCATCCTGTGGAAACTCCCGGCGCAGCACCTCGTGCAGGATTCTGTTGACCTCGTGGTCCACAGTGGTGACCGGCGAACGATCTGACTTCGTCTGCACCTCGAACCCAACCCTGACCAGTTCACGCACCTTTGCGCCGGCGTTCCGGACCGCTTCGACCAACGTTGCCAATTCTCGTTCCATGTTGCGCGCCTCGCAGAGTGGAATAAGAAGAGTAGCAGGTCTCGTTGGATCGGCAAAGCGGAAAGAGGCAGCTAGCAGCCCGAGTCGACGGTCCTCTTGACCATCGCAGAGAACCTGCGTACAAGCAGGTAGTCCTGGAGTCGCTACCGATGAAGCTGGTCCAGAAACGATCCAAAAAAACGGGGCTCCCCCCGGGCACCCTTGTCCATATCGGCGAGAAAAAAACGGACAAGGTCACGATCACGGCCTTCAACTACGCCGGCATCCGCTGCGACGAACGCCAGGACTTGTCGCTCGATGCGCTTACGCCACCGACCGATGAGTCCGTTACCTGGGTGGATGTCGGGGGCGTCCACAAGATGGACATTCTGGAATCGTTCGGGAAGCAGTTTCAACTCCACCCATTGCTCCTCGAAGACATTGCCAACACCGATCAGCGGCCGAAACTCGACGATTCTGAGACCTGCTTGTTCCTCGTGATGAAGATGCTCTCAGTTACCGACCGACAGGATATCATCGTCGAACAGGTGAGTCTGGTCCTCGGACGGAACTTTGTGCTGTCCTTCCAGGAAAACGGGACCGACGTCTTCACACCGGTGCGGGATCGTCTTCGTGGAAATAAGGGACGCCTGCGGCACTCCGGGGCCGATTACCTGCTCTATGCACTGGTCGATGCGATTGTGGATCAATACTTCGCTGTGTTGGAGGCGTTAGGCGAAAAGATCGAAGCGCTGCAAGATCTGGTAATCAGCGATCCTAAGCCGGAGACGCTGCGCCAGATTCATTCCCTCAAACGGCAGTTGCTGTTTCTGCGGCGGGCTGTGTGGCCACTGCGTGAAGCGACGAACAATCTCTCCCGATCGGAATGCCCCTTCTTACGGGAATCAACGAAGGTATTCTTCCGAGATGTGTACGATCACGTGGTT
>DASYVB010000022.1:0-22302 GCA_036000525.1 Nitrospiraceae bacterium | reverse complement strand
CTATTTGTTCGGTCGAGGCGGCGGGCAGGACATTCTCGTCAGCAGAGATGAGACTGGGACAGATATGGACGTGGTCCGTTTAGGGGCCGATGTGCTGCCGTCCGATGTGACGATTCAGGTAGACCGTACGAGTAATGATTTGGTGTTGCGGATCAACGGCACGAGCGATCAGCTCTTATTCGACGAGTTTCTCTGGAGGTCCGAGTACCAGATCGATCAGCTCGTCTTCGGCGATGGGACAGTCTGGGATTCCGCCATGATTTTCGATCAGGCTCTGGGCCTTACCCTCACCGGAACGGATGCGGATGACACGTTACGTGGCTCGGTGCTTGATGATGTGTTGACTGGCCTGGGAGGCAACGACACGCTCAGCGGCAACGCGGGCGATGACCAGTTGGTCGGTGGGCTTGGGGATGACATTCTTTCAGGAGATGAGGGCGACGACACCTATGTCTTCAACCTGGGCGACCGGATCGACACCATCTACGACGAGGTGGTGCCAGGGGATCCGAATCGGATCCTGTTTGGTGCCGGCATTACGATGGAGAGTCTGACCGTGGCGCAGAACGGGACCACGCTCACGATCACAGTCGGCAGCAATGGGGACAATATCTTGCTCGAAGATTTTGACCCATTAAATCAAGATGGCTCGCTCGTCGTCTCGACCTTGGAGTTTGCCGATGGGAGTTCCGTGAATCTGGCTGATCTGTTTCCCTCGAACCACGCGCCGACGGTGGCCACTCCCATAGCAGACCAGACCGTCCAGGAGGATGCGCCGTTCAGTCTTGTCGTGCCTTCCGACACCTTTGCCGACGAGGATGCGGATGATACGCTGACGCTCAGCGCGAGCTTGGCCGACGGCACCGCGGTGCCCTCGTGGCTAAGTTTCGATGCGGCGACTGCCACCTTCAGCGGCACGCCTGATGATACGCAGGTGGGTACGCTCGATCTGAAGGTCACCGCCACCGATCGTGAGAACCTGAACGTGTCCGATGTCTTTACCCTCGCAGTGACGAATGTGAATGAGGCGCCGACGGTGGTCTCTGCTTTGGCCGATCAGCATGCCACGGAAGAAGTTCCGTTCACCTTTGTGGTGCCGACAGGAACCTTTGCGGATGTCGATCTGGGCGATACGCTGACCTACAGCGCGACGCTCTCCGTCGGTGCGCCCCTCCCCTCGTGGCTCGGCTTCAATCTTGCGACCCGTACGTTCAGCGGCACGCCTGGCAATACCGAGGTGGGCACGCTTGCCCTCACGGTCACGGCAACGGACCAAGGCAGCTTGAGTGCATCGACCGGGTTCGCACTAACGATCCAGAACGTGAACGATGCCCCGACGGTCGTGGCCCCGATTGCGGATCAAACCACAGCGGAGGATTCGGCCTTTACCTTGACGATCTCCAGCAATACATTCGCGGATCAGGATCAAATTCACGGCGACGTGCTGATCTACGGCGCCACACTCGCCGATGGAAGCCCGCTTTCTGCGTGGTTGAGTTTCAATCCGAGCTCGAGCACATTCAGCGGTACACCAGGTGCGGGTGATGCTGGCAGCCTCCAGATTGCCGTAACCGCCACCGATACCGGGAATCTCACTGCAATCGATCTCTTCACGCTCGCCATCTCAGGCCCGCTCCCGCAGACTGTGATCGGCACCGCTGGCAATGATGTGCTGACTGGGGGACGGGGCGACGATACCCTCATGGGTCTGGCCGGCAACGATACGCTGAATGGTGGGCAAGGCCACGACCTTCTCGACGGGGGGACGGGCACCGATACGATGCAGGGCGGGACCGGCAACGACACCTACATCGTCGATGTAGCCGGTGATGTCGTGACGGAACGCGCCAATGAAGGAACCGATATAGTCCAAGCTTCGATCACCTATACCCTCGGTTCCAATGTCGAGAGACTGACTCTCGCGGGAACATCCGCGATCAATGGCACGGGGAACTCGCTCGATAATATTCTGACTGGCAACAGTGCCGCCAACGTATTGACCGGCGCCGCCGGCAACGACACCTATCTTGTCGGGGCGGGTGATAGGGTCGTGGAGAATCTGAATGGCGGAACCGACACCGTACAGAGTGCGGTCGCCTGGACGTTGGGGAGCAACGTCGAGAATCTGACGCTTACGGGGACGGCGAACATCAACGGCACCGGCAACGTCCTGAACAATGCCCTTGCGGGGAACAGCGGTGCAAACACACTCGATGGCGGTTCAGGCAATGACAGCGTGGATGGCGGGGACGGCAATGACAGCCTCCTTGGTGGAAGCGGCGACGATACACTCCTCGGAGGACTGGGCAACGATATCCTCACTGCCGGCAGTGGCAACGATGTGCTGGACGGCGGCGACGGCACCGATACGCTCGACGGGGGATCGGGCGATGACCAGCTACTCGGCGGGGCGGGGAGCGATACGCTCACAGGCGGGAGCGGCGCCGATCAGTTTACCGGCGGCACCGGCAATGATGCTCTGACGGGAGGCTCCGGTAACGATCTCTACAATTTCTCGCGAGGCGATGGCCAAGATACGATCAGTGATGCCGATCCATTCCCGGGGAGCCAAGACCGAGCGTTCTTTGGTGCGACGATCAATCCCTTGGATCTGGTGGTCAGCCGCCAGGCTAACGATCTGCGCCTGGCGATTCATGGCTCGTCCGATCAGATCACGGTGCAGAACTGGTATGTCGGCATGACCAATCGGATCGAGACGATCCAAGCGGGCAATGGGCAAACTTTGCTCAGCACGCAAGTCGATCAGTTGATTCAGGCGATGGCGGGGTTGACGCAGCAAACCGGCCTCACGTGGGATCAGGCGATCGATCAACGGCCGCAGGATGTGCAGACCGTCTTAGCCGCGAGCTGGCAGTAACGGGAAGATCGTGAGGCGTCAGGGGTGAGAGGTTAGGCGTGAAACGTATCTCGCTGTTCGTGCGTGCTCTGCGAGACGTGCGAGAAAAGCGAGACGGGTCGGAAGTTTCATCTTCGCTAGTCGCGCCTGTCGTGCACGTCCCGCTTGTCTCGCTCACGCGTCACGAACGACGAGCCCCACGCTTGCGGTGTGAGCATCCTCCCGGAAGACGTGGAACGTGAGAGGCAAGGGAAGACAGCGCGGATTGAACGAGACGTGAAGCGTATTTCGTCGGCAGAGCGAATCGCATAGGGCATAGGGACAGCGGCGGGGCCTCAATGTCTCGGCCATCGCCAGTCTGGACAAAGGCCTCGAGGAGACGTTGACCCTCAACTGTGAAGCAAAAGATAGGAACAGCGGATCCATCGCTATGAATCACCGTTCATAAAAAACTGCTCTTCCCCTTCGCAACTCTGAGCGCCATCGTCGTCGTACACCGCACCTTATCGCCGACAGCTACACGACTTCCGCCTGTTTGGAACTACCAGCTACGTTCTGGTACGAATCTTGGTCATCAGAAGAGAAATCTGGAGCATTATGGACCGCTGTCTGAGCATTCTGATCAAGTCATCCCGAGGAGAGGGACACTAAACATCGATCTGTATGAGCAGATACCACTCTTCTGAGGGGGGCATCCACACGAGGGGGTATCCGTTGAAGTAAGTCAGGCGTAGCATCCTCATGGCATAAGACCGAGGGGGGGTATGCGTTATGGCAACAATCACTGGCTCATCCACGATCGACTGGTCGAGCGTCCCGCTGGATCCCATCAACGTCCAACAGGACTTTGACGAATTTTCCAGCCGGTTCGATCAGGTGGTAATGGAAATCGATCAGGGTCTGTTCCATTTTAACTCGCCGCCCACTTCGACATTTATTTCGCTAACACTGGATTCCGGGGGAATACTAACTGCCAGGGGATCCGGGTTCGGCACGCCTGACACGGTCGTCAAATCGTTCAACTACCACAATCCCTTGACCGGCGACGTCTTGAGTTTCAGGGGCACACTTGATCTCGCCGGCAATGGAGTCTTTAACAGCCTCAAGGTCGGCTTCCCGGGTTTTCAAGTAACGATCATCGGTAACATTGTGGTCGATCCGCTCGGCAATTCCTCAGGGAGCGTCACCCAGTTAAAGGAAACGCTTGGCTCTGCCACAGTGACCATCGAGGGCAGCTTAGTCGTATCAGGGAATTTCGACATTAGCGGAACTGTCACCCAGATCTCGGTCCTGTCGGGAACCAACAAGATCTTGATGAGCGGCCTATCGCTGCCATTCGACGCCCTCGACTCAGTCACCACGGCAAACGACCTGTTTGCTGTCGTCGGCAATCAGCTTACCGGCAACGACACCATCACCTATACCAACAACTCAAGCGTCGGGATGACGTTCTTCGGCGGCGGTGGCAACGATACCATCACCATTAAAGGACCCAAGGGGGATACGCTGAACGGCGGTACCGGTAATGACATTCTCACGGGAGGCTTGGGTCAAGACATCGTCAACGGGGATGCGGGCGATGATCGGATCACGATGCTAGTCACGGCCGGCAACGTGGATACTATTGATGCCGGGGATGACACGGACACACTTGTACTCAGTGGGCTAGTCCCTGGCAACCATGTGGTGGTCGTTGATCTGTCCTCGTCGACCGACCAGGTGGTGTCGATCGGTGGCGTGCCGGATGCCCTCACGCAAATCAACGTCGAAAATCTCACTGCCTCGGGAATAGGCAGTTCAGTGAATGTCACCGGCAGCGATGGTGACAATATCATCATCGGCTCGAACAGGAACGACAGCATCGATGGTGGGGCGGGCAACGACACGCTCAATGGCGGCGCGGGCAACGACACGCTGGACGGGGGTGCGGACAACGACAGCCTAATTGGGGGCACTGGTAACGACTCCTACACGGTCGATTCCGCGAGCGACGTGGTCACCGAGGCGCTGACCGCTGGCACCGATAAGGTGTTCTCATCCATCGACTACACACTCACTGCCAATGTGGAAAATCTGGAGCTGACCGGCTCGGCCGACATCGACGCCACCGGCAATGCGCTCGCCAATGTCCTCACCGGCAACAGTGGCGTAAACGTTCTGACAGGTGGTGCGGGCAACGATAGCTATATTCTGCAGAACGACGCCGACTCGGTGGTCGAGAATCTCAACGCCGGTATCGAACTGGTGCAGAGCTCGGCGGCGAACTTCACGCTGGGCGCCAACGTTGAGAAGCTCACGCTCACGGGCTCGGCCGACATTAACGGCACCGGCAATACTCTCAATAACATCCTTACCGGCAACAGCGGCAACAACACGCTCTCGAGCGACGCCGGCAACGACAGGCTCATCGGCGGAGCAGGCAACGACACCCTCAATGGCGATGCAGGCAACGACATCCTTATCGGCGGGGAGGGCAACGATAACCTCGACGGCGGGGCCGGCACGGACAAAATGGTGGGCGGCCTGGGCGACGACACCTACACGGTGGACCTGGCGACCGACGTCGTCACCGAAGCGCTGAACGCGGGTACCGACACGGTGCTCGCCTCCCTCAACTACAGGCTGGGCGCCAACGTTGAAAACCTGGAGCTGACGGGGAATGACAACCTGAACGGCATCGGCAATGCGCTCGCCAATGTCATTACCGGCAATAGCGGCAACAACACGCTCTTCGGCCTGGCGGGCAGCGACCAGCTGGACGGTGGCGACGGCAATGACACGCTGCTTGGCGGCCTGGGTCAAGATACCGTCACAGGGGGGGCGGGGGATGACCGGATCACCATGCTGGTTACCGCCGGCAACGTTGATGCTATCGACGCCGGGGATGACAACGACACACTGGTACTCCGTGGGGTCGTTCCCGGCAACCATGTGGTAGTGGTCGATCTGTCCTCGTCGACCGACCAGGTGGTCTCGATCGGCGGCACGCTTGACGACACGCGGGCGCAGATCAACTTCGAGAACCTCAATGCCTCAGGGATAGGCAGTTCGGTGAATGTCATCGGCAGCGCCGGCGCCAATAGCATCATCGGCTCAAAGGGCAACGACAGCATCGAGAGCGGGGCCGGCAATGACACGCTCACGGGGGGCGCGGGCGGCGATACGCTGGACGGGGGCACGGGCAATGATACCCTGATCGGGGGCACCGGGAACGACAACCTGCAAGGGGGCGCAGACGACGACCTCTTCCTGCTGGCTTCGACCGCCCATTTTGCCGCGGCCGAGGTCGTTGACGGGGGGGATGGCACCGACACGTTGCGCTATACCGGCAATGCTGCTGCTACGCTCACGCTAACAAATCTCGTCACCAACATAGAGCGGGTGGAGATTGCCAATGCAGCGGGCGATCCGACGGGAATCGCGGCGATCAACGTGAATGCGGCAGCGGTCGCGAACGGTCTCACCATCATCGGCAACAACGGTGCCAATGTACTCACGGGCACCAGCCAGGCCGACACTTTAACCGGCAACGGCGGCAATGACACGCTGCGCGGCGGGCTCGGTGATGACACCTATCAGGTCAACCCGGGCGATGGGCAGGACAGGATCTCGGAGAACGACAGTACGCTTGGCAACAGTGACACCCTCCTCTATGGAGCCACGATCAATCCGCTGGATCTCGTGTTGAGTCGCCAGGCGAACGATTTGCGAATCGCGCTGCATGGCACCGCCGAGCGCATCACGATTCAGAACTGGTACAGCGCGCCCACCACGGCTCAGGTGGAGACGATTCAAGCGGGCAATGGGCAAACGCTGCTCAACACGCAAGTGGATCAGCTCATTCAAGCGATGGCCACTTTTACGCAAAATACCGGTCTGAGTTGGGACCAGGGTATCGATCAACAGCCAGCGCAGGTCCAAGGCATCCTGGCCGCAAGCTGGCAGTAGCACGCATTCGCCGACGAGCATTTGAGAGAGGAGCCTTTCAGTAGAGAGGCTTCCTACATATGATGTGGCGACGATGTGTTCGGCTACGTCACTTCGCGTATGAAACGCGAGAGTATTTTGTCTTCCAAAGTGAGTAACCCATGATGTGCCCAGCCGATATAGGGAGGGTCCCTCCTCCTTCTGATTCAGCACCGCCAGCTGTTGCCGCGGAAGTCACAGACACGGGCCTGATCTGTCTGTTGATCTTGGCCCGGTTCTACGACCTACCGGCTGATGGGGCGCAGTTGCGCCACCAGTTCGCGCAGTCCGGCCAAGTCCTTTCTGATACCGATCTGCTCCGCGCCGCCAAGCACCTCGGACTCAAGGCAGGACTGCACAAGACTCGATGGAGCAAATTGCATGGCACTCCATTCCCTGCCATGGCGAAGCGAACAGATGGGCGCTATGTCGTTCTCGCGAAGCTTGAAGGGGAGAAGGCTCTCATTCAGGATCCTGTTGAGGCACGTCCACTCGTGCTCTCGCGCGAGCAGTTCGAAACAGCCTGGAGCGGGGAGCTCTTGCTCTTTACCAAGCGGGCCAACCTGCGCCTTCAAGATCTGAAGTTCGATTTCACCTGGTTTATCCCAGCCATCGTCAAGTACCAGGCGTTTCTGGGCGAGGTATTCGTCGCGTCGTTCTTTTTGCAGCTCTTTGCCCTGCTCACGCCGTTGTTCACCCAAGTCGTCATCGACAAGGTGCTCGTCCATAAGGGGTTCACCACGCTCTATGTACTGGCGATCGGCATGATTGCCTTGGCGCTATTCGACGCGATCTTGGGTGGGCTGCGGACATATCTCTTTTCTCATACGACGAACCGGATTGACGTCGGGCTCGGCGCGCAGTTGTTCCGCCATGTCCTGGCGCTCCCACTGGCGTACTTTGAGGCCCGTCGGGTGGGGGACACGGTGGCCCGGGTTCGTGAACTGGAGCATATCCGCCAGTTCTTGACGAGCCATTCCGTGACAGTGGTGCTCGACCTGTTTTTTACCGTCGTATTTCTCGCCGTCATGTGGTTCTACAGCCCGATCCTCACGCTCATTGTGATGTGTTCGTTGCCACTCTATGCCTTCTTGTCTGTCGTCATCACGCCGGCGATCCGAGCCAGGCTGCATGAAAAATTCAACCGTGGTGCAGACAATCAGTCCTTTCTCGTGGAAGCGATTAGCGGCATTCAAACAGTGAAGGCCTTGGCCGTCGAGCCGCCGCTATTACGCAAGTGGGAAGAACAACTGGCGGGCTATGTGCGGGCGAGTTTCCGCGCGACCAGCTTAATGACCGTGGCCGGCCAGACTGCAACGTTCATCCAAAAAGTAACGACCGTCGCCGTGCTGTGGCTGGGTGCCTATCGTGTGATTGATGGGGATTTGACGATCGGGCAATTGATTGCCTTCACTATGCTCTCGGCACAAGTGACGGGACCGCTGCTGCGTCTCGTCAATCTGTGGCAGGAATTTCAACAAGTCAGCATCTCAGTGCAGCGGTTGGGGGATATCCTGAACACGCAGCCGGAGCCTTCCTACAATCCGAATCGGACCACGCTCCCCCAAGTCAACGGGCATATCGTATTCGAGGACGTGACCTTTCGCTATCGCCCTGACGGCTCGGAGGTGCTCCGGAAGGTGTCCTTCACCGTGGCGCCTGGCAAGGTGATAGGGCTTGTCGGACGGTCCGGGTCCGGCAAGAGTACCATGGCTAAGCTGATCCAACGGCTCTATGTGCCGGAGCGAGGGCGTATTCTCGTGAACGGTGTGGATCTCGCGCAGGTGGATCCGGCCTGGCTCCGCCGGCAGGTGGGGGTGGTGCTCCAAGAAAACTTTCTCTTCAATTGCTCCGTGCGCGACAACATTGCGCTGACCGATCCGGGATTGGCGATGGAGCAGGTGATCCAGGCGGCCAAGCTGGCTGGAGCCCACGATTTCATTCTTGAATTGCCGGAAGGCTACGACACGATGGTGGGAGAGCATGGCTGCTCGCTGTCTGGTGGACAACGCCAGCGGATCGCGATTGCCCGAGCGTTGGTGGCGAATCCGCGCATACTGATCTTCGACGAAGCCACGAGCGCGTTGGACTATGAATCCGAGGCTATCATCCAGCAGAACATGGCGCTGATTAGTCGAGGGCGCACGGTCTTTATCATCGCCCATCGGCTGAGTACGGTGCGGCCGGCGCATCAGATTTTCGTGGTGGAAAAGGGTGAGATTGTGGAGCAAGGCTCACACGAGGAGTTGCTGCGCGTGAAGGGGTTCTATGCGCGTCTGCAATCACATCAGGATGGTTATACGGCGGTGAAGCGTGAACCGTAAAACGGTATTTAGGTCTGTCTCGTTGTCACCCTGTCTTTTTGGTCTGTCTGGTACCGGAAGAGACAGACGAAAGAGACCAGACAGACAAACGACGAAATACGATCGACGAATCCTGGGGTAGGAGAGACTGTGGCATTTGGAATGCTTACACGACATTGGTCGGTTTGGCGGGCAGCCTGGCAGGCCGAGCATGGCCAAGCACTCGGCTCAATCCCTGGCGGGCGCTCGACGGAGTTTCTTCCCGCTGTGCTGGAAATTCAACAGGCCCCGCCCTCGCCAATCGGTCGCGCCATCCTATGGACTATCATGGCCGTGTTTGCAAGCGGCGTCCTGTGGGCGACGTTGGGTTGGACCGACATTGTAGCCACGGCTCAAGGCAAGATTATTCCCAGCGGCTACTCCAAGGTGATTCAGCCGTATGAGACGGGTGTGATTACCGCCATTCACGTGCAGGATGGACAGGTCGTCAAGCGGGGAGAGGTGCTGATTGAACTCGACTCGACCCAGAACCGAGCCGATCAGAACCGTGCCTCGAACGAATATCAGGCCGCCAAGATTGACGCGGTTCGCTTACGCGCGCTGATTGCCGGCCAATCGACATTCGAAGCCCCTGTCGATGGCGATCCACAACATGTACTGCTGCAACGCCAGCTCCTTCGCGATCAACTTGCCGAGTATCAGGCCAGAGTTGCTGCAGCACAACACCTCATCGATCAGCGCAAAGCGGCGCAGGATCAAACCAAGGAGAATATTCGCCGGCTTGAGGCGACAGTGCCCATGGAGGCAGAACGTGCCCAAGTCTTCAAGAAACTTTTGGAGCACGATGCCGTGACCAAGCTGGACTTCCTTCAAGCTGAGCAACAACGGATCGACAAAACCCAAGAACTTGCCGGGCAACGCAAGAAGCTGCATCAAGATCAGTCCGCCTTGTCGGAAGCGGAAACTAATTACCGTGCCTTCGTCTCGGAGTTTCAGCAGACGAAACAGGCGGAACTTTCCATGCTGGAAACCAAGGCCTCATCCCTGGTTCAGGATGTCACGAAAGCCGGACAGAAGGCAGACCTCCAGCGGTTGACAACCCCTATTGACGGTGTCGTGCAGCAATTGGCGGTTCACACGGTGGGAGGCGTCGTGACACCGGCACAGGAACTTCTTATCGTCGTCCCACAGGACCATCCTGTCGAAGTGGCCGCCCAGGTTGAAAATCGAGATGTGGGGTTTGTAAAGAACGGTCAGGTCGTCGAGATCAAGGTCGAGACGTTTCCCTTCACCCTCTATGGCACCATTCCAGGCAAGGTCCTGAGCGTGTCCGACGATGCCGCGCCCATTGAGAAGGTCGGGCTGGTCTATCCCACCCGCGTCAGCATGGATCGGTCCACCATCCAAGTGGAGGGGAAGCAGGTCAATCTATCACCGGGCATGGCAGTCACGGTCGAGATCAAGACCGGCCAGCGCCGCGTGATTGAATACCTCCTGAGCCCCTTACTAAAATCCGTCAAGGAAAGCCTCAGGGAGAGATGAGCAAGATATTGATTTACAACGTATCTGGAGCGACTTCTCTCGCTGTTTTTGCTGCGGTATGCCTGGTATCTCCTTACCAAGCTGTAGGCGCTGATGGAGGAGGGGAGAGCAGCCTTGAATCACAGTCGCCTCCATTTCAGACATTGAACCTGACCTTGCGCGGTGCTTTGGCGGCGGCGGTCGACAACAACCCCGATGTGCTCCTCTATAAGGAGCGAATCGAAGCGGCTCGTGGGCAAGTGCAAACACAATTGGGGGCCATGCTCCCTAATCTCTCTTCGAGCATCCGGCAAACCCGGCAAACGCAGTTTCTGGGAACTTTCGGGCTCAGTCCTATCAGGACCGACCCCTTCAGCATTTTCGATGCGCGGGTCAGTGCGTCACAAAATTTAGTGAGCGTCAGTTTGATCCAGCGCTGGCGTGCCTCACGCGAAATGCTCAAGGTCAGTGAGTCGGAATCCGAGAGTCGGAAATTCGACACCATGGCCAGCGTGGCTCTCACCTATATGGAAGGCCTCAAAGCCATGGGCATGGTGAAGATGCATGAGGCCAACCAGCAAATCATGACCGATCTGCTGAGTCTGGTCAAACAGCGCCAGCGCGTGGGCGTCGCGACCGGCCTCGACGTTGCACGGCTCGACGCGCAACTTGCCAGCGAACGGCAGCAAGCCTCCGTCTCGCAGTATGCCGTCGAGCGCGCCCGGTTGGACCTCCTCAATCTACTGGCGCTCCCGTATGAAATACCGGTGACCTTGACCGATGAATTTCGCCCCGACGTGCTCAGCCCACCAGTCGTTCAGACCGCTGTCGAGGAAGCCTTGACGCAGCGCCCGGAGGTCTCGGCCCAGGTGACACGCGTGCGGGCCACGGAACTGACCTATTCTTCCATCACTGGCGAACGTTTGCCTTCATTGGTCGCGCAAGGGGACTACGGCCTCATCGGGAATCGCTGGAACAACAGCCTCGACACGTACAACATGGCGTTGTTGCTCCAAGTTCCTATTTTTGATGGAGGGCAGCGAGAAGGCCGGATTGCCGAATCCCGCAGTCAATTGCGGCAGGAGGCGCTCCGTCTCCAATCGATCTTGAACCATGTGAAAATGGAAGTGCACGATGCAATGGCCGGCTTGACTGCCGCAAGAGACCAAGTGGGCATCGCGCAGGCCGGAATGCGGTCGGCCTCAAAGGAGCTTGAGCTGGCTCGCGAGCGCTACGCCGTGATTACGGCCTCAAGCCATTTCGAGGTGACTAATGCGCTGAACGCCGTGGCCCGAGCCAGAGAAAACCTGGTCGAGGGCTTGTTTCAATTGAATGCCGCACGCGTGAATTTAGCCAGAGCCACCGGCAGTCTGAACACATTGCAGTAATACTCGTCGGGATTCCAGTTTCCAATACACACCGGTCCGTTGAAATCTTTGAGCCACGAGGGTAGTGTGGTGGGGGTGCCTGTGGCTGGATTGTTGTGTGAGTTAACATAATATTAGTTATCGGACATAAGAGATTTTTCATTTATGTCCCTCGAACTGCTCGGTCGTATCCAACAGGAACTGTCGATTACCGGCAGCGCGATCTACGAAACCATCTTTGCGCTTGCCGAACGTGCCAACCGCAAGGTCCAGGTCCTCCGTTTGCACAACCAGGCGTCGAGTTTGTTGAGCCAGATCGAACAGGCTCAGGGCGAACTCGGACGTCAGATTGCCGCGCTCTGTGCCAAACGCCCACCATTCAGCCATGAGTCAACCCTGCCATCTGATCAATTAGAACGCTTCCTCGGTCAGGCTGGCGACCGCGTTCAGCAGCTTAAACGGACGCTGCTCAGCGTCGACAACAATATCCGCGAGCTCAAGCTGGAAACGATCCATCACGAACTCCTGACCCTGCAGCAGGACCTGAGTCTTCGCGCAGCGGCCATCGAACGGTTCTCTGTCGTCCAAGGATCACCGGTCATTGGGAGGACACTCGTTGATGTGGCGTTGCCTGCGTCGGTTCGTCTCGTCACGGTCCTTCGTGGGCCATTTCTGGTGCCGCCCGACGATGCCCTCGTGCTCCGCGTCGGCGATACCCTGGTCATGATCGGGCTGCAGGCAGATCTCGCGCAGGTTGCCTCAGAGTTCACCCAAGCTCGGAACGCCAAGCCGGTGTAAGTCATGAGCGAGACAGGCAAGACGCGCGCGACAGGCGCGGTGTGAAGGCTGAAGCCCGAAGGCTGAAGGTCGGGGTTCGAAGTTCCGAATACGTCAGCCTTCAGACCACCTCACCCGTCCCGCTTCTCTCGCGAGTCTCGCAAGTCTCGCGCGAATATGAGGTACACTTCCATAAGGGGGGACAGGATGATGCGCATGCTACAAGTCCTCATCTGCCTTGTGTTCTTGGCCTGGCTCGATAACCACTCGGCCGCCGCCGCTGAGTCCGCCGCACCAAAATCCAGCGACTCATCGGCCCTCCACCTGCTGGAAGAGATTCAAACTGTCATCACCGATCTGGCCGAATCGGCAAAACCCTCTGTCGTAAATCTCATCCCCCTGACAGGACCAGGACGAGGGCGTGAACTGTCTCAAGAGCGGGTTCCCAATGCCTCAGGATCAGGGTCCGGCGTCATCATCGATCCTGACGGACACATCATCACGAACAACCATGTCATCGGCGACGCGACGGAAATTGAGGTCCGTTTTTCCGATAAGTCCAAGCTGATTGCGCAGGTCGTGGGTAAGGATCTGGATACGGACTTAGCCGTTCTCAAGGTGACCGCCGATCATCCCCTCCCGAGTGCGAGATTCGGGGATTCGTCGGACGTGCGCGTCGGCCAATGGGTGCTCGCCGTGGGAAATCCTTTCGGACTCGATCGGACGGTCACACTTGGCGTAGTCAGCGGGATCGGCCGGGAGAACATCAATCTCTCGCGCTACGAAAATTTCATTCAGACGGACGCATCGATCAATCCCGGCAACTCGGGAGGCCCGCTCTTCAACCTGCGCGGCGAAATCATCGGCATCAATACCGCCATCATTAACTTCGCCCAAGGGATCGGTTTCGCGATTCCCTCCAACATGGCCAAGCAAGTGATTCAGCAATTACTGACTCAGGGACGGGTGACACGAGGCTGGCTGGGCGTCGGTATCCAGCCGCTCACGGTGGAGTTGGCACGCAAGTTCGGCGTCAACGAAGGCGAAGGGGTGCTGGTCAACGAAGTCTTTGAGAAGGACCCGGCTGCGGTAGCCGGCATCAAACCCGGCGACATCGTGACCCGTATCGACGGCACCGTGATTGACACACCGAACCGACTTTCTCGAGTCGTGGCAGGATTGCTCCCGGGCTCGACGACAAAAGTTGAGATCGTTCGCGATCAGCAACGCCTGGTGCTAGACGTCGCTCTCATTGAACGTCGGGACCAGGCCGTGATCACTTCGCTCCCCCAGGCACGCGCTGAAGTCAAGCTAGGCCTCGATGTGCAAGATCTGACGCCGGGCCTCGCCGATAAATTCAAGCTGCTGGAAAGCCGGGGCGTGCTTATCAGCAAAGTGGAACCCGGAAGCCTCGCCCAATCGGAAGGCCTTCACGAGGGCGATCTCATCAAGGAAGTGAACCGTGTCGATGTGGGATCGGTCGGAGAATTCAGCAGCGCGCTCTCCAAGGTTCGACGAGGCGAAACCGTTCTGCTCCGCGTGCTGAGAGAAAGCCGCGCCTTCTATGTCGTGCTCAAATCGACCGATCCCTAACAAGCCCGGTTTGTCTGGTTTGTTTTGTTTATCTGGTTCATCTGGTTGCTCCGGTTAGTTTGGTTCAACCGAATAAACAAGACTAACTAAACAAACCATATAAACTAGACAAACCAGCTAATGAGCAGCCGCGTGAGTCTCCACCTTGTGCGCTTCAATGATTCGAACCACAAGCTCACGTGGCACTTCATCGTACCGCGTGAATTCCATCGCATAACTGCCACGTCCTGCTGTGAGCGAGTTCAGAGTCGTGGCATACGTGAGCAGCTCCGCCATCGGAACAAGGGCCGTGATCTGCTCCATCTGGTCTTTCGCCTCCACGTGGAGAATCCGCCCTCGGCGCGCATTCAAGTCCCCGATCACACCTCCGATGTGATCCGCCGGCGCGTCAACCTCCACCGTCATGATCGGCTCTAACAGGACGGCATGGGCCGCCTCCAATGCGTTCTTGAACCCCATCGACGCGGCGATCTTAAACGCCATCTCAGATGAATCGACCGTATGATACGACCCATCGTACACAGCAACCCGGCAATCGACGATTGGAAACCCGGCCAGGCTTCCGTGGTGCATGGCTTCGACCACCCCCTTCTCCACCGCTGGAATAAAGTTGCGTGGAATGGCCCCGCCGACCACCTTGTTTTCAAACTTGAATCCCTCCCCGCGCGGCAGAGGCGCGAGCTCCAGCCAGCAATCACCGTACTGGCCATGCCCGCCGGTTTGCTTCTTATATTTCCCTTGCGCCTGTGCCGTGGTGCGAATGGTTTCGCGGTACGGAATCTTCGGCATACGAAGCACCACTTCCGCACTGTATTTGCGGCGCAATTTTTCGAGCGCAAGATCGATGTGCAACTGGCCCATCCCGCTTAAAACTATTTCCTTCGTGTCGGCATGCCGCGAAAATTCAAGCGTCGGATCTTCTTCTATCAACTTATGCAGCCCGAGACTGATTTTCTCGATATCGGCGTTGGACTTCGGCTCGATCGCAAAGGACAGCACAGGCCGCGGAAATACCGTCTTCGGATAACAGATGGGAGCATGTTCGTCACAGAGCGTGTCGCCGGTTTGCGTATCTTTGAGTTTTCCAATGGCCACGATCTCCCCTGCACCGGCCAAAGACACGGCCGTATGTTTCTTTCCCAACAATGTATAGAGATGCCCGCTTTTCTCTTTGCTGTCCCGAGAACTGTTGAAGACCGTCGAGTCTGCGTGAAGGACCCCCGATAAGACCCGCAGATAAGACAGTCGTCCGACAAACGGGTCTATCAGCGTCTTGAAGACGACTCCGGAAAATGGGTCTTCTTGAACGGCGCGGCGACTCACGGCCTCGCCCGTACCCGGATGCAGGCCTTCCAACGGGGTTCTCGACGCCCGGTCCATCGGCGATGGCAGGAAATCGACGATCGCATTGAGGAGCGGAGCGATCCCGATATTCTTGATAGCGGAACCGCTGTAGAGCGGGACAATCGTGCCGGCCTGGATGCCAAGGCGAAGTTCATTGATGAGGTCCTCCTGTGTCAGCTCACCCGCGGTAAGATACTGTTCCAATAATCGGTCGTCACGCTCGGCTACCCCCTCCTGAACGCGCTTCCGTGCGTCCCCCACCACCGCCCGCTCATTCTCGGGTATCGGCATCTGCTGAAATGAGGGGACCTCCGTCCGCGAAGTGATGACGCTCTGTCGAAGGAGATCCAGCACCCCATCAAGCTGGGTGCCACTGCCATACGGCAACGACATCGGCAATGGCATGATCCCAAGATCGCGTTGACACATCGCGATAACCCCATCAAGGGAGGTAGCGTCTTTATCTAATTCGTTGAGGAACAGAAGACAGGGCAAGCCGAGCGCTGTGACGCGAGCCCAGACTCTGACCAGTTCGCTCCGGATCCCCGACGAAGCACCCACCACCAGGATCACGGCATCCACCGCCCGCAATGCCATGACCGTCTCCCCGAGCAGGCTCAGCGCGCCGGGGGGATCAACGAGATTGATGGTCGTGTGATTCCAGGAACAACGGAGAAGACTGGTACTGACGGAACTGCGCCGGTGCAACTCTTCCGGCTCGAAGTCCGAGACGGTCGTGCCTTGTGCAATCGAACCGAGGTGGGGAACAGCGCCGGCGGCAAAGAGCATGGCTTCAGCCAGCGAGGTCTTCCCGGCACCGGCACTGGAGATCATGGCTACATTTCTGAGTGACTCTCTCTGTAGCTCGCTCATGGGCCCTCCTCTAGCAGGTTGCTGAAAAAGTCCGCCAGCGCCACGTTGCGTGGCGCGTGACGCGCGAAAGAAATATGCGCGAAAGGCGCGACGTGGACCGGATTGGATTCCCACCTCGTCTCGTCCGTCACGCTCACCCCGCCTGTCTCGCTCGCTATGACTCCCCTTTCGCTCATGCGTCGGCACCATGGTGTGTCAGCCAACCTTGATCGGCAAAGCTGACATAGCGTCCATCGCCGATGACGAGATGGTCAAGGACCCGAATGCCCAGTACCTCCCCTGCAGACACCAATCGAGCCGTCAGGACACGATCTTCCTGGCTCGGCGTAGGATCACCACTGGGATGGTTGTGCAGGAAGATCACTGCCGCCGCGGATTCTTTAACCGCGAACGTGAAGACTTCGCGTGGATGGACAATGCTGAGCGTCAAGCTGCCTTCCGATACGGTCGCGTCACGCATGATGGCATGCTTGGCGTCCAGTAAAATAACTTTAAAGACTTCGTGACGCAGGTCACGCAAGGTTGGATGGTAATGGGTAAAGAGGTCACGACTGGATGTGATTTTGGTTCCCTTGGTCAGCGGACCAGCAAGGGCACGCTTCCCCAATTCAAGGGCCGCCTTCAGTTGGGCCGCTTTGGCTTCCCCCACACCTGGGATAGCGCAGAGCTCTTCGATCCCGCATTGTGCAAGTCCGGCCACATCCCCGAGTTGATCCAGGATATCCATCCCGACTTGGACCGCGGAAGACCCGTGACGACCAACTCGAAGGAGAATGGCCAGGAGTTGTGCATTGCTGAGCGTCTGTGGGCCCTGAGTCAGCAGTCGTTCGCGCGGCCGTTCTGTTTCAGGCCATTGCGCGATACCTTGCCCTCCTTTCTTGCTGGCCATTCATCCTCCCCGCACAAAAAAATGACACTCTGAACGTTTTTGTACTAGCGATAGACCCCTCGGTAGCCTCTTCCTAACAAATACGTACCCCCTAAACTGTTGAAATTACGTACAGCGATAAATTGGTGCAGTAATTGCTTTGGAACGCCTCAGCAGTTCATAGAAACCCTGGGAGGATTCAATGGAATGTCCGAAGTGTAAAGGCCTCATGATGCTCGAGCGGTTCTCCGACTTCTTCTTAATTTTCTACGCATGGAAATGCATCAACTGCGGCGCGATCATCGATCGCACCATTTCAAATAATCGGCGGAAGAGCTTGGCCGCTCGCAAGCCCCAGGCAGTGGCGACTCCCTAGCATAATTGCGGTTCGTGTTTATACGAGTCGGCCGTTTTGATCGCCACGGATGGTCGACATTCCCGCACTGATGCCCCATCTCTCGTGCCTTACGCCGCCAGATCACTGAACGGCATTATAGCCAGAGACTCCAAGGTCGTCAAAATACTTCCATTGCTCTCGCTTCAACCTTCCTCTCTCCCACGCCATCGCCATATCGCTACTGATACATCTCGCTTCGACAGCACTCATCTTGACCCCTTCAAAAACGCTATGTTAGAGTCAGTCACTCCTGAAAGGTCTCTCACCTTAAATCTATGCGTGTTATTGCCGGATCCCACCGAGGTCGCCGCTTAAGTGGGCCACAAGGGACTGTGCTTCGTCCCACATCCGACAAGGTTCGCGAGGCCCTTTTTTCCATTTTAGGAACTCAGGTATCAGGAGGTCGCTTTCTTGATTTGTACGCAGGTACAGGAGCCGTCGGAATCGAAGCGCTGAGCCGCGGAGCCTCAGCCGTCACCTTTGTCGAGTCAGATCCCAAGGCCGTGCAGCTGTTACGGAAAAATCTACGGACCTGTCAGCTGCTCGACCGCGCTGAGATACGTATAGGACAGACCGCCGTCTTCCTCGATCAGAAAGACTGGTGGGGTGGCCCCTACGACGTACTTTTTGCAGATCCGCCATATGCCGCTCCGGATGAGGTAGAAATCATGATCCATGCCTGGAGGCCGGGGCTGTTGTCGGAGCGTGCCACCGTGATTATCGAACAAGACTCACGCACCGAATTGCCTGCATCGATCGACCATGCCGCGCTTGTGCGCCGATACGTGTATGGCGATACGGCACTCTATCTGTACGGTGTGTCCACCTCAGAATCGACCGCATCATGAAAATTGGCATCTATCCAGGAACCTTTGATCCCATTACCCACGGACACACCGACATCATCACCCGAAGCTTGCGCGTGTTTGATAAAGTGGTTGTGGCCCTTGCGCCGAATCCAGCCAAGCATCCGCTCTTCAGCCTGACCGAACGGCTGGAGATGATCCAGATCGTGATGAAAGAGATGAAACAGGTCGAAGTGACCCACTTCGACGGCCTGCTCGTGGACTATGTTCAGCGATACGGTGCCCATGCGATTATCCGTGGCCTACGGGCGATCTCGGACTTCGAACATGAATTTCAGATGGCCCTCATCAATCGCAAAATCGCCAAACAGGTTGAGACCGTGTTCCTGATGACCAGCGAAGAATATTCCTATTTATCGTCAACCATCATTAAAGACGTGGCCACTCACGGCGGAGCGCTCACGGAATTTTTGCACCCCGAGGTCGCGCGCCGACTGCAGGAACGGATCAGGAGTTTGAAAACATGAAGCTTGCTGCACGAGCGGGGCGAATTGCCCCCTCCCCCACCTTGGCCATGGCCGCAACCGCAAAGGCGATGGCAGCACGCGGAATCGACGTCGCCGATTTCTCGTCGGGAGAACCGGACTTTGATACACCCGAACCGGTCAAAGCCGCCGCAGAAGCCGCAATTCGTGCTGGGTTCACAAAATACACGCCCTCATCCGGCATCGATGAACTGCGTCAAGCGATTGTCGACAAGCTGCAGGCGGAGCAAGGGCTCCGGTACGAGAAGTCTCAAGTGCTGGTCTCGTGCGGCGCCAAACATTCGCTCTACAACCTTGCCGAAGCGCTCCTTGAAGCGGGCGACGAAGTCATCATTCCCGTTCCCTATTGGGTCTCCTATGTCGACCAAACCCTGCTGAACGACGCCACGCCGATTTTCTTGCCGACCCGTGAAGAGGATGGGTATGCCGTTGATGCCCATGAATTGGAACGGCGCATCACCACACGCACCAAGGCGATTATCGTCAATAGCCCCGGCAATCCAACGGGAGCGGCCTACAATCGAGTGACGCTCGAACGCCTTGCTGAGCTGGCTCTCCGTCGGGATTTCCTTCTGATTTCAGACGAGATTTATGAAAAAATCCTCTACGACGGGGCGACACACACGAGCATTGCCTCGTTAGGACCGGAGGTCGCAGCCCGTACTGTCGTGATCAACGGCGTCTCCAAAGCCTATGCGATGACCGGCTGGCGGATCGGCTATGCGGCTGGCCCCAAAGACCTCTTGACCGCCATGGGGAACATTCAAAGCCAGAGCACGTCCAACCCCTGTTCCATTTCGCAAAAGGCTGCCGTCGTGGCCTTGCGCGAAGGTGGTGCGTTCATTGAAAAGATGGTGACAGAGTTCGATCGGCGGCGGCGTGTCATGGTCGAGCGCCTGAATGCGATGCCCGGCGTTCGCTGCCGAATGCCCACCGGAGCATTTTATGCCTTCCCGAATGTGAGTGGGCTGCTCGGAAGGCAGAGCCCAAGCGGAACAATCGCAACTCCGACCGACCTTGCGAACTACCTGTTGCAGGAATTCAAGGTCGCCGTGGTTCCCGGGGAGCCGTTTGGGAGTACCCAGCATATTCGACTGTCGTATGCGACCAGCATGGAGTCGATCACCCGAGGAATGGATCGTCTCGATGCAGCATTCAAGCAGCTCACCTAGCAGGCTGCTGAAGAAGTCCTCCAGCGGAAGAAGACTGTTATTTGATTTGTCTGGTCTATCTGGTTTGTCTGGTTTATTTGTTGAACGAAACTAACCAGATGAACCAAATCAACTAAACAAAACAAACCAGATCAACCAGACAGACCGGGCTCGTTCTAATAGGCTGCGGAAAATTAATTGTCGACCTCTGTTTGCCCCCACAGGTCAATTGTCTATAATGATATAGGAACGGTCTGCAGAATGCTCAAAAAGGCCGTTCAGCAAGGCCGCAGCGAGTGAAGGGCCGAGGCGTACCCCTGGGGTACGTTGAGGGTCTGAACGATGCGAGAACGACGCTGACGGACATTTTCAGCACCCTGCCAGTAGGAGGAAACGAATCGTGCCAATCTACGAGTACCAGTGTGAAGACTGCACGAATAGGTTTGAGATCAAGCAAAGTATGAAGGACGACCCCCTCACCACCTGCCCGCGATGCGGGAAGCACGTACAGAGACTTATTTCATCGCCCGCCATCATGTTCAAAGGCAGCGGGTGGTACGTGACGGACTACTCCGAGAAAATGAAGCCTTCCTCAGGCAGTGAAGAACCTGCACCCAAGACTGAGGAAAAGAAAGAGACAGTGCCAGGCACGTCCGACCAAACGACGCCTACGGCTCCCTCTACTCCAGCTCCTTCCCCCGCGTCCGCGCCGGCAAGCACCCCGTCGAGCACGACCTCAAGCACCTCAAGCACAGCGACGACCCCGCCGTCGTCTTCCAGCACCAAATGATGACGGAGACGAGGCGCGCTAGTGCGTGCCTGTGGCTTTGGCCGGTGTTTTCTTCTTGGCCGGAGCCTTCTGCGTGACCTTTGCGGATGGCTTGACCGCACCGGCCTTCGGCGTTGCGACTTTCGCCGACTTCGCCAGCCGTTGCTGTGCTGCCGCCAAGCTATTTTGCAAACTGTTAATCATGGTTGACTTATCACGATTCGCCCGAGAGAGACTATCCACTTGCGCCTGCAAATCCTCTTTCACCTTCGAAAAGGAGGCGAATTGATTCTGTAGCTGGATCTTTTCCGCATTCGCACTCTGCAGCTCGGAGCGGAGTTGTTCTATTTCTGTTTGGAGTGCCGGAGGCCAGTAATCGCACCCGGACAGACCCATCGAGACGATCGTTATGGCGGCCACCGCAACAAGGTTACGCACCATCACTGTTCGAGTCATCGGCATTCTCCTTTCAGTGTGAAGCCCTACGGCTTTAGAGCCGTGGTCCCTTTGGTGTCTTCGGCGGAACCCGCCGAAGCATGTCCTCCTTCGCCAAGGCTTCGGAGGACACCCGCTGCGCATTTCTCCACGGCTTCATCCACCCTCCGTAGCAGACTACTGCGGAGGACGGGCAGCCGTGGAGGAATGCGTAGGCGGGTGAACGATACAATCGACTTCACCGACTATCTGCGTCGAGATGCAGGCCATGAGCGGCCAACTGTGCCGCAATGGCACCACGTTCGATCGATCCATCGCGAATAATTCGGAGCGGGCCCCGAACGTCGATGACGGTGGACGGTCGCCCGCCGGGGGTTGGTCCAGCATCAATGATCAGATCGAGCGCGTCTCCAAGGCTATGCTGGACCTCTTCGACCGTCCTGGGCGGTGGTTGGCCTTCACGATTCGCACTGGTGCCGGTCACTGGCCCGACTCGACGCAAGAGATCAATCAGTGGCGGCCAGGCACTGACACGGATGCCGACAGAGCCAGTCCCCGCAGTCACCGCATCGGAGAGTCCAACCGCTGCGGGGAAGACGATTGTGAGAGGCCCAGGCCAGAAGGCGTTCATGAGCACGGTGGCCGCAGGTGGGATGTTTCGAACGAACGGCCCCAACTGAGACCCGCCTCCGATCAGCACAAGAACCGGTTTTCCCTCCGACCGGCCTTT
>DASYVB010000021.1:0-6951 GCA_036000525.1 Nitrospiraceae bacterium | reverse complement strand
GCAGCGCAACGGGTCGAACATGCCGTAATACGACTTGCTCGAATCGAATAGATCCGCCGGTAGATCGACTGGTGACGGCGTCAGACCCGTCGTGTTGATCACCAACCCGCTGTTGTTCACTGCCACCAAGTTAGCGACCGTCACTGTCACGTTCGCGGCATATTTCGACGGATCCGTGGCCGTTCCAGCTTTGAAGGAAATCGGATATTGATGGTTGGAGCCGCTGTAGGCCGCTTGCAGCGTAAAATTACCCATGTCGACGAGGAATAAAATGTTCGGTGGCACGGTTTGACTGAGGAAGATCGGATAGTTGGTATAGTTCGCCAAACTCTGAGCAGACACGCCAGCCGGGAGGCTCGACAGTGCGATCGCACCGACGGCCGTGGCCAGCCACAACCCCCATCCTCGTGTCATCCGATCGTGCTTCTTCATACAATCCTCCCGGTGTTGCTCGAAGGGCCGGCGCCGCGCCGCTCCTTCATGGGAGCAGATACAACTTCTTAACGCGTCACAATCACAGCTTTCTCGTGCAGCCTTCGTTGTAGAGACAGGAATAGACGGCGGCGATGCGGCTGCTCATGCCGGTGGCAGTATTCGTGGCCACGCAGTCCACGCTGTAAAACAGATCCGTGCCGCCCGCACCGGCGCCCACGCTCGTTCCATCGTAGGCGGCGCCGAATTGCTGGCCCGACCCAGCCCGCGGCTTGCGGTAGAGAAAGTCGATGTCTCCCACCACGGAATAGGCCCCGACTGTTTGGACCAAATTAGGCACGGCGGCGGCGATACCGGGGGGGAACGGCGGTCCGATCGGCGCGTCGGCGGCGGTCGGAGCTCCGTTGATTTCATTTTCCAGCTGGGTCTTATTGGCGGCGGGTACCGGTCCCGGAGGAATTTGGTTGTCCAACAGCGCTGTGGGCACAGACAGGCCGTTGGACGGATCCTGCACTTGCTGAATTACTTTCACCCCTGTCGCGATACAGGCGTCCGCTGCCGCGGAGGATGCCTCCATTGAACTGGCGAAACCGGCTACACGGTTTTCAAGCCCCGTGATCGACATGGCGCCAATTCCAAGGACGGTCAGTATCAGCATCAGCATCAGGATGCTGAGCATCGCAATGCCCTGCTGGTTCTCCCTGAAACCCGGCCCGTGAATCGAGCGGCTGTAGTGCGTCACGCTCCTGCTCCTTAGTGTCTCAGATTGCGAAGTTCGATCGTCCTGGTCAGCAAGCGCCGACGGGTCGACGTATAAGGAGGCGTCAACGCGGCAAAGTCCCCCGCCGCAAATACACCATCCGAATGGAGATGGTCGCTCACCTGCAGCGCCGTCCCCTGCGCCGATTGCTGATTGCTTTCTCCGAACCCCTGATCCGCTCTCCGTTGCCGCCCGACGATCGTCAACTGGGCCAGCTGAATTTTGTCGGCTGTCAGCGGCGCTGTGGCCCAGGCGTTATTTGTCACAAAGTCCGCTTGGTCGAACCCCGCTGCGCCGCCCTGGTTGTCGATGATGCCGTCGGCATTGCCGCTGTTGACCGCAGCGACACATCCGTCGCACCCATAGGCAAACTGGATGTCCTCGATTTCGTCAGCAATGGACGTGCACCGGCTCCCTGCTGTCGTACAATCCAACACGCCAGCCGTCATCCCACCGGCCACTCCGCGAACCAGGCAGGGTGACCGCCCAGCGCAGAGGCCGGTCGGATCGGGAGGCGCAATAATTTGATAGGTGATGCATTGCAGCAAGTAGATCGGTGTATTCCTTTTCAATGCGGTCGGAGCTGGAACCGCTGCCACCGTCAGGTTGGCACCTCCTACGGCTGTCACCGTCGTGGTGATCGCCCCGCCGATCGAGATGGTCGCACTCGGCGTCGTGAGGCTTCCGCCTGCTTCGTTCGCCATATTGGTGACCGCGAGGGCCGAGGGAAGAGCAAGCAGGTTAAACCCTGCGGTCGTATCGCTGTTGAGTATCCAAGCCGGGTCCGTGGCGGTTCCCACTGGATTTCCCACCGGCAGCACCAGGCTGATCCGATCCGGTCCGCGATCCGGGCCGGCCGTGTTGTTATCCGCTGGTACGATGGCGTTGGAACAGTTCCCGACCGGGCCATTCATCCCGAAGCCTGCCTGCCGGATATCTCGGAACAGAAATTCCATCGCCACGCGGACATTCTGTTGCGTCTCAATCGTCTGTTCGTTCGTCGTCAACGCCTTACTGGAGGACGTCAGCACCGCGAAGCCGGCAGCGATGACGATCGTGGCCACCACGGCGCCGACCATAAGCTCGACAAGCGTCATTCCGTGCTGGCCGCCCCGAATATTTCCCTGCGTGACCATGAGTGCACCTTCTCCTCTGCCCCTCATTCCGGGGAAACCGTCGTCGTCAACACGACTCGCTTGGCCCGAGTCACTTTGGTGTCGCCCGCCGCGCCGGTCCAGGACACCGTCACCGTGACCGGATATTGATTCAGCAGCGTAGCCAATGCTCCCACCAGCGTCGCAGGCACGGTAATCACTCCGCGCACGTTCACCAGCCCTGACGCCTGTGGATTGCTGAGCAATGCCACCCACTGGTCGCAGTCGCCTTTTGCCATCGCCTGAGTGACTGCGTTTTGTGGACAGGGAATGGCATTGGACGTATCGATGCCATATTGCGCGATATTTTTGCGGTTGTACTGTATCCGTTCGATCATCTCCGCAGCCAAGCTGGTCGCACGGGTTAACTCGGTCGAATCGACGTTGCGAGTCAAGGCGATCCCCTGCATTGCGGCAACCGCCAAGATGCCCACCGACAGAATCGCCGCCGCCACCATGCCTTCGATCAGCGTGAAGCCTGACTGATGATTGATCCTGGGCATTTGCATTTGAATGTGCGCCCCGATGCCATGGCCTCGATTACGAGCAGACACTGTCCTGACACCAATTGACGACGCCTCGCGGAGTCACCTTCATCGCAAATTGGACGCCCTTGTCATTGACCATCGCGAGTTCCTGGTTCAACGTCGGCCCGGGGCCGCCGGATCGCATGCCCATCGAGTTAAACGATACGTTCGCCGTCACCACTGATGTCCACGCGGCGGACGGACCCACTTTGAGGTCCACGACATGAGGAAGTCGCACGCTGAAGGAGCCCAGCACCTGTGCCCCTGTCGCTACATTCGTCGTCGTCGTCAGTACAGCTCCGTTGGTGATGCTGATGGCCACCGTCACAGGAGCATTCCGGCTTAAGGCTGCCATGCGAGCCAGGAGCAGCTGGTTCTGTACCTCAGTGACCGCCTGTCTTAATTCAGAACGAGACTGCCACACCAAATAGTTTGGGAGTGCAATGAGAGTGGCAATGCCCATAATAGCCACGACAATCAGCATCTCGATGAGCGTGAAGCCTTGCTCAGAGCTTGCCAGCCTTGTTTTGTGACGCTTAATCTTGTTTATGATGGGATAGACATACATAGCGCACCTTCAAGATGAGCAAGTGACATGCCGTCTGAGACTCACCATTCTCTTCGTCTAACCTCTTGATTTGACAGCTCAGTCTCCCAATGGGTAAGGCTTGATTCGGCCATTTTCCGCGAGTTTGACCGACAAATTTCGGCGCAGGTCCTGTACAGTTTCTGTCCACCACATCCATAAGGGGGCAACAACCTGATGGAATGTTGCTTGCGGTCCGGGACACAATCTGCTTTGCAGTTAAGTACTTGTACGCTGGACAGGCAGTCAATGATCCTGCTCACATGGACCGTTCTGGCATGAGAAGGCTACCACTCAGACCGTGAAGAGAGATTGCTGGACGGACGGTCGGGGATGACCTGAGGTGAAGAAACAACAAGATGCGACTACTGCGGAGCCGGCGTTTCAATGTGCCCAACCACTCCCATCCGTGTATGCCGGTGTGGCGTGCATGGAGGGAGTTCGCGGTGAACCATCGCCTAGAAATAGATCGCCGCCTGATTCCATTTACCCACCTATTGACAAGAGCTGGATTCCCGTTGTCGGGAATCCAGCTCATGCCTTGATACGGTGATTGAGTTTATTGCCCCGGTAACGGTTTTGCTCCTTGAACCGGCGCAAAGGAATTCAGATTTACTGCCTTTTGCAAGGTGCTGCCATATACGGTTGAATTAGGACCTTGTGCCAAATTTACGCTCCCACCGACTACGTTTGCATATGGCCCGCTGATTGTGTTCTGAAAACCAAATACCATGCCACCAACTGAGCTGAAGGAATTCATGCCGCCTCCAACCACGTTGTGCGAACCGTTTCGCGATGCGCCGGCGAGAAATTCGTTATACCCGACAACGAGATTCCCAAGTCCTTGGTAAGGGGCATTATTATTATCGGTGGCCCCGGAGCCGTTGCGAACATGGACATTGACTCCGCTAAACAGAATATGGGGTCCGATCACACCATTGAGCACATTGGTGGTATCGACCTTGAGGTATTTACCAAGACCCGGAATAATGTCGGCCGCCTTCGTGTCAAGCGCCTCGACACTCACCTTCATCGTGGAAATATCAGCCTTCGCGGCTTCCAACGCCGTTGTCAGCTTCATGTTGGCTTCTGTCAGCTTCGTGTTGGCTACGGTCAGGTTATTGACTTGAGCCTGGAGACCTACCGTAGTTGCCTCGAGGGCATCAATCGATGCTTGCACTGTTGCTATTGTCGCGAAGGTTGCAGCGAAGGGACTTTTGGTTTTAAGACCGTATGGCTGCTGAACCAAGCTGTGCTTACCCTTGTTTCCATCTCCATCGGCGAACGTGATGGAGGGAAAGGCCGTTAGGAAGGTACTTATCAAAAACCCCGCCATTACAGCCCCACGAAACATGATGATCCCGTTGGCTGCTCGCCGGGAATGAATGTGATTATTCGTCACGTCCATCTCAATCCTCCGTTCGTTGATCCCCCTTCGCAGAAGCCTGGCATAGATCCAGTTGCGAATGAGGGGAGATATTCCAGCACCTGCTTCTCAGTGAGCAAGGCACATGCCGTCTTAATTTTCCAACCACTTAGCCTGGTCCGGTTCCTGCTCATGCAGTGGCTATTCGACGGGGACGCGACGAAAAATTGGTCGTGAACGAGACGAAAAATGCAACCCATTTGCTCAGAATCGGACGGAGATATGGATGATTTCTCCAAGAGAGAGTTGCGTGGTAGCCGAAAGGTGAGATCGATGGGCGATCGTAATGGAAATCCTACGAAGACACACTTCTGGACCTGTTTAGCTGTAGCAAAACTATTCCTTGATCGTTGAATTGCCTCCGGATGACTGAGGCTTTCTCCTAGTCGACGTGTACGTTCTACGTAGTTACCAAGCAACCGGCCTACGCGTGGAGTCCTTTCATCGTCGTCCTCCTTCCCGCACCCTCTGGAAATAAACGATCAGCGCAGTTACTTCATCGCTACAGAGCGGACCTGCCGATATGTTGTCACGCCCTGGAGCACCTTCTGAATGCCATCCTGAGCCAAGGTGGCCATGCCTTCCCGCATCGCCACGCTCAGCATCTCGACGGTGCGGGCATTGGACTGGATACGGCTCTTCATCTCTTCCGAGCCAATCAAGAGTTCGTGGAGCGGAACACGGCCTTTGAATCCGGTCCTGTTGCAGACGTCGCATCCTCTTCCACGATACAGCGTCATCGACATGACATCCGCGACGCCCCATTGCTCCCACTCGCGCAGTCCATACCCCTGCACCAGTTCGTCGTATTCCTGCCGACTCGGATGATAGGCTTCTTTACACTGGGTGCAGATTCGTTTGCACAGGCGCTGGGCGAGCACTCCCAATATGGCGTCGGCAAAGTTGAAGGCGTCGCAGCCGAGATCCAACAAACGGATCACCGTTTCAACCGCACTGTTCGTATGGAGGGTGCTGAGCACCAAATGGCCGGTGAGCGAGGCCTCAATGGCGATGTCGGCCGTTTCTTTGTCCCGCATCTCACCGATCATGATGACGTCGGGGTCGGCACGCAGAAACGCCCGCATCGCAGCCGCGAAGGTGAGACCGATCTTCGAATGGACCTGCACCTGGCGGAGACCATCCTGGCTTATTTCAATGGGATCTTCGGCTGTCCAAACCTTTCGCTCGTCGGTATTTATGTGCTTGAGAATCGCGTGCAGGGTTGTCGTTTTGCCTGACCCAGTCGGTCCGACACATAGGATGATCCCGTACGGTTTCTCTGCAATGGCTTGAATGGCCTGCAAAATGGCGGGGGCAAATTCCATCGCGCCGAGCGGCATCGGTTGCTTGGCCGTAAGGAGACGCAGTACGACATCTTCATCCTGTCCCGAGGTAGGCAGGGTCGCGACACGCAATTCCACCTCTCGGTCGTTTACCAACCGGTGTCGGATCTTGCCGTCTTGCGGTTTGCGCCGTTCGGCGATGTCAAGATTGGCCATGACCTTGATGCGTGACACGACAGCACGCCGATAGGCCGAGGGAATCTTCATATAGGTGAAGCAGGTACCGTCGATGCGCAGGCGCACAGCCATGTCTTTACGATCCGCGTATGGTTCGATGTGAATGTCCGACGCACCGAGGCGGTCGGCTTCGGCGATCACTTGATTGGTCAGCCGCACAATGGCTGAGTCGTTCTCGTCGATTCCGCCTGATATGGGGTCAATGGCAGGCTCAAGATGGATTTCACTGATCAACTCACCGAGAATGGACCCGATGGACCCGCTGGTTCCCTGACCCTTGGCCAGATGGAAAAATTGCTCGATGTCCCGGCGCAGACTTACGGCATAGCGAATGGTCATCCCAGGAAATGTGCGCCGCACGTCCCAGCCCTTGTCGAGATC
The DNA here is from genome assembly GCA_036000525.1 of Nitrospiraceae bacterium. GTDB lineage: Bacteria > Nitrospirota > Nitrospiria > Nitrospirales > Nitrospiraceae > Palsa-1315. Next base: position 165 of record DASYVB010000021.1, on the reverse strand, counting down.
GTGTGGATCGCACGCAAGCACGTCGATTAGTGAGCCTCGACGGGCGATCGGCAGCCAGAGGTTCTTCTTGAGATAGTCGAGTTTGAGCGTTTTCAACAAGTCGGCATCGATGACTGTTCGTTCGTCATACGGCAGGTAGGGACATTGATAAAAATCGCTCAGGGC
>DASYVB010000020.1:0-5054 GCA_036000525.1 Nitrospiraceae bacterium | reverse complement strand
TGAGAGGCCTTCATGACCTCTGCGTCCCACGTTGCGTCTTCGACCTTCAGTGCATCACCTGCCACGTCGCATTCCTCCTTCGCTGAGTGCACGATAAACATTTAACTAGGACGGCATCGTATACCAGCCCTCTTCGAGGAGTCAAATCTCTCGTCCGGTCATATAACATGACCAGGGCCAGGGCCAGCAGAATAGCCGAGCGAGATTGGTGAGATTGGTTAATCTGGTTTATCTAGTTTATTTTGTTCATCTGGTTAGAGTAGTTCAACCAAACAGACCAGATAAACAAGAGAGACTGCCGGTCCTCGCGCTTCACTAGGCATCACACGAGCCATTCATTCAGACAATCTGTTCATCGTCCATTCCCACCCATCTCAGGCTGGGGCATGGTCGATTGGGGCCTCCCATACGGCCCTCCCGGCACAGCCCAGGGTAGACCTTTCTCCCCGATCAGGAGCGGACTGAGGATATTTCTAACCACTGCCGTGCCGAAGCTCTCTGTCCAGCCGATCCCGGTCAGGTTCAACATGAAGTTATACACCTGGCGATCGGGGAACTGTAAATAATAGAGCCCCAGCGACCAACACTTGCAGGGATTCTGGTAGAGGGCGACGACATCATACTCCGGGCTCCTGCCGTTCTTCACATCGTAGTAGCCCTTTGCGCCGACCGTCCACCCCCACGGCGTGCGAAACGCCCCTCCCGCTGTGACAAATTGAAGCTCAGGGGTTGGGGCATAGACCTCATTGAACGAAATCGGATTCCACACGTCTCCACGACGTACGCGACTACCATCGTGCGTGAAACGCTGCCCCACTTGGAGATACCAGTAGTTGGACTGCTGAACCCGGAAGTCGGTGTTGAATTGACTAACTGACGATCGGTAGGGATCGAAAAACGCATCGACGGTCAGATACTGGTTAATGGCAGGCTGCTGACCGAGGACAACCCCGGCGCCTTGGCCAAACGCGGCACCCGCTAGCTGAGCCTGCGTGAACTGAGGGGTCGTGTTGCCAATCACGACCCGCATCCAGAGATCGGAAAGTTTCTTCCCCTCAATGGCCACCGTCGCCGGCTGCAGCGGCTGCGTAATCGACCCGAGCAGCGGGGAGGCGCCAGGAGTGAAATCCCGAGCTCTCGTTTGCACGGCACCCACGTGATAACTCTGGGCCATCGTGAAATCCAGCCAATTGAAACTGCTGCTACCCGCTTGCTCCAACAAACGGCTGCGGATTGCATAGGTCAGCAAGTTTTTCTTCGGCAGATCGTCCACCTGATCGATCTGAGTCAATTGTGACTGATTCGTCGGCGGGACATATTCATACATGACGCTGGGCTCAATGGTATGCAGCAAGGTATTGCCTTCACTTGTTCCGAAGCGGCGGCTCAGCTTCGACGTCGCATCAAGCCCGGCCCAAAAGGTCTCACGATGCTGGCTTTCAGTATTTTGCACCCCCCGCGTGTAGTAGACCTCGCGCACTTTCACTTGGGGGGTCAGGCCCACGATGTGGCCGAAATCCAGGACGTCGGTCGACAGTCCCGGCAGAACATCTATTCGATTCTGGGTAAATCCCTGTTCACGATAAAAGTTCACGAAATTCGTATCCGTGCCCAGCAAGATCGGCGAATTGAACAATGAGAGATTCGGCAGACTGTAGCCGATTTCCGGCAGGCGCTGAAACGTATCCCCTCCTCCCGATTGCAACGGCTGCAGGTATTGACCAAGCAGGTACGTGTTTCCGTAAGCCATACGTTGAGTCGCAAAAAAATTCGATTCGTTGCTGGGAAGGGCCCGCTGGACTGCCGAGTTGCTCAACTGTTGCAGATAATTCGGGTCGGTCACCAAGTTGGCTTTTACACGGAGCAATAAGTCCGGCGTGAATTGCTGTGTATGAGTCCCGGTGATTTGAGCCCGAGCCTGCTTCGCATCTTGTCCCGTCTGGCTCACGCCGGACACATTCGGCAACTCTGTCTGCTGCAATGCACTGACGAACCACTGCCCCTTCGACTTCCGGTCCAGCACATAGCGATATTGCAAATCGCTCCCGTAGCCGAGGCCGCTGTAATAGGAGGGAGAGATCGTCAGGTCCTGGCTAGGATTGATGGCCCAAAAGAAGCTTTCTTGGAGGTGCATGCCAAAACGATTGTCGTACCCGACAGTGGGAATGAGGAACCCTGTGCGTCGCTTGGAGAGCGGATACGTCAACGTGGGAATCGGAATCACCGGGACATCGTTCACGCAGAGCCATCCACCCGTAAACGCCACGTTGTCACCGGCATTCAAGTCGAGATCCTTGAACTGAAACCGCCAGGCCGGCGTCTCACCTTCCTGCGCGTCGCAGTTCGTAAACCGTCCCTCTTTCACCCGATAATGGTCCTCTGAAAACCGCTGCAGGAGACGCCCCTCCACCGAGGTATTCGTGGATTTGAGATACACCCGTCCGTGCGTGACCACCCCAGCCTCAGTATTCACGTTGAGTTCCAACCGTTCGGTCACGAGATCGACTTTAGGATCGGTGAGTCGGACGTGGCCCGTGGCAATCAATACGCCGGGCAAAGCCTGGATGGTCATGTGATCAGCCGTCAGACGCAGGGTGCCTTGGTTGACTACCACCGAGCCATCGGCTTCGTAGATTTCTTGTTCCTGAAGGTAATCAATTCGTTCGGCAGTGATGTCGAGCGGGAGCGCACTGGAGGATGTTGTCGCCGTTGCGGAACTTCCCCCACTCCCTGCCGCACCCCCTACAAACGGAAGCAACAGCCCCAACATCAACCAACCAACCAGGCACATCCACAGCCGCGTCGCGATACCTGCCATGTCAGCCCCGAAGCGGCGAAAGCTCACAGCCACGGAGCCATGCCTTGCACTCTCCCACGAGCATGAGCGATCCTGTGACGCACACTAGACCGTCCGGAATCGCCAGCTGTCTGGCCAGCGCTATCGCATCACTGAGCGACGGCACGACATGCGGATGAGGCAGCAGACCTTCGAGCAAGGTTCGGAGTTCCTGCGCGGTTGCAGAGCGTGGAAGATCCGCCTGCGTTAACACCACCTCATCGACAAGGCCCCTGAGCGGTTCGACAAAACCACGATGATCCTTGTCGCGCATCATCCCAAGGACAAGGACCACAGGGCGGGACGGATGAGATCGATCAGAGCGCGTGAGGTAGTCGGCTAAGGCCGTGGCAGCAGCAGGATTATGCGCGCCATCCAGCAGGATCGTGGGACGGCGATCGACCACTTCCAATCGTCCGGCCCAGTTGACCCCACGCAGTGCCGCGCTCACCGCCTCGGCCGTGACAACAATCCCCTGAGGGGCCGCCGCCCCCAACAGCGCAAGCGCACAGGCGGCGTTATCAAGTTGGTGACGACCCTCCAGGGCACAGATCAGTCCGTCATATTGCATACCCAGACCGCGATAGGAAAATTGCTGGGGCCCCTCTCCCTCTGTGCGAAAATCTTCATTTAGACGAAACACCGGGGCCTGCCGCTCCCTTGCCACCTGTTCGATCGTCCGCCACGCGTCATCTTCGAGCCGCCCCAGCACCACCGGCACCCCCGGTTTAATAATGCCGGCCTTCTCGAACGCGATCGATGAGAGTGTGGTCCCCAAATATTCCTGATGATCGAGGGAAATTGTCGTCACCGCACAGGCCATGGGCATGACCACGTTGGTGGCATCGAATCTTCCGCCCAATCCAACCTCCAACACTGTCACGTCAACCCCTGAATCGGCAAAGTGCTGAAATGCCATCGCCGTCGTATATTCGAAGAAGGTCGGCGACAGGTCCGGTTCGCAGAGGGTCTGAAGTTGTTCGGTTAATTGTGCCACCTGCGATTCAGCAATCATCTCGCCGTTCACGAGGATCCGCTCTCGGAACTCCACGAGATGGGGCGAGGTATAGAGTCCCACTCGATACCCTGCCGCCTGCAACACGGCGGCGGCCATCGCCGCGGTGGATCCCTTTCCATTCGTGCCGGCGATGTGCAGTGTACGGTACCTGGTCTGCGGCGTGCCGAGTCGCACCATCAACGCCGTCATCGTCGCAAGACCCAGTTTGATGCCATGCCTTTGCAGGCGATACAAATAGGCCACGGCAGAGGAATAGGTCATGGTGTAACCAGGCAGGAAGGAAGCTAACCAGGATTCTTCATGAAGGGTCCGGACTTAAAAATGGGCGACGAGGGTGCTTAAGGTTTCTTTCAGCTGTTTGCGCTCCACGATCATATCAATCATGCCATGCTCCAACAGAAATTCCGCTCGCTGAAACTGATCCGGCAGCTGCTGTTTAATGGTCTGCTCGATCACGCGGGGACCGGCAAAGCCGATCAGCGCTTTCGGTTCGGCCAGAATCACATCTCCCAACATGGCGACGCTGGCGGTGACGCCCCCGAACGTAGGATCGGCTAACAGACAAATAAACGGAAGTTTGGCCTCGCCCAGCTTGGCGACAGCGGCAGAAGTTTTGGCCATCTGCATCAGTGAGAGAATACCCTCTTGCATCCGGGCTCCTCCGGAGGTCGTGACCAAAATGACCGGCAACCTGGCCTCCAGTGCGCGATCGATCGCCCGGCAGATCTTTTCCCCGACGACCGATCCCATGCTGCCGCCCATAAAACTGAAGTCGAATACGCAGAGCACTACACGACGGCCGTTCATCTTCCCTTCGCCGATCATCATGGCATCTTTGCGGCCGGTCTTCTCCTGGTGTGCCTTCACACGATCCTTGTACGATTTCGTGTCCTGAAAGTTCAGCGGGTCCTGGGGGCCGAGCTCCGCATCCCACTCTTTGAACGTCCCGAGGTCGACCAAGAGCGCAATGCGCTCCATGACAGAAATCGGGAAATGGTAGTCGCACTTCGGGCAGACCTTATTATTACGCTCGACTTCTTTGCGATAGACGATTTCTCGGCAGTGGTTACACTTGAGCCACATCCCTTCCGAAATCTTGGATCGCTTTGGAGGTTCCGGCTCCGTCGTTTTTTGTTTTTTAAACCAGGCCATTGTGCGCTCCTTCTAGCCCGCAAACGTGAGGCTCGCCACCCGTGAAAC
>DASYVB010000019.1:0-3763 GCA_036000525.1 Nitrospiraceae bacterium | reverse complement strand
CGGACTCGAAAATCCCCGTTAAGATTCAACTCCACGGCCCACGAGGGAGCAGCAGGCAGGCATGCCAGAATACTGACCACCATGAATAAGAAGAGCAGCAGTTTTCTCATAAACTGTCCTCCATGCGTTCGTTCTGTCGTTCCTGTTGAATCGTCCTTGCACAAAAAAGCCCATCCACGGGTTTCACCCCGTGGATGGGCTTCTGAGTCTCAAAGGGCTTCCGAGTCTCGACGCCGTCAGGCGCCTGTTGTTGTGTTAAGACTCAGCGATGGTTTGAATTCCTGCCTTCGGTTCCTCGAAGTTCAAAAAGTTCATCTGCTGACATCGAGGACATTTCACTTCCACATGCCCAGGGCCGGCCATCCGCCACTTCAGAAGCAGCCGCCCACATCGGACGCACCGCACCTCTTTGAGCGCAAGACTGGCGTGGAACGTCATCGCTCATGATCCTCGTCAGCCGTCTGATGCTCGAATGGATGTGTGCCGATTTGCGGGACCACATCGCCGGACGCGTACCGGTACGGACGACCGGTGATCTTCGAGACTTTGTCTTCGAACCGCTTGATCAGATCCTCAAGCTCACGTTGCATCCGCTTCAGTTCGATCATGTCCCAATCGTAGCCCGTCTCATCCACCAGTTGCCGCATCTTGTCGAAGCGCATCTCCGCCTCGCTGATGCGGCCTTTCAACTCCTGGAGCTCTCCGTTCATATTGGCTCGCTCTGGCTTACGCGCCGGTCCGCTGCACTCTCACCCAGAAGTTCCCATCCGGAAACTTTCCTCCGTAGTACGGATCGCTTGCCGAGGGCGATGGGATGCCCGGCGCCCGGAATGAAAACTCCGCCTTCAACTTCCCATCGCGGGACACCGCCTCATAGAGGTCGTACGGAGGGTCGGCATGAGGCGTCTTCTTCGTGATGGTCCAGTTTTTTTTCAGGAGCCCGAGAAATTGCTTGAATTGGGGCTCCGAGAGCGAGGTGAACAGATTCTCAAACTCGCTCCGCAGATCACTCAAAGCAATGTCGTGCTCCCCGCGCTCAATCTTCCGCAACACCGCAGGCCCATCAAACCGACACGAAGCAATGACCCTCCCCTCCATCTCCATCGGCAGGGAAAGCGGACGATACTTGGTCTGAAACCAGACGATCAGCACAGAACTGGGCTTCCCCGCTCGGAGCAACGCGACCGGCGGGGGCTCGATCGAAGCCGGCAGCGAAGGGGGCCCATGCCGCGCAATCATATCCTGGGCCGTCTCACCGGGGAATGCGGCCGCCGGTATCACGCCTATCCCCAGGAGAGCCGCCAGCCCGACAACAGTGGTCACGCTCCAGCCAAATCTGCGCCTGCATCTCCTCTCAACCATGTCGTTGCCTCCGTTTGAGTGATCTGCAAACAAAAGCGGTTTGCAGCTTGGCTATACGTCCAGCCTGATCATATGCCCGACGGCGCCGCTCCGATCTTCATGATCTGGCCTTGATTGTTCCAGTTCATGTAGGCTTCAAGCGCGTTCATCTCTTTGCTGCCCAAAGGAAATGGCTTGCCCTGGTTCGGGATAGCAATGCACCAACCGATCATCTCCTGCACCGTGGCGACCTTCCCGATCTGCGGCTTGTACTTTGGAAAGGTTTCGGGATGGGTCACTGACCCATCGGCATGGCACATATTGCACGCCTGCCCGTTACCGCTCATCGGCAGGTCCCGGCCGTGCCAGAGCTTGTCCCCTAATACAATCATTTCCTGCAGCTCTCTCGCGCCGGTCGCAAGCACATTCCGATCCAGGACCTCCGCACTCTGGGCATCCTTGCGTTGCCCTTCCGTAGCGAGCCCAGGCAGGGTCTGGACATCCTGTTGTCGCTGGGCATTCACGAGCAAGGGCACCAGGGCGACTGCCGTGCCGGCGACAACAAGAAAGAGTACTCGGCCTTTCGTCAGTATTCTTTTCATATTCATAACCGCCTCCCCTCTCATCAAACTTTCTCTCGGGACCATTCCCGATAGGTCATATCCACGCCACCGTCCTCCCCAACACGGTTCTGCTCCCACCCCAGCCCGCCGTAGGTATTCGCCGGATTGGCGCGAGGCATCTGGGGCGAGCCGGCCGGCAACCCGCTGGTTGGGTAAGGATGCGGCCACCCGAGGGACAGGCTACTGTCAAATTTAATGTTCCCGATTTGGTTCTTGACGATGTGATGGACGTGGCCGTGAATGACCTGTACTTGCTCATATCCCGCCAGCAAGAGATGCACTTCTGGCGCATCCTCGGTCCAGAAGTTCCACGGCTTGTAATAGTAATAGAGGGGTGAATGGGAGAAGATGATGATCGGCGTGCTCTTCTCCACCTTCTTCAAGTCATCTCGCAGCCACCCGAGCTGTTTCTCGCCGACATGGAAGGGGCCGGGCAGCGGGTGGTTGAGAGTGCCGGCGATGTCCATCCGCTCTTGCGCCGAGAGGCCGCGGGCAGACCAAAAGTCCCTGAGGTGAATGGTGTTCAATGCGATAAAGTGAACCCCGTTTTGATCCCAGGAATAGGTGGTCTTGCCGAAATGTTTCTGATAGGAGTCTCCCATATCGAGATACCAGTCATGCTCTCCGGTGATGTACTTGACCTTGGTTTTCAGGGGCGAAAAAATCTCATCGAAGAATTTCATCTGCTCGTCTGAGCCGTCATGCACATGGTCGCCCAACGACATGATGAAATCGGGCTGAGGATTGAGCTTGTTCATTTCCTGGACAGCCCGCTCACACCGAAGCTTCATAAAGTTGTTCCTCGGCCCCATGGTGTGGTGATCAGCCATAAGCGCGAAGCTGAACGGCTTCGCTGCCCGTGCGTTGGAGGGGGATAAGAAATCCACCGTCACCACCCCGCCTACCGAGGCCGCGATGCCGGCGAAGGCCGACATCTTAAGGAAATTTCGTCGTGACAACTCCGCCGTCATGAGACGGTCCAGAGCGTCTTGTTTCTCGTTCATAATCGTTTCCTCCTCGTCAATGGCACGCTACGAAAAGGTCTTCTGTTTTCTCGTTGACCACTCGATTACCCCGACGATCGACCTTCCCTCTGATCACCCCCTTCCTCTACCTCAGCCTCTGAACACAGCGTTGGTTAGACCCCAAATCTGACTCGCCCTGGTACTAAATACCCTTCTGGTTTGATAATTTGTAAACAGAAACGGTCTCCGTTCTATTCCAGCCCGGATCAAATAAGCGAATGCGGTAAAGAATAAGGTTTACAGCGAGAATGAGAGAGCTGGATGCGGAATGAAACTAGGGCAGGATTTCTGATGCGAACTAGGCAGAAACTTTAGGCAAAAACAAACTGGCTAAATTTCCTTGTCATAGAACTCCTTGGGAATGTGCTGCTTCCGGTCTGTCCCATGGCAGATCATGCACGCCTGCTTATTAAGCTCTTGTTTTTCCGAGACAAAAACATAGGCTAGCCCTTCCTGGGTCCAGCTCAGAGTCTGAAAGCCGTGATTGGCTGACTGGTAGAATCGGGTCTGTTCAAGATTGAACCCCTCCGCACCGAAGAGATTGACCCCCTCGGAGGCGGTCATCAAAAGGGACAGCCGGTGTTGTCCCATCTCATAGGCTAGAAAGACCGCGTTTTCCCCTTGAAACTCGACCAGCCGTCCCCCTAGTAACCTGAGGTTCTTTACCGGCTCCTGCCCAAGCGAGATGGGGAAATCAATACGCTTCTCGAACCACCGCACGACCTGGACAGGGTCATTACTCTTGATATCCAACGGCAAATTGTCGTTGAGATA
>DASYVB010000018.1:0-3841 GCA_036000525.1 Nitrospiraceae bacterium | reverse complement strand
AGAACATGTTTATGCCGAGCTCCCTGTCGTGGGTGCCGACCGATCTGCCGACCGTTCCGTTCGTCTTTCTTGCGCCGGCTGAAGCATTATGGCAAAACGTCAAGGTGGCCGGGCTCTTTGCTCTCGTCGGCGTCACCCCGTACATTCTGATGGAAGTCTGGCAATTCGTCGTGCCGGGTCTCCATGCGCAGGAGCGGCGCTTTGTCGGGCCGTTTGTGCTGTTGACCGCCGTGGCTTTTTACGCAGGGATAGGCTTTTCATTTTTCTTCGTGCTTCCATTCGCGCTGAATTTTTTGGTCTCCTATGGCGTCAACGCCGGCTTCATTCCCCAGATCTCCATTGCGCAGTACGTCGGATTTGCCCTGTGGTTCTTGATGATATTCGGGCTGATTTTCGAAGTCCCTCTTGCGATCACTCTCATGGCTAAGTTTGGGTGGGTCGATGCGCCTTTTCTCAAGCGGTATCGCAAGTGGGCGCTGCTGGGGTCGTTCATCTTTGCCGCAATTCTTACCCCAACTCCCGATCCCTTCAACCAATGTCTCATGGCCCTGCCGATGTATCTATTCTACGAAGTCGGCATATTGAGCGCAGGGTTTTTCAACAAAAAGAAGCCGGTGCCGGAGGGGTCAGCTGTGCCGGCCGTGGCCACCGCAGCGGCAGGAAACGGCAAGGCGCCGTCGGTGGGACTCCCGAACGTGGGAGAGGGAGACTACGTCGGCGTGCCAACAGATCGACGGCGATGACGAGAATACGCAGATAGGGCGTAACGTTGTCCAGAAGGAAGATACATGGCTCGTGAGTTGAAAGTCATTCAACCTCCCAGCTCCGGCGGCAGCGATGCCTGCGTATATATGTGGGCCTGCGCGATCTGCGATGAGAACGAAACCTGTCAGAAGGACAAGGAGGGGCACAGTCGCTGGTTGGTGGCCAAAAGAATGGAGAGGATCGAATACAAAGTGCTCATCATGAGCAACAAGGGTGGAGTCGGAAAGAGTACCTGTACGACGAACCTCGCCGTGAGTCTCGCGCTCAAAGGGTGGCATGTCGGAATTTGTGACATGGATATCCATGGCCCGAACATTCCAAAGATGGTGGGGGCCGAAGGGCAGAAGCTCAAGATCAGCAGCTCAGGCGGGATCATCCCGTTTCAGGCGTATAACCTCAAGATTGCCTCCATGTCCTTCTTGTTGCAGAATTCGGACGATCCGATCATTTGGCGCGATGCATACAAGTATGAGTTCATCAACCAACTCTTGGGCGGTGTCGAATGGCAGGATCTCAATTTTTTATTTGTCGACTTGCCTCCCGGAACCGGCAACGAATCGGTCACGACCATCGATCTGCTCGGCAAAGTCAGCGGCGTGGTGATCGTGACGACGCCACAGGAAGTGGCCTTGCTGGATTCACGCAAGTCGGTCACTTTCTGTAAAGACAGCGAAGTCCCGATCATCGGGATTGTCGAAAACATGAGCGGGTTGGAGTGCCCCCATTGTCACAACCACATCGAAGTGTTCCGGAAAGGCGGCGGGGAAGCCTCCGCGATTGATATGGGCGTGCCCTTCCTCGGGCGCATTCCGCTCGATCCCGACGTCGTGATCCAGTCCGATGCCGGTGAGCCATTTGCGATGTTCAATTCCGACACGGCCACGGCCGAGTGCTATCACGAGATTGCCAACAAAGTCGAAGCGTTCTGCAAGAAGAGCGGGTCGCTTGTGAAAATCGCATCCCGGCAGGCGCACTGATGAAGGAGAGACTGTGAAAGCCACAGACGCGACAGAGGGGCTCACGCAGCTGCAGGAGGCGCAGCGGATCGTGTTGGAGGCCACACCGACGTTAGGCTTGGAGAAGATTTCGATCCTCGATGCCCTTGGCCGTGTCCTCGGCGAGGATATTGTGGCGGAACGGGATAACCCACCCTGGGACAACAGTGCGATGGATGGGTTTGCGGTGCGGTGGGACGATATCAAGCAGGAACATGCGATTCAGAAACCGGTGACGCTCACGGTAATCGAAGATGTGGTTGCAGGAAAGATGCCTTCAAAGTCCGTCGGCGCGGGGCAGGCGATTCGCATCATGACCGGGGCCCCGCTCCCGAAGGGGGCGGACACGATCTTGAAGGTCGAAGACACTGAGCATACCGCGGATTCCGTTCGCGTCTTCAAGCCGGAACAACAAGGCGCCAACATTCGGCCTCAAGGCGAAGACGTTAAGAAGGGCGAGTGCATCATCGCAAAGGGGACCCAGATTCGTCCGGGTGAAGCGGGGATGTTGGCGATCCTCGCAAAGTCGTTCATCTTTGCCTATCAACGGCCCCGGGTGGCGATCCTTTCGACTGGTGATGAATTGGCGGATTTGGACGAACGGTTCAGCGAACAAAAAATCATCAACTCCAATAGCTATGGGATTGCGGCAGCGGTCCAGGAGGCGGGTGGCATTCCCCTTTTGCTGGGGATTGCGAAGGATACGCCTGCAGCGCTGAAGGAAAAAATTTCGCACGGGCTGACGGCGGATATTCTGGTGCTGTCCGGTGGCGTGTCGATGGGCGATTACGATTTCACGAAGGCGGTCTTCCACGAACTGGGCGCAGAAATGAACTTCTGGAAGCTAGCGATCAGGCCGGGGCAGCCGCTTGCCTTCGGCAAGATTCAGGGTAAGCTGGCCTTCGGCTTGCCGGGGAATCCCGTGTCCTCCATGGTGACGTTCGAGCAACTCGTGCGGCCGGCGATGCTCAAAATGAGCGGACACCGGAGCTACGGTCGACCGGTCGTGCAGGCGATCTTCCAGGAAAAGTTTTCCAAACGGACGGATCGGCGCCACTTCCTCCGCGGCGTGCTCACACAAGAAGAGGGTGTCTTTAAGGTTCGAACGACTGGTGCGCAAGGGTCTGGAATGTTGACCTCAATGGTGAAGGCCAATTGTTTGATCGATATCCCCGTTGAAGTTCAACGAGTGAACCCGGGCGATCTGGTATCGGTTCAACTGTTGAGTGGAGAAGCCCGGGACAGCCATTCCGAGCATATTCACACCGGTCCTCACCGGCAGTCCTGTTGCTAACTAAGGAGAGGAGGTCAATAGTCATTAGTCATTGGCAAGAATCATTCTTGATTGCCTTTGACCGATGACGATTGACCATTGACCAGTTACACTTATGGCCGTACCTATTGTCTCGTTTGTCGGTCGGTCGAACAGCGGGAAAACTACGCTGATCGAGCGTGTGATTCCTGAGTTGGTCCGGGCCGGCTACAAGGTGGCGACGGTGAAGCATGCAGGCCACGGGTTTGACCTCGATACGGAAGGGAAAGATAGCTGGCGCCACAAGCGAGCCGGCGCCAGCAGCGTGGTGGTGCTCTCCAAGGGGAGTATGGCGATGTTTGCAGATGTGTCCGATCAGATGAAGGTCGAAGACGTGCGGGATCGGTTTCTCGATCACACCTACGACCTGATTATTGCCGAAGGATGGAAACACGAAGGGTATCCGAAGATTGTCATAGTCCGTGAGCAGATCGGCGAAATTCCTGTTTCCACAGAAGGGTTGCTTGCGGTGGTATCGGACAAGCCCGTCAATCTACACATTCCGCTGTTCGGCCTGGACGATGTCGCCGGCGTGGCCGCCTTTATCATGAAGCAGTTCCCAAGATCGCGGCCTCGTGCGGAGCATGGGCTGGAAACCTAAGGCGGTCGTCGTCCTAGTTCTCGTTGCTGGTACTCTCGCGCTCTCAGGAGCCTGTCCGACATTGACTGTTCTACTGCGGCGAACGATTTGCGACCATCTGCGTCGTTCTCAGCCTGAAAAAATCCTCAACGTATTCCAGCGAATACGTCTCCGGTTTTTCCAGGCCTG
>DASYVB010000017.1:0-13487 GCA_036000525.1 Nitrospiraceae bacterium | reverse complement strand
CTTGCCCCAGGCAAGGCCGCAACTCCTCGCTGACCCTCGTTTTACGTTTCACGCCTCACGTTTCACGGTTCCCGTGAACGATGCGAGAACGCCGCTGGCGGACTTTTTCAGGATCCTGTTAGTGGACGCGACGGCCCGCTTTAATCCGTCCCAGCATGCGGTAGATCAATCGGGCGATACAAAACTGAGGAGCGACAAACCCCTCGATCGGGGCCAACTCGCTGATATCCATCCCGAGGATACCCGGTCCATTGGCCAAGGCCGTCACGAGGTTCACCATGTCGTACCATCCCAACCCGCCAGGCTCGGGGGTGCCGAGCGCGGGGACCAGCGAAGCGTCAAGCCCGTCACAATCGAAGGTCAGGTATACCGGCCCACGACAGGCCTTCACGACATCGGGAACCCAGCGGGAAGCCTTGCCTTCGTGGGGGCCGGACGGGTCAAGAATCGCGGCGGCAAAGAACGTGGCAATTCGATCGGTGCCCTTAATGCGATCGATTTCCTCGGGAGAAATGGAACGAATGCCGACTTGGACTAACGGCAACCCGTCGTCGACCACGCGGGCCATCACGCTGGCGTGGCTATACGGGTTCCCTTGATAGGCCTTCCGCAAGTCGCCATGCGCATCGATCTGCACCACATAAAGATCAGGATAGCGTCGGGCGTGGGCTCGGATGGCCCCAAGCGCGCCGGTATGCTCCCCGGTCAAGGTGACAACAAACCGCCCGGTACCGACATGGGGAGTGACAAACGCATCAATCGCATCCACCGCCTTCTTATCGACTTTGCCGTCAAGATCGAGCGAGCGGATGGTGGCAACCCCGCCCCACTCTCGATAGGGCTCACACCGGAGCGTTTCGTCGTATAACTCGACTTGTTGAGACGCCTCGATGATGGCTGACGGGCCTCGATCGGAGCCCCGCACATAGCTGGAGGTATGTTCGTAGGGCGCAGGCAGGACGTAGACACCCGCCTGATCAGGATGGCACCAGGGCTCCGCGAGCCCAAGAAAGTTCTGGTCGATGTCTTCCCATCCGGCGGGAAGCGTCATAGGCGTATGCTCACGCGGCAGGCTAACGACGCCGCTTCGGCAGATTTTCTTCTGGGATGAACACTGCCAATGCGATCACCGTCGTCCAGCGATTGGGTTTTCCGATAGCGGACTGGGTGATGTTGAGGGTCCGAACGATCTTGCCGGCCATTTTGAAGACTTGTTCCCGTTCTTTCCACGCGATGTTCGGATCGAACGCGACACCGAGCGTCGTGGCCAACATCTGTGCGGCCAAGTCTTCCGTATACTCACCCGTCTCTTCATCGGTTTCGCCATGCGCATGGTGTTCGGACAGATACCCGTAGGTTCGACGATCGGTCGGGATCGCTAACCCAATCGACGCGGAGGCCAGGCGATTCCGTTCATTCGTTTCCGACCGCGCCATCACACAGAACGTGATTTCACCGGGGTTCAATAACTTCTCGCCGCGCGCGCGCGGGATAATTTTGCAATTCGGCGGATAAATCGACGACACCGTGACAAGGTTACAATAGGCGACGCCGGCGCTACGTAAGGCTTGCTCGAAGGAGGCCAGCTTTTCTTTATGGACTCCGACGCCTCGCGTCAGAAACATCTGCGTAGGTACCATCGTCTCTTCTCCTTACTTCGTCCGACCAACCGGGTGGCGGACGTCTCGTTAGCTGAAAAGCACGCCCACAGTAAGCATCATGTAGGCACAGGGTCGCTGTTGTACCAAGATTGGCAGAGCTTCGCAATATCCTGCGACGATATTTTCTCTGGCACGATTCGGAACAATCATTTCAGTACAGCAGAACGTCGATGGCCTGCAGGTCTGGGAAAACAGGACGCGAGACTGGCGGGACGGGCGAGACGAGGTGAAAATCCAATCTGTCCACGTCGCGCCTTTCACGCACGTCTTGCGCTTCCGCGCCACGGTCTGTGGCGCTGGCGGACTTTTTCAGCATCCTGCTAAGCCTTGGCAGGTGATTTGAGGTTCAACACCAGCAGGCGGGGCTCGGTCATATCCTCGATCGCGGCCTGAACCCCTTCACGCCCGAGCCCGGAGTCCTTCACGCCACCATACGGCATATGGTCGGCGCGAAATGTCGGAATCTCGTTTGCCAGCAGGGCCCCAACTTCAAGGTGCCGAAAGGCATGAAAAATTTTATTCACATCCTGGGTGAACACCCCGGCTTGGAGCCCATAGTCGGACTGGTTGATCGCCGTAATCGCTTCGCCGAAGTGCCGGTAGGGGGTCACCGTTACCACCGGCCCAAACACCTCCTGACAAGAGACTTTCATCGTTGGCGTGACGTGCGAGAGCACAGTCGCCTCCATCACCGAGCCCATGCGTTTGCCTCCCAGAAGCACCTGCGCTCCCTGCGACACGGCTTCCCTGACCCACGTCTCGACGCGATGGGTCGCGGCCGGATCGATCAGTGGTCCAACCACCGTCGAATCGTCGCTCGGGTCGCCGGCCTTCATACGCGCAATTTGTAACAGGAGCTTCGTGGTGAAGTGGTCCGCGATGGAATGATGGACAAAGATTCGCTGAACGGAGATACAGGACTGACCGGCATACCCGAACCCGCCGACCGCGCAGCGCTGTGCGGCAAACTCGAGATCGGCATCGGGCTCCACGATCACGCCCGCGTTCCCGCCGAGTTCCAACACCACCTTCTTCTTCCCGCACTTGGCCTTTAGCATCCATCCGACGGCGGCGCTGCCGGTAAAGCTCAGGAGTTTAAAGCGAGGATCGACAACAAGCTGTTCTGCCATCCTGTTGTCGCAGGGCAGGATGTTGAGTGCGCCAGGAGGAAGACCAGCCTCCAGAACCACTTCGCCCAAGAGTAACGCGGTCAGGGGTGTCTGTGGCGCCGGCTTGATGAGAATGGAATTGCCGGCGGCCAGAGCCGGAGCGACCTTGTGGGCCACAAGGTTCAGGGGAAAATTGAAGGGAGTGATCCCGAGCACCGGACCGATCGGAACCCGACGGAGAATGCCGAGATGGGAATCCGTCCCCGGCGTCCAGTCGAGAGGGATCACCTCGCCCGGAATGCGCTTGGCTTCTTCAGCCGCAATGGTAAATGTCTGAACGGCCCGACTGACTTCCCGCTTCGCGTCGGTGATCGGCTTGCCGGCTTCAGCCGTCATCAGGCGGGCAAATTCCTCTCGTCGGTCATAGAGCCCACCTGCGATCTTTTGCAACACATGATAGCGGGCGTGGGACGGCAAAGCCCCCATCACGACAGCGGCATCGACCGTCGATTGAATCGCAGTCTCGGCGTCGGCGGAACTCGCGTTCGACACCTCGGCGAGTAGTTGCCCTGTAAACGGATTGTTCACGGGGACAACGGTCTCCCCGTGCCGCCACAGACCTCCAATCAAGAATGGACGTGGTTGCTGCACGAGAGACGCCCCGCGGGTGGTGAAGACTTAGTCGGCAGATTTAACCGAAGCCGCAGGCGCTGGCTCAAGATTGGCAGCCTGTTGGGCGATACCGGCTTTGGCAACTAAATCCTCTGTGCCCCAATCACGAATCGCCTCAAGCGTGAAGGCCTCATAGGTCGAGACGCCGTGGCACGTCGGGCAATCCGGCATCGGCACCTTGCGATAGAAGACTTCCGACAAGCACGACATGCACATCCAATAGTCTGGCTCCCCCTCGGGTTGCGGAACAGACCAAAACGATTGTGTTGCAGACATAGGTAATCCTTAGTGAATGATGAATTGACTGTTTTGTGCTACCGTCGTCGAGCCATGAGGCTCAGTGGGTTTTCCCTGGGAATGTGGGGAAGTGGCCAACATGCGATCAATCTCCTCGGCAAACTCGTCAAACGGGACTGCGCCGGGAATCGCGACCGCTGGCTCTTTTTCAGTGGGCCCACCAGCCGTTCGCATCAGAATAAAACCGGGGGTGCCATGAAATCCCCACCCGTTCGCCTCTTGGCGATCCTGGAAAATGGATTCGAGATATTGCCGCTCGTCGAAACACTTGGCAAACGACATCTGGTCCAAGCCGATCACCTTCGCGTAACCTTTGAACGATCCGGAGACTAAGCGGCCTCGTTCGCTGAAGAGCCGATCATGCATCGGCCAATATCGACCCTGGGCTCCGGCACAGCGTGCCGCCACCGCAGCCTCAACACCGACCCCCTGGTCCGCTCGAGGATAGTCGCGATAGACAAACCGCACTTTGCCCGTATCGATATATTTGGCCTGCAAGCGAGGCCAGGTCTCCTGAAAGAACTTCGCACAGTACCCACACGTGAAGTCAGAATACTCGATCAAGGTGATCGGTGCGTCCACGCTCCCTCTGATTCGTCCGTCGTCCGTGACTGACCCAGCACCAGCCTGAGTCAGCTGCACGAGAAACAGCAGCAACACCGCAGCAACTGTGCGAAAGACGTGCGTACCCATCATGTGCGGGGAGCGCGCTTTTGTTTTAAGCGCTCTAGCAACCCGACCATGAGAAGAGGCCAGACAACCGTGGCATCGCTCAACACTTCAGCAAAGCGCCCGCCCTCTTCCGGCGGGACAAACTTTCCCCACGAAATGCCTTCTTGATAGGTACAGCCGCTCAACCCGCCCCAATAATCCGGTTCCGGACAGATGCGCACACCGTACCGGAACCGAGGTGGCGGCACATTGAGGCCGAGCCGCGTATTGCAGATCTCAATGTAGGGGCCGACCTGTTGTGACCAATTGCGAGGCACTCCCCCACCAATCGTAAAGATCCCACGCCGCTTGGCCGAGATGACATGGCTCGCATAACTGTTGAGATCGAGGTAGGGATTGAACGAGGGACAGGAGCGATGAATCGCGCGCAGCACATCAAGATCACTGCCCCCGTTTACCTGCGCACGAGCCCGATCGAGCTCTCGACTCATGGCCCAGGTTCCAAGATCCAGCCCCATCTCGGAATCGGTAAACGCAGGGATGAAGACCGGGACTTTTTTCACATAGGCACTTTTGAGAATACCCGCTCCGTCATATTCTTCCGCGAGCGTCTTCCCCAGCTCACGGGTGAGGATCTCGGAGGAAAGAGACTGGTCCTGATCCATCCGCTTCATCGTTCGGGCGACGACATGCTCAACATAGTTGAGATTGGACTCCATCTCCAGCGTGTCGTAGACCCGATTGTAGCCCTTCTTGAACAACTCTTCATCGGACATGGACGAATGGTGCCGATAGTGTGTTTTACCAACCGACTCACTCAGCCCATGGGCAATCAATGCACCGGTCGAGACGACACATTGCACCATCCCATGATCGATCATCGAACTGATAATCTTGCCCATCTTGGCAATGGTCATCGCCCCTGACAGCGTCAACACGACGAAGCAGTCGGGGTCTTCGATCATCGCCCAAAGCACTTCGTAGGCTTCGCCCAAGCTGCGGCCCCCAAAGGCCGTCTTTCGCATAGCAGTCAGCAGGCCGTCGAAGGACCCGATCTGTTCCGGGTCGAGTGGCTCGAGCGCTTCGAGTCCATCTTGCGCCCCATCGTGGAATTCACGTGCACCCATAGAGAGTCTACCTACCTTAGAGGTGAATGGAGAAACGGCGCATTCTTTATACACAACCAACGATAGAGGCGTCAACGAAGTTGCACCCCGAGAAATCCCTTGCCGCGTCCGGATTCGTGAGGATGCATGACCTGTTCATCGAACCACCACATTTGATGGAAGAGGACGGCGGAGCGCGATCAACACGATCCTGAACGATCGAGACGTGGATTCAACGATCTCCATGACGTACGCACTCAGAGGCGCGGCCCGCCTCACTGGAGGTGGCGTAAGAAGATCTCCCGAGAGGGATTATCCCTGTGCCATGGTCAAATCAATGGCTCTGGGCCTTGCAAGCGGATTATGGGGGAATCTCCTACTGAAGGGTTTGTTCACGCACAATCGTGGGCGAGGCGCGCGGCCCGAGCGAGAACGAAAAACTCACTGGAGGTGTTTTATCCGGTCGCCAAGAGCAATAAAATGGCTCCCGGTCGGGTCAAGCAAGGTATGGTGGTTCCAACGGGATTTGAACCCGTGTATAAGCCTTGAGAGGACAGACGTATCTGAAGAAAAACAACAGGATGATGCTTCGGAGTCGTCCGATGAGTGACAAGGATTTACAACGAGTTACAAAATGCGTGTCCGAATATAGGACAAGCGGTTCCATGTCGTCGCGCGCTCCACGCCCGCCGTCATCACATCACGCAAAAAATGAAGATCGCCGGTCAGTGTACGCTCTACCTCAGCGTGCATGACGACACACGACCGGCAGAAATCTTTCTTCGGGTGAAAGGTCCGGACTGCTCCTCCGAATTGATCGGCCTCTACGACGTGATCGCCCGCCTGATGAGTCTCGCCCTGCAGTACGGCGCTCCGGCTTGAGAAACTCAGCGATCTACTGGCTGGGGCTAAATTTGCCCCCTGCGGCCCGGTGTCTGGACACGCTCGCCTCAAGCAGTGTTCGAGTTTGCCGGATTTGAACGGCGGTCCCATCCAGCATCGCACCGAACTCGAGTTTGTAGAGCCGACCAAACGGATGAACTCCAACTAAATTGTCCGCTCTCCGCACGTCAGTCCTCATAGGCACGACCAGGTGAGCCCACGATGCAGGCCGATTCAGTTCCGCCCAATGTGGGGCGACACCACCCTCTCTATCGCGCCTCTCTTGGGACCGGTCAAAACCAGGAATGTTCTTGCGGAATGTGGCGTCTAATGGCACACCTAAAAAATGAGCGTCATGTTCACAAGGACCTCGATCAGCTTAGGAGGTGGTCTGCTGTGCGCGATCGCCCTGAGCGCCTGCGGAACGCTGCCCGCCACCTCAGCGGACAAGACAAGAGATCCGGCTGCGGTCGACTCAGTTGTCGTGCGGTTCCTTCAGCGACAAATCAGTGAGCGAGAGAAGCGCATTGCAGAGTTAGAGGCCCAGTTGGACGCCTTGAAGGTGATTAATCAGAGCACGGAGAAACTACGAAAGCCCATCCGGCCACCCGCGACATTGACGCCCGTCGACTGACCATCACTGCGAACCCGCCTTGTTGTGCCCCACACGATTCACACTTTCCCAGTACAGTCTGGATCCGCGCTTGCCCACTCCGCCTCCGAGGTACCCCTTCCTGGTCTCCCGCGAGCCCGTACATCTGGTATCCTTGTCTTAAAGGAAGTCCGGGACTCCGCTGTGGGCAACGCTGCTCTTGAAGGGAAATTCCTCGTGAAATCCAAGATTCTTATCATCGATGACGACGTCGATAGCTGGCGCCTGCTGAGCACGATCCTCCAAACCCATAACTTTCATCCCGTCTGGGCCGCCGATGGTATGCAAGCCATTACCGCGGCCCGCCTCCACCAACCTAGGGCCATCCTCTTAGACCTCGAAATGCCTGGAGGGGGTGGGCTCCTCGTCCTCGAACGACTCAAAAGCAACCGATTGCTGAGCCATATTCCCGTCATCGTAGTCACTGTCCGTGATCGACAGGAAGCGGAAGATCAGACGCGGCGTCTGGGTGCGGCCGCCTATCTGCAAAAACCTATCCACGATGACACACTGATGGCGAGCCTCCGGACCGTACTCGCCACGTCGGACGGGGCCCTCGAGGTCGGACCCGATAGAAATGTGTGAGGAGTGCCAACACAGGGGTCATCGCCAGTGCCCGTGAAACCATCCTCGGTCGTGGCACGATCGCTCAATCACGGACAATTTCCCCGGCCTAAAGCCGGCCGCTTCCGCCACTCCCACAGCGACACCGGCTGCGGAGCAGCTCTCCTATGTTTTAGGATCACCACTATTTTAGGTAAGCCCGCGCATCTCTTGAGGAATAACCACCCTCCCCTTTCCCACTCTATCCTGCGCTAGTATTATAAGATGGCTCAGGGGACACAACAGACTAGGGAAGTTAGTCCGAGGTTTACTATTGACTGCGTGCTTCCGCTCACGAGCACGCAGCTTCAAGCGGACGGGTGCGTGCTCGAAAGTTTAGAGGATGGACATAAGCTCATCACCCCTGATTACCTGAGAGCAGGGGATCTTGTGAAAGTCCAGTTATGGTTGGAAGGCGAGGAGGCCTTTATCGACATCGGGCTGGCGGTAGTCAGTTTGGTTCACACGCCCTGGATCATGGTGGATGTGATCCGGATGAGCCCAAATGACCGGGTGAGACTGAAACGATTTATCCATACCCCCGCAGCCATGCACATTAAAAAATCTGCTCTCATCGACCATCTTCTCATTCGGGCATAGCTCGGCGTCGCTCTCATTGCGTGGAATCAACAACCCTGCGAATCGCTTTCAAGCAGATCAAGCTAGCAACGAAGTTGCCGCAGCGAGAGGTAGACAGGATTTTCGAGGAGGGTTGACCCACTGCTTCGGCTACTTCTTCCGCCATTCCCACGGCGGCACGGGCTTACCCTCACGGACAATTTCTCGTTACTCGATACCCCGCCGCTTCTCCCGCCAGTCATTGCGCGGTCGATGTTCTCGACCCTTTTACAGACGATATGGTGCTCCTACGGAAGCTTGCGTGTGCGTGTCGATATCGCTATCCTTCTAAATCGGATCGGCAAGGTGAGCACGTGGCAATGGCTAACAAACTGCTTAGTATTATTCTCTTGCTCATTCTCAGTGCCTGCAGCGCGCCACCCAAGGTACCAACCACTGATGAGCGGACCGTGCGCCAGGAGAGGGGAGAAGTTGAAACGCCCGCAGGGACAACCGAGGCGCAAACAGCCGCAACTCCACCAGAACCTAGATGCACCAAGCAGCTTAAACAAGGGTACGCACTGAGAGAACGCATTGACAATGAGTACTGGCAGAGCAGAAGGGCCGGAACCTTTCGAGATCGGAGCGATGAACTCACGGCGAGATGGGGGGAAGAAGCGGGACAGTGGGCCGACGAGACAAGAGCCGTTCTTCTTCAAATTGGTGGGCCGACAGCAAAGAGCCGCTTCCAAAATGCAAAAACACCTATCGGCATGGTGAGTGGAGATTTGAGGTGGAACAACATCAGAAATTTTCTTCGGACGAGATTGGCAGCCCTCGCGTCGATTTGCAAAGCACCATAGCATCACCACCGCCGAATCTCCCGCCAGTGTTTGCGCGGTCCATGACGCCTCCTACCGACAATTCCCCGCCCGCCGACACCTCGGAGCTTCCCCTCTATTGGCTGCCTGAACGGATTCTCTCCCGCCATGCCCACGGTGGCACCGGCTGCGGATCGGTCCATAACCCTTTCTTTGCTTCGCGTGCGTCCTTCTCCAACCCTTCAAGAACCGTATCCCCCGGCGCATATTTCCGATACCACCAGCACCAGCCGTCTTTAACCAGTTCGTGTGATTGACGTTGGTGCCATCCGGCAGGAGCACATCAGCAATCGTGCGCCTGTACTTGTCCTTGCCAAAGGTCTGAAGCGTGACTTCTTTCCCAAAGGCGAGGTCGGACGCGGCGTGCTTGGCATGCTTGCCGTAAGCGTGACCCTTTTCAGGGCAGTCGACGCGAGCCTTCGAATGCCCCATCTAATCAAATTTGATTCAGCCCCGAATCGTTTTCGATTCACGTAGACCGCTGTCCCTCCTGCTGTAGCATCTTCCCATAGACGCAATTCTAGAAAAACCCGCGGTCTGCGACTGAGGACACGTGCATTTCAGATAGGGCACGCAGCTTGCTGAATGTTCATCTTGTTCGACCACCGTTTCCGTCTCACTTAACATGAGAGATACGAGGAGGGGGCTATGGAACCCACAGTGGTGTCGACGGACGACAGGGTTCGGCCAGAATGCTGATCCTTGTCACCGCCATGTTTTTGCTACCGCTGGTGCTCGTGGCCCTCTATCTCTATGTGCACGGCGTGTTCACAAAATGAAGCTCAGTCGGTCTTCAGCGGCGGGCGGCGGCGCGTTCACCTGGCCATTCCGTCAGGAGCCGCCCTTTCCCTGTTCAACTACAAGAGCACAGGATGCGAGTATCGTAGTCTGCGAGGAGACCTGGGAAGGGAGGCGAAAACCGATGGCGACCATCCTGATCATTGATGACGACGATCCGTTGCGGATGCTCTGCCAGACTGCGCTCGAAGGGGCGGGGTACCGTGTCCTGACCGCCGAAAGTGGGCCACACGGCCTGCGTCTCTTGCAGCATCAGGAAGTGGATCTGGCCCTCGTCGATATTTTTATGCCAAGCATGGACGGCTTGGAAGTCATTCAACTCCTTCATAAGACCCGACCCGCTTGCAAGATCATTGCGATGTCAGACAGCTCATGGGAGTGGGACTATCTCGAAACGGCAAAGCATCTGGGGGCGAACGACACGCTCAAGAAGCCGTTCAATCTGCAAGAGTTGCTGGATGCGGTTTCATCGCAACTGAAATGAGCACACTCCACGTCCCACCGTGGTCCGATCACGACGTATCTCACAACTCTGTCAGCGGGGTCATCTGTTGCCGGCGAGTTGGATCATGAAGGCAAACGAGTTGATGTCTATCAACGCAAAGAATGCTATGCTAAGGAGTGGCACACAAGAGGAGACTCTATGAACCAGGAGAAGAATCCGGAATGTCCAGACGGTCATGGAGAAATGGTGCCCGCAATGGGAGAGGTGAAGAAAGGCGAGATACGGAGGATCGATCAGAACTGGGAGTGCGACACCTGCGGGGAAATTGTTACGTTACCCTTCCCCTAAACACACGTTGTGCTTCAGCGACACAACGAGCGATTCGGCACCGGGTTTTTCAGAGCCTGATGTCAATTCGTTCGAGACCACGCAAACGTCCGCTCGCCTAGCTGGCTGTTGATTCCCCCTCCATCAGATCGCTGATCACCTGCTCCAGCCGCTGATGCTCAGTATCCCTGATCTGAAAGAAAGCAAGCCCGAATGTCTGGCCGCTCACCCACTGCACGCTGGCCGCCTCAATCATGAGCGGCCATTCGATGTCTGGCGCATAGATCCGTAGCTCCAACGACACACCCGGCTCGACGGTGACCTGACTCTCGATGCGGCATCCGCCCATCGACAGATCTAGCATGACGCCGGTCCCTTCCAGTATCGTGGAACCCGAAAACGTGGTGCGGAATTGCACCCGAAGCCTCGGCATCGCTCGGCGATCCTCCGTCCTCATATCCATGACGGACTGGCCTTCCACCTTCCCATCAATGAGGCGTTGGCCAAAGGTCGTCCCGTGGATATCGGCTTCCTGCTCTGTCGCATACAGAAACTCGGATGAGAATTCGCGTGTTCGGACACCCCGGTGATCCTCAAAGGAGATGAAGATGCGAAGCCGCCATTGCTCCGAGTCTGTTTGGTAATGCGGGGTGGAGTGAATTGTATATCCCTCGTACTCGACAGTCTTTGCCATTGGTTTAATTCTTCCCCTTCGGCAGCAGCCCCTTCTGATCCAGCTCCTGAATGCGCTCCTCTGCGAGGGCCAAGAGAGAGTCACATGTCACTACCGCTTTCACTCACACTTCCGACTTGTCGATTTTTCTGGAAAGTTCATGATCGAGATCAACGAGGGCGATTAATTGCTTATCTGTTTCGCTCCGCTTCGAACCCTCCAACATTCTGACCTCACTCGATAGCGTGCTCAATTTCTCTGTCAGATCGCTCATGCCAAACTCCTTTTATGTTGGCGGCTCCAGCGGCCGACCAGGTCAATGAGGGTTCATTCGCAAGGCTGGCTTAAAGTTCTGGTCTCGCAGATCAAGGCCTCGTGAGAAATAGAGCGCGACCAGGACCACGAACAAGAGGAGCCCATAGCTGATCACATATTTCAATATGCTCATCGTACATTCACTCCTCCGCCTCCCCTGCCCGATCGAACCGCTTATTCGGCCCCTCTTTTTTCGACCCCTGATTACCATCCGTTAGAGTCCACGCAAACTGTCCGCTAACTACGCAGATCGAAATCTCGGTGAGGCTCATGTGGTGCCCCCTGAGGCCTTCTCCTGTTCCTTCCGTTGCTCGTCCGTCCACGCCATAGTTGACGACGTTCCCCTCCGAAACTTCGCGGTATTGAACGAGAAGCTGCTATGGCTCGCCGCGACGCTCTGTCCGGTCGGATGCGTCTGCATCGTGTGCGACGCCGACATGCCGAGTGCGCCGGCTTCGGCGAACGCATCGACGTTGGCTCCGAGAAACGCGAACTGCCAATTATACACGTTCGTCTGTCGCTCCACCGCCTCTTTGATCTTCTCCTTCGTCCACTTGTGACTCGAGTTCTCCTCGCCGTCCGTCACGACCGCGATGATCACCTTGCCTGGCCGGTCGGCCTCGGACATTGCCCGGAGGCGCGAGCCCGCTTCCGTGATCGCACGCCCGAGCGCGTCGAGCAACGCCGTGTTCCCGTTCGGCTGATACGTCTCGATTGTGAGATCCGGCGCCTCCGCGATCGGACGCCCGGTGAACACCGGCCGATCCACATGGTTGAACTTCAAGAGCGAGAGCGTGCATTTGCCGGGGAGTGCACGCTGGTCCTTGAGAAACTGGTTCACGCCGCCGATGGTGTCCTGCTGCAAGGGCGCCATCGAGCCACTCTCATCCAACACGATCGTCACGTCACAATAATCGTCGCGCATCGTCCGCCTCCTTCGGTAGAACTGACGCACTCCTACACGCGCCCTAGAGGAAACTCAGCGAATGGAGCGAACCCGGCTTCGCTTTTGGCATGGTTCCCCAGATAGAGCATGTGACAGCGCTTCGTCACTTCCCTTTCGGCAGCAACCCCTTCTTCTCCAGCTCCAGCCAGTGCGCTTCGACCAGTTTGATGATGTAGGCCTTGAAGGAGAGGCCTACTAGGGCGGCGCCGATCTTGGCCTTGACGATCGCCTCTCGGGGGACCTCGCGGAAGTTCCACACCCCCGGCTCCTCGGGCTCATTTCCCTATGGCATGGGCGGCACTGTAGCAAAGCAACGTATATCATTCAATCCGCCGGCACGCAGCCGGTTGAAACAGACACCCCGAGAAATTCCCCTCAATCCTGCCGCCTACGAGGCCCTCAGGCGCGATCTCGTCCATGTGGACGGGAAAATCTTCAGGCGATGGGATGCGGCGGCCTTCTGCACGTTCTGACGACGATTGAGCAGCGAGGCGAAAGTGACTGACCTCCACTTCCACGATTTCCGCCACACCTTCGCCATCTGGCTGCAGAATCTCGGAGTCCCACTCGAAGTGCGAGCCACGCTGTTGGGCCATCGACTGCGAGGCAGTGGGACCGATCAGCTTGGCGGAGAAGTCATGACGAGCCGCTACTCACACGGCGGATACGGATGGAATCAACAGCTCCGATATGCCGTGACCCTCCTCCATTCCGCGCTTTTGTCCTATGGATTGTCCTATGGATGATCAGCCGATGACGCGACTCCTCACCGTAAAGTCGCGAACGCTTCGAAAGATGAGGAGAAAGTGTGGTGGTCCCAACGGGATTTGAACCCGTGTTTAAGCCTTGAGAGGGCTCCGTCCTAGGCCAGGCTAGACGATGGGACCAGA
>DASYVB010000016.1:0-2504 GCA_036000525.1 Nitrospiraceae bacterium | reverse complement strand
AACGTCGTATAGAAGAGACGGGACACTTGCTTGAGGAGATCGCGGAGCAGTTCCTGCTTGGAGGTCTCTATGCTCGTAGCCACACCTATCGCACTTCCAGCTTCCCTTCCATCCCTTTGTCGCGATGGCTGGGGAACGGCCAGAGACGTTTGTCGCAGTAGATGGGAAATGTGCCAGGCTGAGGTGGCGTAAATGTTATGGTGACCGTCTTGCCGGCACTCACATCCTGTTCGACAGATAGGCTTCCCGCTGGGTCTTTGATGATAAAATTGTGCGGGGTAAACGTCGTCACACTGGTAAGCGTCAGTTCAACCGGCTTCCCAGCTTCGACAATCAAATAGTTTGGGGTATAGGAGTAGCTATCGAGTGTGACCGTGGCTCGCTGTACCCCGTCTGCCGCCACCGGGATCACCACAGGAGGGCCGGACTGAGAGGGTTCCGCTGCAACAGCGATCGTCCCACCGACCGATGTTAGCAACCCGATGGCCGTCAACATGTGGAGCAAACGCATAGTCACCTCCTGGGTACGTGAGCCAGTTCTAACAGGAAGGACGGGAATGGGTCAACTTTGTCAAGGAGTTTCAGGCTCTTCGGCTCCTTGACCTTGGCATTTAAGGAGTTATTTTCTACAACACATCGGCATCGCAATCTCGGTTGAGATGCATTTCGTTGAATCGGTTAGTATAATTACTCTCACTGGTGACTCGCCCGAATAACGGGGCGAGAACATGGTCGTGAAGGAGGATCTCGATGAAGTGGATGAAAGGCATGTTCCTGCTGTTGGCTGCCAACATTTTGATCATGGTGACGCTCTCGCTCACCGTGCCGTTGCTTATCAATTTTGTTTTGCCCATGTTCGGGATCGATCTGCAAGGATCGGTCGACCTCAGCTCGTTAGTCTGGGCCCTCGCCTTCGGCTTTGGCGGCGCCTTTATCAGTCTGGCGTTCTCCAAACAAATGGCCCGGGCCATGTTGGATTGCCGCCAGATCAGCCAACCTCGGTCGCAAGCTGAACAGGTCATTTATGGCACCGTCCAGGAGATCGCGCAGCGGCTTCACATTACGATGCCTGAGGTGTGGGTCTACGAATCCCCCGATCCCAACGCTTTCGCCACCGGCCCCAGCAAGAACAACTCAATGGTGGCCGTTTCCACTGGATTGTTGAGCAATCTTCAAGAGCAAGAAGTGCGAGCTGTCCTCGCCCACGAAATGGGACACGTCTATAACGGGGACATGTTCGCGACGACCGTGTTGGCGGGGCTGATGAATACCTTTGTGTACTACATCGCGATGTGGGTGCGTCGGTTCTTCGCAGAACGCGATCAAGTTGCTCTCGGGTTTGGGTTGTCGATCCTGCTCCAGATCGTCGTCAGTATCCTGGCTTCGGTCCTGATCTGCTGGTTTTCGCGTCAGCGTGAATATGGCGCGGATGCCTTTTCGGCCAAGGTGTACGGCAAGGACTCGATGATCTCGGCCCTTCGCGCGATCGATCGATGGGTCACCCGCTCGCAGGTCGAGTACTCTGGACAGGATGCGCTCGCGACGATGAAGATCTCCGGTAATTCCTCAGGATTCATGCGTCTCTTTGCCACGCATCCGCCGATGGAAGCTCGCATTGACGCCTTAGAACGACTCTAACCGCAGGTGTTCGATGGGAAGGTTGTGCCATACAGTGGTGGGATTGCTCCAGGAATTGGCTTGATCGCCGGTGGTGGATCGAGCGACCTCGTGAATAATGAGGGCTAAAGCCCTCAGACTTTTCGATAAAACGAAATGTGCGCTCGATATTCCTGAATCGCGGCGGCCAGGGCCTGGCTGCCGAGAGGGATATTCGCATCCAGGGCATCTTCAATCCCGGGATCATCGATTTCCACATCATAGCGATCTTGCAGGTTCGTTCGAATAGGCCCCTGCGTCACCTCCCGCGGCATAAAAATCTCTTTCCAAACTTCTTTCTCAACCAGGCACACGTCTCTGAATCGCTCATAGAGCAGCGTCAGCCTCTCGTGATCCGTGACTTTGATGCGCTCTCCCATCCTGGTCCTTTTCTCTGTTTAACCCTCATTACTCATCAGCACTTCTGCCACAATCGCCAATGCCTGACTCAGGTGAGACAGGCGAGACTGGCGGGAAAAGCGCGATAGGTAGGGAAGGGCTCACGCGTCACGCAAGTCCCGCTTTTCGCGCTTGTCACGCGCCACTCCGCCATTTCGCGACGAACCTTCATGAATAATCCGGGCTAGTGAGGATTCACGCCGTCAGGAGCAGTACCCTCGACAATGGTAAACCGCATGGTGCCCACTTGATTGCCCGCATGAAAAGACTGTTGTCCGAGCGGCGTGATGAACAGTTTCACCAGATAGGTCCCGACGTCCCAGGCGTCTCCAGGCTTCTTGAGTTCCAGGAATCCATAGCGCTCATGCCCGGGCACTTCCAAGGTGTCTTTGCCGAGCGGCACGGATGAGAGGACGCCCTTCTCCCCCTCCAGAAACCATTGAGCGCTG
>DASYVB010000015.1:0-8495 GCA_036000525.1 Nitrospiraceae bacterium | reverse complement strand
CACTCGTTTGCCTCGTGTAATCAGGCGGTGAACCATCTCAGGTCCAGCGGCGGTGTACAGTTCGAGTCCGACCTTCACAAACACGATCTGATCCTGCACGCGATCGAGAAGCCGGTCGGCTTCATCGCTTGAGGGCACATCTAGGGCCAAGATTAAGCGGTCACGAGCAATGAAGGTTGACATGGGCTTGTCCCTTTGAAGAATGGCTTACCTTGACGCTTCATTGAGCCGCATGGTACAAGTTCGCTCGTTTCTATAGGAGTCTACTATGCCGATTGTACACAAATCGACGATTCGCCGAGCCCGCCAAGCTGTAAAGCGGCACGACCGTAACCGTGCGACGCTGGGTGCCCTCAAGAGTCTCGTAAAGAAAGTCCAAGCGGCCGTAGCTGAGAAGAATGTCGAGGATGCGACGGTATCCCTGCGCCAAGCCACGTCGGCCCTCGGCAAGGCTGTGACGAAAGGTGTGATGAAACCGAACACGGCCTCGCGCCGGATTGCTCGTCTTACGCTCCACGTCAACTCCTTGTCTGCTTCCCACTCATAATCGTTCGCACGTTCGATATGATTCTCGCCCTCACCGGTTGCGGCACCTCAGAGCCACGACTCGGCGAGGGTGGGGGTGGGTTCGGCTGCGCACGATCACATAAGCGCAACAACACGTCTTCAAGAATTCGCGCAGGACGTCCATCACTTCCACCCTTCAGCTTGGCATCGGCATCCAAAAATAACCGAAGCGCCTCATGCAAATAAGCATCAGGAAATTGCTCGAGAAATGCTCGCACCTTGTAAGGATCCATGCGCAAGGTCCGAGCAGCCTCCCCCTCGCGGCCCCCTTGCCGTACGACTTCCTTAACTTTCCACAGTCTCCGATATTGCCAGGCCAGTGAGCCAAGGATTCTCAGTGGAGCCTCCCCCGCTTCCAGATTCCTGGCCAGGATCGCCAACACCCGCCCGCGGTTTTTCCCGCCGATCGCCAACGTCAAATCAAACACCGAAGCGCCAGGTTCCGTTCCGCGCAACGTCGCCACATCGCCTGCGGTGACAGCCTGGCCGGGCGAGACATACGCAGCCAGCTTTTCCAGTTCACGCCGAACCGAGTAAAGCGAGCCACCACAGACCTCTTTGAGCAACTCGATAGCCTCCTCGTTGAGCCGAACCCCGACCCGTTCAGCGTCTTGTCTGAGCCAAGGAAGCCACTGCGCCTCTCTGAGAGGGGAACAATCGACCATCACAGCGGCCCGTGCTAAGGC
This sequence comes from Nitrospiraceae bacterium, assembly GCA_036000525.1. Taxonomy (GTDB): domain Bacteria; phylum Nitrospirota; class Nitrospiria; order Nitrospirales; family Nitrospiraceae; genus Palsa-1315. Next base: position 7,242 of record DASYVB010000015.1, on the reverse strand, counting down.
CTGCGTGAACTTGAGTCGTCCATCAAGTTTCGGCGCGACGAAGATCACGGCCGTGGAGTCATTCGGCTCCTTCAGATAGGGGAGGATCGCGTCGCACTCATGGGCGGGAAGTTTATCGGCCGCCTTCACCACCACCACTCGCCGAGCCGCGAACACGGCTACTTCCGAAGCACAGGTGACAATCTCTGCCCCGCTCACGTCGTCTCCATAGAACAGATCGCAATTGAAGTCGCTCTCGCCCTCTCCCAACAACGCGGCCTTCAGCGCGCCCAGTGCCATATCGCGCAGCAAATCTTCCTCGCCGACTACCATGTATAGCGGCGCGACCATTCCTTGCGCAAGTTGCGCGTTGAGTTGGGCATGAGAGATGGTTGCGGCCATAGTGGATAACCGATTTATTTGATGTTGGTGTCCGCGTTGTCCGATGCTGGACGCGCGGCCGACTTTGCCAGCTTCCCCGATTCCAAATGGAGCAGAAAGCGGGAAGCCAAGTCCTCGGCGATGAAACGGCCGGCTTGTTCCAAGGCTCGGTTCTGCAGAGAGCGGTTGAATTGCAGATCGGACGTCACGTAGAACTCCGAGGCGCCCTTCGCCGTTTGCGCCCACACGAGACGTTTCGTCCTGATCTCCTCTACCTGGACCATCACGAAGACCTCTGCGCGGCTTTCGAGCGTGGTGGTCTGGCTGAAACTGAGCGTCGGAACACTGACCGAGAGGATTTGTCCGGACAGCACAAAATCGGCTGCCTCAGCCTCCGAAACGATCTGCGCCCCACTGCCCGAGGAAAACTCATGGCGCAGATAGTTGGTATAGCGGACCTCCAGGTTGGGTTCGAAACTCTTATTCTCCAAGGTCCGGACTACCAACCGCGGTGGCGGTGACGTGGGAGAAGAGGTCGCTGCCGCCCCCCCAATCGTAGGCCCAGTTCCCTCCACACGGAACTGATAGCCGCAGCTGACCAAGAGCGCGAGACAGGCGAGACAAGCGAGAAGTGCGGGACAGACAAAAGCGTGCCTGGCTTTCCACCCTTCCTCCACATCCCCCCCTTCTTGCTTTTCGCGCATGTCCCGCCCTTCTCGCCCGCCCCGCCTGGTCGCTATATCACAAAATTCATCAATTTTTTTTCGACATACACAATCTTCTTCGGCTCCTTGCCCTGCAGCCACTCCGCGATCTGCACACGAGCCAGCTCTTCGACCTGCTCGCGAGTGGCGTCGGTTCCCACGTCGAGTTTAGCCCGCAACTTTCCATTCACCTGGATCGGAATGGTCAACCGATCGCTCACCGTCAGGACCGGGTCAAAGATCGGCCAAGGTTGTTGGGAAACGCTCGGCCGGTGTCCCAGCACCTCCCACAATTCTTCCGCCAGATGGGGCGCGAAAGGTGCCAGGATCAGGACGAAGGGTTCGAGTAAGGCCCGGGAGCGCTGCCCGGCCTTCGTCATCTCATTTGTAAACACCATCATCTGGGAGATCGCGGTATTGAACCGCAACGCTTCGATATCCTCCGTCACCTTCTTGATCGTCTGATGGAGCAACCGCTGATGTTCGAGAGTAGGAACCATCCCCACCACGGTACTCGAGAGCCGGCCTTCTTCATTCACCATGAGCCGCCAGGCCCGTTCGAGAAACCGCGTGACCCCCTCTACACCCCTCGTACTCCAGGGCTTCACGGCCTCCAACGGGCCCATGAACATTTCATAGAGCCGCACCGCATCGGCCCCGAACTGGTCCATGATCTCGTCGGGATTGACGACGTTGCCGCGGGATTTCGACATCTTCTGGTTGTCTTCTCCCAGCACAATCCCTTGATGCACCAGCTTCTTGAACGGCTCCGGCGTACTGACCACCCCAATGTCGTACAGAACCTTGTGCCAAAACCGCGCATAGAGCAAATGCAGAACGGCATGTTCGCTGCCGCCGATGTAAAGATCCACCGGCATCCAAAAGCGCTCCTTTGTCGGATCGACGAGCTGGGCCTGATTCTTCGGATCAATAAATCGCAGATAATACCAGCAGGAGCCGGCCCACTGAGGCATCGTGTTGGTTTCACGGCGTGCCGGTGCCCCACTGATCGGATCGGTGGTCGTCAGCCAGTCGGTTAAATTCGCGAGCGGGCTTTCGCCGCTCCCGGACGGTGTAAAGTTACTGGTCTCTGGCAAAAGCATCGGCAGCTGCTCTTCCGGAAGCGGAAAGGCCCGGCCATCGACCCACAGAATCGGAAAGGGCTCGCCCCAATACCGCTGACGGGCAAACAGCCAGTCCCGCAACTTGTAGTTCACGGCCTTGCGACCCTTGCCGTGCGATTCTAACCAGGCCGTGATTTTCGGTATCGCGTCACCCGGTGTCAGCCCATTAATGGTAAAACTTCCATCTGGTGTCGTGGAATTGACGACGGTACCCCTGTCGATCGCGACAAAGGCCTCTTGTTCAACCTGACCTCCCGCGATCACTTCGCGGATCGGCAAGGCATAGGTCTTGGCAAATGCCCAGTCGCGCTCGTCGTGCGCAGGCACAGCCATAATGGCCCCGGTCCCATAGCCCATCAACACGTAGTCGGCAATCCAAATGGGCAGCAGCTCGTTGTTCACCGGATTTACCGCATAGCCACCGGTGAAGACCCCAGTCTTTTCCTTTTCGAGCTCCTGCCGTTGGAGATCGCTTTTTCTAGCCGCCGCCTCGCGATAGGCGGTGACCACGGTGCGGCGGTCGGCAGTCGTGACGACCTCCACTAACGGATGCTCCGGTGCCAGCACCATATAGGTCGTGCCGAACAACGTATCGGGCCTCGTAGTAAAGATTCGAACCGTGCCAGCGACGCCGGCCAAAACGAACTCGACTTCCGCGCCGATCGATCGGCCGATCCAATTCTTCTGCATCTCCAGTGTGCTGGCCGGCCATTCGACCAGCTTCAAATCTTCGAGGAGTCGATCGGCATAGGCCGTGATCTTCAACACCCATTGGCGCATCGGCTTGCGCACCACATCGAACCCGCCGATTTCACTCTTGCCATCGATAATTTCTTCATTAGCGAGCACCGTCCCCAGCGCCGGACACCAGTTCACCGGCACTTCCGCCACATAGGCCAGCCCTCGCTCGAACAGTTTCAAGAAGATCCACTGCGTCCAGCGATAATACTCAGGGTCGATCGTGCTGATCTCACGCTCCCAGTCGTAGGACAGACCGAGACGTTTCATCTGGCGTTTGAACGTCGCGATGTTCTGCGCCGTCGTCAGCGCTGGGTGAATCCCCGTCTTCACCGCATACTGTTCGGCGGGGAGCCCGAACGCGTCCCACCCCATCGGATGCATCACATTGAAGCCCCGCATACGTTTGTAGCGGGACACGATATCCGTCGCGGTATAGCCTTCGAGGTGGCCGACGTGCAGGCCCGATCCGGAGGGATAGGGAAACATGTCGAGGCAGTAGAATTTTGGTTTGGCCTGGTCGTCAGCTACACGGAAGGTCCGGTGCTGCTCCCAATAGGCCTGCCACTTTACTTCAATGGCGTGATGATCGTAGGTCTTGCTCATGCCGCAACAAACCGCAGATGTAAAGAAAAAGAGGAAGGACTCTAACATAGACCTGCGGGAGCAACAAGAATCGACGAAGGGTGGGGCTCACACGACACAGGCCGGTCTGTCTGGTTATCTAGTCTATCTGGTTAGTCTAATGCAACCAAACAAACCAGACAGACCGAACAGACCAAAAGAACAAGCCAGGCTGGCGGCCTTTTTCAGCATCCTGCTAGCCCGGATTATTCATGAATGCCGTCGCGAGGCGTTCGAGACCGAAGCCCGCCTGGGCTTCTCGCAAGTGAGGCCGACGTAGGCGTACTTGCAGTCCGTCGAGGAGGCCGAACGAGAAAAGCCCTGCCGGGCGAGAGGATCGGACGACGTAGCAGGTATTCATGAATAGTCCGGGCTAGATCACAGGCCGACCGTTGAGTAGTGGAGAAAAACTGGTGACCGAGACGAACTGAGCGAGCGGGGCGGGAGGCAGTTGAGAGCTCGACATGGCACTATGAATGAGATGGGCGACGCCAAATTGTTTTGCAGCAATCAGACAGCCCTCATCATCATCCATGTAGAGAGACCTTGTCGGATCGAATCCAAGTAAGCGCGCGCAATTGGGCCAATACTCCGGCCGCATCTTCAGATACCCTACCTCAAACGCATTCACAATTCGATCGACATGCCGATCGAGCCCGGTCTTGGCGACTTTGATGGCCACGCCTGATTCATGGGCGTTCGTCACGATCGTCACTCTTTTCCCCAGCTGTCGAAGGTGTTGCAGAAACTCCTCAGCGCCAGGCAGGAAGCCGATCATGTGATCGAGTTCTTTCGTCATTGCCACGACATCGATTCCCACCCGCTCGGTCCAGTAGTCTAAATCGGTCCAGGCAAGCTCCCCTTTGACCGACCGGTACATGGCCATCAATTGATCGCGTGACCTCTCGAACGATAGCCCATGCATCAAGGCATAGCGACGCGGCAACTCCTCTTCGAAAAAGAAATTGTCGAAATGGCGGTCGAGCAGAGTCCCGTCCATATCGAGCAGGACATCGTCGATCTCGTTCCAATCGACGACGTGAGGAGTAAGGGGTAACGGGTCAGGGGTCACGAGCAGAGTATAGCGAAGGCCGGGTACGAACACGAGAGCCGTTGTCTTTGTCGAAACCCCTGTGATACGGTCCAACACAAGTTTTTAGTTCTTCGTTTCTCCGGCTTCACCATGATTTCCAACCCCTTACCCCTTACCCCTTACCCCTCACGCATTCCGATTGTGGCCATTATAGGTCGCCCAAACGTCGGCAAGTCGACGCTCTTTAATCGCATGCTCGGCAAACGAACGGCCATCGTAGACGACGTTCCAGGTGTCACCAGGGATCGTAACTATGCCGACGCCACCTATCGGAATCGGCCATTCCGCCTGGTGGATACAGGGGGCCTTGACCCGTCCGCTTCGGAAGGCATGCTGGCCCTCATCAAACGTCAATCGGAACTCGCCATTGCGGAAGCGGATCTTTTGATCCTGCTGATGGACGGCCGGACCGGGCTGACGACCCCGGACCGGGAAGTGGTCCGTCTCTTGCGCGGAACGCCGAAGCCGTTGTTTGTCGTGATTAACAAGATCGACACGCCTAAGGTCGAAACGCTCGTGGCGGATTTCTATCAGTTGGGCACGGAGACGCTCTATCCTATCTCTGCGGAGCATGGCATCGGCGTTTCCGACCTCCTGGATGCGATCTATCCTCTCCTCCCGGTCCCTGATGAAAACCCTGAGCAGACAACGATGCCCCGCATTGCCGTCGTGGGACGACCGAATGTCGGCAAATCCACGCTGGTGAATGCCGTGCTCAGGGAAGACCGAGTGGTGGTCAGCGATGTGCCGGGAACCACCAGGGATTCGATCGATTCGCTCGCCCTCCATCAAGGACGGCGGTATCTCTTCACCGATACCGCCGGTATTCGTCGGCGCGGAAAGATCGACCGGGGAATCGAAGGCTATAGCGTGGTCCGATCGCACTTGGCCATCGGCCGGTCCGACCTCGGGATCTTGTTACTCGATGCCACAGAAGGCGTGACCGAGCAGGACACCAAGATCGCCGGAATCATCATCAAGCAAGGACGGGCCTGCTTCCTGCTGGTGAATAAATGGGACCTCCGGGAGCGCGATAGCCAGGCCAGGCAGGAGGTCGAACTGGAACTTCGGCGGCGATTTCCCTTTCTGACCTGGGCACCGGTTCTCTTCGCTTCCGCGGTTAATCCCGATTCACTTGGCCAGCTCTTTCCCACCATTGATAGGGTATTCGCGGCTTTTTCAAAACGGATCCCGACCGGAGCACTGAACAAGTTCCTCCAGGAGATCCTCGCCACCCACCCCCTACCGGTGCGGAAAGGCAAACCGACGAAGATCACAAAGTCTGCCTTCATGACCCAGGTCGCGACACAACCACCAGTCTTTGCGTTGTTTGTCGGCCACCCTGACAATATCACGCCCGCCTATCTCCGCTTTCTCGAGAACCAACTCCGCGAGGAGTATGGATTCGAGGGAACCCCGATTCGCATGCTGGTTCGGAAGAAATAGTCGGTTCAATTTCCGCCACCATGACACCGTCTTTGTGCACAACCTGGTTCTAGGCGTCACGTCGTGTTCGGTATTCATAGGATAGTCGCGCTTTCTGCATCCCTGCCCCATGGGTGCAACTCTTGCATTGTCCGGAGAGCATTTCCCCGAGAGGACATGCGTGCCACGATCATCTCCGCAGAACCAGCTCAACTCCCCGCAGAATGATGTCTCAGGATCACCCCTTCGCTCTACCCCCGAATCGGGAATGATCGTGTTTTCCTCATCCGCTCGCATCCTGCACATGAATGGACCAGCCCGTGCATTGATGGCGTTGTTCGGTAGGTCCCATGAGCTCTGGCCGCAGATGGCGCCCGAATCCATGCCCTCCATCCTCACGGAGTTCTGTTACGACGTGCTGGCACAACTCCAACGTCGAATCGAGGCACAGGACTGGACACAATTCGAAATGCGCCGCATCTGCCACATGGTCACACCATCCCTCTTGTTCACAGGGTTTGGTGTGCCGAACTCGATCAACCATGAGTTCCGGGTCATCCTGACCCTCAACCCCCTTCACCCCGCTCCATGCGCAGCCGTGAATCCACGGCATCTCCACCCGCTGGCCGACGTACACGCTCCCGTCAGTGACGCAATTTCGTAAGGGCATCGCCTTACAAGTCACTGTCGTGGCGGCTTCCGCCTTGACTCCTCGTAGGCATCATGTTATTCGCTCATGATGATGATGTCTTCCGCACATACAGAAATTCATCCCCCTGCGGTTCGTGACAACCCACGGACCCGTGGGATGCGCGATTCCTCCCTTCGCAGGCTGCAAGGACGTGCGCTCGAGACCCTCTTCTGCGCCTTCTGCACCGGAGTGCTTGTCTTCACCCTCCTCGGCCCTGTCCTTGCCGAGGAACCACCGGAGCCAGCCGAAATACTCTCGCTCCCAGCCGCTGAAACTCCTCCTCCAACCCCTGCCGCCGTTGATCCAGTCACGATTGATCCCTTCATAGAGTTACGGGGATCGGTGTGGCGGACCAAGGCCGGGATCGTCTTTCTCAAGACCCCGGTCGGACTGCTGACTCTCACTTCCAAAACAACGCTGAAGGATCTCAAGGCCTCGCAGGAGGTACGCTTTTGGGTGCATGAGCGCCATTCCGTCGTCGAG
>DASYVB010000014.1:0-9141 GCA_036000525.1 Nitrospiraceae bacterium | reverse complement strand
GGAAGGCGAAGAAGGTGGCGCTCACCGCCTGCATGCGGAAGTTGCTGACGATTCTCAATGCGATGCTGAAACATCGGACGCCCTGGCGAGAGGTGGAGGCACACCATGCCTAAATCGCAAGACAGTTGCTGACACCTTTTTATTCTCAGCGGCGCGCTTTGTCGCGCACCCTGCAGCCGCTGGTTTGGCGTTACGACTACTACTTCGTGGCACCTAGGACTCCAACGGTGTCTTGAGCAGCTCAACATCCTTCATCGAGACTTTACCCCTTCCTTCAATGACCAGATTCAGTTTGATTAGGTCGGGTCGTTGGTCCTTTTTCAGGTAAAAAGGAATCTCATAGGAAGCCCACTCGGTAGTGCCGGTAACGGCTTGGTTCACACCCTTCGAGAAGAACTCCCCACTGCCCGGTAGACGACACCACATTTCCAGGAACGCGCGGCCAGCCAGGCTCTCGGTTGTCATCATTGCTCTGTAGGTAACCAGGCATTGCTCAGCGTCCGGATCTTGAATCTCGAATAGCCGGATCGTCTGGTCTTTCTTCGCATCGACAACCCAGCGATCTTGCTCGACGGTAATCGAGTCCTTACTCAACGTCGCGTCGCTCGTGTGAAACCGTCGAATCGTCTTAGGGGGCCCCGAAGGTTTGGGAGCGCCGAAGATTGACTTAGGCCAATTGAACATACTTGTTTCCTCCCAGTTCGATCACCGCGCAGAAGTTGCCTCTCTTCGTCGCCGAACTTTTGAGAATACTGACCGGCATAATACGCACAACTGTACTCACATTCCTCTGTGATTGTCGTGTTATCCCTCAGCTGAGTCATGCCGTTTGAAAAAGTAAACCGCTCCCATTCCCTCTGTTTTCATTCTCACCTGAGCAACCATGTGCCCTACTGCGTCGACTCCTTGACTTTAGCGGCCATCTCCTCAGCCGACTTCTCCAATGTACTTTCTACCTGATGGGCTTTATCCATCGGAGTCTTTATCGCATCCACCGCGGCCTGCCCTGCTGCCTGCGTCGCCGCATTGCCGGACGCAGCCGCAGCTTTCGTCTTTTCTATCGGCGTCTCCTCATTACAGCCGAAAAGCCCCACCACCGCCAGCAATCCGACTACGAAAAACTCACTGCATCTTGATTTCTTCATCGTAATCTCCCCAGCCTACAATTCAACATTGATCATTGATCATTCAACATCCCCATGCCGTCCATACACAATCGTACCCGTGAGTCACCAAACCGACAAGCGATTGCGAAAACAAGTACTTTGAACGCCGAACCTGTCTCCGCTATAATCGCGCCACTGAACAGGAGACCCCTATGGCAACCGCCAACCAAGAAAACCAATCGCAACTTCGCCAGCTTGCCGAACTCATGCTGGCTGTCGCGGGCGAATCCGTGACCGTCATGAAACGGAACGCCCCGGAGCGGGCCTTGAAATTGAAACGACACGATGAGTGGGGCATCTATTTGGAATTTCTCAAAGTCATGTTTAATCTCACCGACCGGCTCTCCGCGCTGTACCTGCCGATCAAAGAACAGCCTCAGTTCATGGACAGTCTCGAGGACGCTGTCACACTGCAATTGAAGAACGTGCTTGAACCGGCATTCGGTTCCGAAGCCGACCAAATGGAAATCATGCTCACCGTCGGTGCGGCAGTTGCTGAGAGTCGGCAGGCCTATGAGCGGTACCGGTTCCTCGTCACCGAAAACAATCCCGTGAAGGACGAGATGTTGAATGACTTTGGCGGACGAGTCGCCGACGCGATGGGAATCGCAGGAAACGCACAAGTATCCTCCGCCGCAACGCTCTGCGCGAGCGCTGTGATTCCGGCCATAAAAGCCATCTTGGCTGGAGACCCTCCCCCAGTCGCCGCAGTCGGTACAGCCGCCCCCGTGACGACCCATACAATGCCCGCCCCACCACCCTCCCCCGCGACGTCTGGGCTCCAAGGTCCGACGGGAACCGAAATCAAGTTGGTGAGCGTGATGTCGACCATCGCCGGAGAAGAAGTGGAAACTCGGTGGGGGCTACACCCGCGATTTCGACAAGATCTTCCCCCGGAGGAGATGCAACGAGTCGCCAAACTGATGAACCGAGTTGCTAAAATACTTGGCGAACGATATGCCTCCGTGGCATTCTCAGACGAATGGGCATCCTGGCATAAGGCCGGTCACGCGTGATCGCTCGTCCTCGTCGTTCGTGAAGCGTGAAACGTCCGAATCCGGAAACGAACGACGCTTCACGAGATACGCGTCAAAGGTGTCGAGAACGCCGCATGGGAACTGGCGCGTCCCTGGGCAAAGAGGCTGTCTTGGCAGCCTCAAGGCGGGTGGGTGCAGTAGCCGCCGGGGTCGTGCGGGTGAGAAGAGCGACTTTTTCAGCATCCTGTTAGGCCGTCACTCATGACAACGCCGACTTCGACCTTAGCAACGAGGAGGTGCAGTGGATACACCGCGGACAATAGACACTTCATCACGCGCCATTCCATCCGGTCTCTCACGCCTCGCAGAATTGGCGCGTAATCTTTGGTGGAGTTGGACTCCGGAAGCCCGTCGGCTGTTTGAATATATCGATCCAACCCTCTGGATTTTGACCCATCACAACCCCGTCGAACTACTGGCCGACGTCAGGCCTGACCGGCTCATGCATCTCGCTGAAGATCCCTCGTATATGCGGATGTACTCTGCCGCCCTCAAGATATTCGACGAGTACCGTCAGAACGGACACAGTTGGTTTAAAACACAGCACAGCGATTTGAACGCTCCCACCATTGCATACTTTTCGGCGGAATTTGGTCTACATAGGTCCATTCCTTTTTACAGCGGTGGCCTGGGCATACTCGCCGGAGATCATTGCAAGGAAGCCAGCGATCTCGGTGTGCCTCTGGTGGGAATCGGATTCATGTATCCACAAGGATATTTTCGGCAGCGGATTACGCCGGAGGGCTGGCAGGAAGCAGCCTACGCCCCGTTCAAGCGAGCAGAATCGCCGATTCATCCCGCACTCACTCCATCAGGAGACGCCTGCCGGATTACGGTCGAGATCGGTAGCCGGGTCGTGGCTGCAGCCGTCTGGAAAGTGCTCGTCGGGCGGGTTCCCCTCTACCTCATCGATACAGACGTCCCCGAGAACAGTCCTGAGAATCGGGCTCTCTCAGCTCGACTGTATGGCGGCGATCAAGAGATGCGTCTTTGTCAGGAGTTCCTGTTGGGTATCGGCGGTGTCCGTATGCTTCGCGCATTAGGCATCGAACCGACGGTCTGGCATGCTAATGAGGGCCATTCTGCCTTCCTCACGTTGGAGCGCATTCGCGAATTGATCCAGAAGGGATCGACGCACGCGGACGCCTGCGAAACGGTCCGCCAGAGCACGGTGTTTACCACCCATACACCGGTGCCGGCGGGCCACGATGTATTTCCCCACCATCTCATGGACCGGTACTTTGCCGGATATTGGGAGCAGTTGGGCCTCTCGCGAGAAGACTTCCTCCACCTAGGAGATACCTCCGAATCCCAGAAGCAAAGCTTCAACATGACGGCACTCGCCATCCGGCTGGCCGCCCATGTGAACGGGGTCAGTCGTGAACATGGGCAGGTCTCGCGAGAGATGTGGCACCATATGTGGCCCGGCCTGCCGATCGAGCAAGTCCCGATCCGCAGCGTGACCAACGGCATCCATGCGCCGACCTGGATCGCGCCGGAACTCAACCAACTATACGGCAAACATCTCGGCCCGGAATGGGCGGAGAAATGCGACGACACGGCGATGTGGCAACGGGTCCTGGATATCCCCGACCAGGAACTCTGGGCCGTGCGCCAAACCATGAAACGCAAACTCATGAGCTTCATCCGGGAACGTGCCAGGAGCGGCTGGATGCAGGGCCATCTCCAAGCCTCGCAGGTCTTAACACGAGGCACGCTGCTCGACCCCGAAGCGTTAACCATCGGCTTCGCCAGACGTTTTGCCACCTACAAGCGCGCCACCATGTTATTCCGCGACCTCGAACGTCTGAAACGGTTGCTTCACAACCAGTGGCGTCCCGTACAATTGATCTTTGCCGGCAAGGCCCATCCGGCGGATGAACCTGGTCGCTATTTCATTCACGAAGTGTTGAGCTATTGCGACGACCATAAATTGGGCGGCCACGTGGCGTTCCTGGAAAACTACGACATGCATATGGCGAAGTTCCTCGTCCAAGGGGTCGACATTTGGCTCAATACCCCACGTTTTCCCCTAGAGGCGAGCGGTACGAGCGGGCAAAAAGCCGCGCTCAACGGCGTCATGAACCTCAGCGTCCTTGATGGATGGTGGAAAGAAGGCTACAACGGAGCCAACGGATGGGGCATTGAACCCTTAGTCGGGAACCAGGACATTCAGGCCCAGGACGAACATGACGCGCAACAGCTCTACCGCATAATGGAGCAAGAAGCCATTCCCCTCTACTATCAACGAGACCTTGACGGGATACCCCGCGGCTGGTTGCAGCTCATAAAGGAAAGTCTTCGGACCAATGCCCCCCGCTTCTGCACCAAACGGATGGTCAAGGAGTATGTCGATAATCTGTATGCACCAGCCATGGTTCGTACACCCTCAACATGGTAAACGACTGTCGATCCGGACCCTTGCAGAGAGCCTGTCGCTGCGCTATCACCGCCCATCTGCGGATGCTCCCACTGCTCACCCTTGGGACGATTGTCGTCAGCCTGCCCCCCGCGGAAGCACGGACGCCAACATCGTCGACCGGCTCAGCCATCGAACGGGAGGCCACGGACGCATTCAACCACGCCGAATACGACCGGGTTCTGAAACTCTGGCAATCGCTTCCGCCAGAGTCCACAGCGTCGAAACCGCTCATCCGCCAGGCCTTCCAGAGCTTCCTCAAGCTTGGGCGGCCAGAAGAAGCTCTCACTCTTTATCACCGGCTCGTCCCTGGAGATCTACCGGATGATCCATCCCTCTTAAGACCCTTGGCGCTCAGCTTTCTGACTAGCCATGTCCGCGATTCGCAGGAGTATGTACGGATCGCGGCCTATACGGTGCTGGCTGAACTCGGCCTCGCAGAAACACAGGCCGTCTTGGAAGACGGACTGCTCGACGCATCGGTCATGGTGCGGGCTCGTGCCGCGGAAGCCATCGGCAAAGCCGGACTCGCAGGGAAGTCCGGCCCCTTGCGACGGGCACTGAACGACGCGATGCCGGCCGTGCGAATTGCCGCAATGAACGTGCTCAGTGAGGCCAAAGTCACCGATATCATGCCCCCCCTCATCGAAGTCGCAAAAACGGACGACGGACCGGAAGCCGTGTTTGCCTATGCCGCACTATATAGGCTCGGCAAACAGGACATACTGACCGACATCACCGGATCCGCGACGCTTCCGGACCCCGATGTCCGCATGGCAGCCTTGGGGGTATTGGGGCAGCTGAGGCGCCCCTCGAGTCTATCGGTCCTGAGCCAAGGAGTGTACGACCCTGAGCCGTCGGTTCGCGCGTTCGCCGCTGGTGCATTGGGAGACTATGGACAAGTCGATTGCGTCGCACCATTAACCCATGCCCTAGGGGACGAAAGCGCGCGCGTGCGCGCGGTTGCAGCCAGGAGTCTTGGGCAGCTGGGGATTCGCGAAAATCAGCCGTTACTGCGGGCTCTCACACGCGATGCCAATATGCAGGTACGGGCCGGTGCGGTGGAAGGACTACTTCGACTGGGCGACACATCGGCTGTCTTGCTCGCCGCGGACTTGGCGAGACACCCGGACCCCTCTACACGCGCCGCTGCAGCCCATGCACTGGCCGCGACGTCCGACAAACAAGCGGTGGCAATCTTAGAGACGCTCCTGCAAGACCAGCAACCACAACCACGCCTCTTAGCGGCAAAAGCCCTGGGCAAAAGCGGCGCACCGGTGACGCCGTTGCTCAAAAAAAGCTTGCAAGACTCAGACGTCGCCGTTCGCCTTGCAGCGGCAGGAAGTCTGCTCCAACAACTCCGCCGCCCCACAACAGCCCTCAAAGTTCGTTAGCAGGATGCTGAAAAAGTCCGCCAGCTTTGTTCTCGCATCGCTCAGAGGCTCAACGTTGAGGAGAGGCTTCTCGGAGGCCGGAAGCACTGGAGGGGATTTTCCGTTCGCAAAGATCCATTCTAGAGGCGAACGGCCCACACGAAGTGCGGTATGTACCTCCTCGCCTCTTCGCTCGCTGCGGCCGCGCTTGGGACAAGGCGCGTCTCGGCGCGCCAGGGTTGGGCGGGTGAGAAGTCTGGCCATTTTGAGCATCCTGAGAGCCGTTCTTGTGCCATCACCATTCGTAAGATCACAGTGTGTTTTGAATACAAAATGAGTTTTTCCGAAGCTTACTAGCCGAAAGGATTGCGTGATGTGGAAATTTATCGCCATTCTTGCCTTGGCCGCCGCGTCGTTTGGTCTCGGATTTTATTACGGCCAACGTCCAGTCGGCACGCTGCAACAAACAGTCTCAGATCTCCAACATTCCCTCAAAGACACGTCGCGCAACATCCTCGACACAACGATGGGAATCGAGCGAGACCTGCGCAGGCGACAGGGACTGCTTGACGCCAAGTCAGGGGTGGTGCAGGCTAAATCAGAACTGTTCGACAAAAACTTTGGGGAAGCCGCCAAGCAACTAGGCGAGGCGGCCGAGACGCTAGACAATGCCACGAAGAGCATGAAGCAAGACAATTCGATTCTCGCCGTGCAGGCGCTGACCGGAACGCTTCGAGAAGTGAGACTGGAATTGTCGATGGGAAAACCGGTGTCGATCAAGAAGCTCGATGAAATTCAGCGGGAGGTCGACCGGCAGCTGAATAAATAATCGCTACGTGGTGGCTGGCTGTTTCTTCCACTTGGCGAGGATCCGCTCCACCCGCATCCGTACCACCATATCCGGATCCTTCATCAACGGCTTGATCGCTTCGCGGCCCCGGTCATCGCCGATTGCCTCGAGTCCAGCCGCGGCCATCACACGAATATAAAAATCACTGTCGGCAAGCATATCGATGAGCGGGTCAATTGCCTTGGGATGTTTGATAAGCCCTAAAGCCTTCACTGCTTGCTTCCGAACATTCTCGTCTTTGTCTTTCAACGCTTTGACCAATCGCGGCAACGCCGGTTCACCCAGCTCGACCAATGCGTTGACCGCATAGTCTTTGAACTCGTCGTTCCGCAACTGCAGCATGAGAGGATCGAGCACCCGCTCGTCGCGAATCTTCCCTAACGCAGCAATCGCGTACTTCCGAACGTCCCAATCACGGAGCAACTTGATCAACAGTTCGACGGCGGGAGAACCGATCTGCCCCAACCCCTCGATCGCGACTTCCCGAACTTGCCAGTCACCATCGCGCAACGCATGACCCAACGGTTCCACACAACGCTCATCACCCATCTCCCCAAGCGTAATGGCGGCCTCGCGACGGACCACCCAGTCGGAATCCTTGAGCAGGTCGATCTGGATCTCAATCTCATCCTTGACCTTCTCTTCTTCAAGGACGACCTGCTCGGTCAGTTCTGCTGTCGGCTCAACTGGTACCGGGTGCTCTCCTGTAAATTCCGCCGCCACCTGATCGGTAAATTCATCGGTCACCGTCCCTGAAACGGGGGGAGTCGCGCACTCTTCTTTGGGTCGTGATTGTTCCATTAGTACTACCTTAATAATTCACTCGCCCGTCAACTGCCCCCGATAGGGTGACTACTTCGCGGCGGGAGCGGCTGTTTTCTTGCTCGCAGAATTTTTCTTGCGCAGTGCTAACGCACGCCGTTTCCGTTGTGTCCGTCGCAGCCGCTTCCTCAGCGAACGAAGGGCTTCATCCTCTTTGGGATTCTTGTGGTCGGTCAATTTTTCCGCCACCTTCTTTTTCAGTCTGGTTTCATCCGATTCAGTTGCCGTTTTTTTCGCCATCCGGATTCGGGCCTCCCTTTATACTTAATTGATCTAAATTGTCTCCCGATTCCCCGCGGGAATAGTCAGTCTAGTAGAGAGCTTCACACCCTGTCAACCGGGGCTTTTGCGACATGTGGATCGTTCTTTTTTCTCCTTCGCCGACTACCCTGTAGCCTGCTGCGGAGCGCTTTATTCTACCGGAATCGGAGGGGCTTCCTACTGTTTACACAGACGCTATTCCACAATTGCACATCGACGCAGCGCCTGTCCCATTGCGAATTGACACCCTCGCCCCTCGTCTCTAGAATGCCAAAATGATGAACGAGCGTTTCCTCAAAGCCTGCCGGCGTGAGCCGGTCGATTGTACGCCGGTCTGGTTCATGCGCCAGGCGGGTCGGTATATGGCAGAATATCGTGCGCTCCGCGCGAAGTATTCAATCCTCGAGTTGTGCAAGACGCCCGAGTTGGCGGCGCAGGTCACGCTCCAGCCGATCGATCGCTTTCCGCTCGATGCGGCCATCATTTTTGCCGACATCCTGTTGCCGCTTGAACCGATGGGTCTCAGCCTGGAGTTTGCGCAAGGCGAGGGACCTGTGATCCATAATCCGGTGCGAGACCAGGCGGACGTCGAACGACTCAACGTCATTGATGGGGGGGAACTCGAGTATGTAGCCGAAGCCATCCGTCAGATTCGACGCGCCTTGAACGGTCGGGTACCGCTGATTGGATTTGCCGGGGCGCCGTTCACACTTGCCAGTTATGCGATCGAAGGCGGAAGCTCGCGGAACTATCTCCTTACCAAGCAGTTGATGTATTGCGAGCCGAAGGCGTGGCACCAACTCATGGACAAGTTTGCGCGGGTGATCACCGGCTATCTGCGGCGGCAGATCAGAGCCGGCGCGCAGGCGATTCAGTTGTTCGATAGTTGGGTGGGCTGCCTCTCGGTCGGCGACTATGTTGAATATGTGCTGCCGCATGTTCAATTGATTTTTGAGGGGTTGAAACGTGAAGGCGTGCCGATGATTCATTTCGGCACGGGTACTTCGGCGATGCTGCGTCAGATGCGAGAAGCGGGCGGGGATGTTATCGGGGTCGACTGGCGCATCCATCTCGATGAGGCCTGGGCGACTGTGGGACATGACGTGGCGGTACAGGGGAATCTCGATCCCTTAACGTTGTTTGCGCCGTTGCATGAAATCGAACGGCGCGTGGCAGATATTCTGCGCCGGGCCGGCGGACGTTCAGGGCATAT
>DASYVB010000013.1:0-5087 GCA_036000525.1 Nitrospiraceae bacterium | reverse complement strand
GACCGGCATGGGATCGTCACACGCTCTGCTGGTCTGATGAATCCCAATCACTACCTCGCCGTGTCCATCCTGTACCTCTTTTCCAATCGTCAGGGGTGGAAGCTGGAAGCCGGGATCGGTAAGACGCTGGTGAGCAGCAGCCTCATCGACCGCGTTGCGGTGAAGCTCAAGCGCAGGCTTGTCGAAGTGCCGGTCGGCTTCAAATGGTTCGTGAATGGATTGCTCGACGGCTTGCTCGGCTTCGGCGGCGAAGAAAGCGCGGGTGCGTCGTTCCTGCGTCGAGATGGATCGGTCTGGACGACTGACAAGGATGGCATCATCATGGATCTTCTGGCGGCGGAGATGATGGCCAAGACCGGCCGTGACCCTGGTGAACTGTACCGAGAATTGACCAACGAACTAGGAGAACCGGTGTACGAGCGGATCGATGCGGCCGCGACGCCGGCACAGAAGACCATGCTGTCGAAACTCTCACCAGACCAGGTAGAGGGGACAGAATTGGCCGGCGACAGAATCGTCGCAAAACTGACGACAGCCCCTGGCAATGGCGCTGCAATCGGTGGATTGAAAGTCGTCACCGAGCAAGGCTGGTTCGCCGCCCGCCCTTCCGGCACCGAGGATGTGTACAAACTCTACGCCGAAAGCTTCAGAGGGAAAAACCATCTCAAGAGGATTCAGGACGAAGCACAAGCGCTCATCACCAAGGCTCTGTCGTTAAACAAGTAAGAGATCGACGTGTCCGTCTATGATTTGAATGAGCTCAATATATGTTTGAGTTAGGCAGCGTGGAGGTCCTGATCTGGGGAATGCTCTTCGGGGCCATCGGCTTTGGCTACTTTCTCTATGGAAAAAAGCAAAAGGCCATCATCCCGCTCGGCGTCGGGATTGTCCTCTGCGTCTTTCCCTATTTCATTGACAACGTGTACGTTTTAGTCGGTGTCGGCGTGATCCTGGTTGCAATTCCATATTTTGTGCGAGTGTGAAGTGAACTGAAAGTTGCCATCGAGCAATCTGTTGCTCAGCGTGGTAGGAGCTACGGACAGCGGGCTGGATTCGACGTGGGTAAAGCCGAGAGCGAGGCCCTTGAATTTAAAATAGGCAAATGAAAAGACGAGCGACATCTGCCGAAGGAACCACAGATTGCGGAGAATCATGAAGCAGTACAGCGTCATCAGGTCCGATTACTCACCATTCCTTGAGGAGGTCCGATGAGCACACAGAGCCGTTCCGCTCCGAATTCGCGTCTGCTATTTCGACGCCTCCTTCTTCATCTAGCGTTCTCAGTCGCTCTTCTGGCGGCGTCTCTGGGGGTTGGCATGTGGGGCTACAGCTACTTCGAGCATCTCCCTTGGCGGGATGCCTTTTTGAATGCGGCCATGCTTTTAGGCGGGATGGGGCCGGTGAAGTTAGATTTGTCAGAGCCAGGGAAAGTCTTCGCAGGGTTCTTCGCGCTCTACTCGGGGTTGGTCGTGATCGCCGTCACCGCCCTACTGCTCGCGCCGGGCATTCACCACATCATGAAACGGGTACACTGGGAGGATCGATCAGATATCAAGTGACCGGGACAAGGTTGTCCTTCGCCACGTGCGTCATTCTCCCCTGCCCATCCCCATGCGGATCACGCACCGTTCCCTACCCAGAATTGTCCCCTTCTGATGAAACCCGCCGCTCGCCGATTCCGAGTTGAAGCGCCTCCACATCTAACTCGTGCTCTAGACGATGCAGCACGTCATCACTAATGACACCGTCGTTTCGCAGGCCGATCACCGCAAGGCGTTCTGCCGTCAACGTCTCATGTCGCAAGCGCCGGAATATCTCGATGGCTTCTGCCGTACACTCAGGAGCAGTTCCATCCTTAGCATAGCGCTGTACGCGGTTGCCATAGTGAACACGCATTTGATCGAGGTGTTCGGGAATGGTCCACCCTTCGTCCGCGACTTCATTCAGGCGTACAAGAGCGGCCGTCGCTGCATGTTCGCGCGCCTGCATCTCCTCACGTTCCAGAGTTCCGTCTTCCTTTAAATTCAGGGCGCGGATCAGAGGTGCAAGTGATAAGCCCTGTACAACCAATGTGGCGAGAATCACTGAGAATGTGATCAGTATGATCTCTGCTCGAAAGGGAAACGGCGCTCCGGCTGCAGTTGTCAGCGGCAGCGCTAACGCCGCCGCAAGAGACACAATCCCGCGCATGCCGGTCCACCCGATAATAAACAGAACAGACCAATGCGGCATCGGATCGCGCGCCCGCAGTGCGGGGCTGAACAGTCTCGGTATCCACGCGGCCAGCGGCACCCATATTATGCGTACCGAGATCGCGGTGACACTCACGAGTACCCCACTGAGAATGAGCGGTATAAACATTCCAGATGGGATGGCCTCACGGAGCGCACCGAGTTGCAGACCGATCAGAATAAAAATGAGTCCATTGAGCACGAACACAAGAAAGTCCCAAACGGCCCTTGCTTGAATCCTTGTCGTAGGTGCAACGGCCGCACTGAAATGTTGCCGAAGATAGAGACCTCCGGTCACGCAGGCCAGTACGCCAGAAGCGTGAGCCTGTTCGGCCAAGACCCAGGCAATATACGGGGATAAGAGCGTGACCGCGATCTCACTGAAACTGTCCTTCATCAATTTCAGCGCCCATCGGGCCACCACGCCGACCGAGAGTCCGACCACGACACCCCCTCCCGCCGCAATGAAAAAGTCCAGCACAGTGTCGCTTAAGATGAAGGTGCCACTGACCGCCGCCATGACCGCGGCGCGATACAGAATGAGCGTCGTCGCATCGTTCACGAGACTCTCCCCTTCCAGGATCGTGACAACACGATGTGGAAGGCCTAATCGCTTTGCGACCGCAGTGGCCGACACGGCATCGGGCGGTGAAACAATTGCCCCCAAGGCAATGGCTCCAGCCCAACCCAATCCCGGAAGCCAGATGTGGGCGACCATCGCTACGGCGGCGGTTGTCGCTAATACGAGTCCTACAGCCAACAGGGTAATCGGGCGAAGGTTTGAACGAAAATCACGCCAGGATGTGAAGTAGGCCGCTGACCAGAGAATAGGGGGAAGAAAGACCAGGAACACGACGTCAGGATCGAGTCGCAGCATCGGCACGCCGGGAATGAGGCCTAAGACCAACCCTCCGATCACCAGCAAGATGGGGTAAGGGATCACGAGTTTGCGTGCGAACGCCGCAAGGGCAAGTACGGCTATCAACAGCAAAATAACCGTTTCGAGTTGATGAAGGTTTTCCATATCGCGTCAATGGTACGCGAATCGCACGTGCAAAGAACAGGGCCATTCTGAATTCTTGATCTCGACCTTTTCAGGAGTAGGCCTGGTTAATCCCCCTCTGCGTGCATCGAATGTGATCGATATCAGAATCGCCCAGAAGGATGTTCAGAAAGGCGGCCCAAGGCGGTCGCAGCGAGCGAAGGGATCAGTCACACTGTCGTTAGTATGTCGAATCTGTGAGCGACGCGAGAACATCGCCTGGGCAAGGCACGTCCCCGGGCGAAGAGGCTGTCTTGGCAGACTCAGGGCGGGCGGGTGCAGTAGCTGCCAGGGTTGGGGTTGGGCAGGTGAGAAGTCTGGCCTTTTTGAGCATCCTGCGGGAGTGTTCTCCTGTTATCCCAGACGTGCAGACCAGTGAAATTCCGGTATGCCCACAGAGTTTTTCACATCCTGCTAAGCGTGGGACGGGTATGGCAACCCACCGAGCGGGGTACTGGGAAAGTTTGAATCGTGAGGAGGCCAACTGATAATCGGACCATTTACTATCCGATCATCAATAATGAATCTGGTTAGAGCGTATTTTACTATGGACGCCAGAATGCCTCCCAATCCTCTTGCCGAATTTGCAGCGCTCGAAACACATCTACCGGAAGATTAGTGGAGAGCTGAGCTTGGGATTCATACCCCGCTATTTGTTTATGTAAAATGAACGCCATTGCTTTTAAATGCTGAAGGCTCAGCCGAATAGTGGCAACACGTTCAATTGGCGGCATAGAACCTGGAGCCACCGGATTTGCTCCAGAGACTTGAAAATTAAGAGTACACCCAAGTGGCCCAATGTTGAGCTGAAATTGGTCGGCATAGACATCAGTGACTTCAGCCATACTTCCCCCTTTGAATTGGGTTGATTTAGCGGAGCGATATTAGCCCCCCTTTCTAGGATTGGTCAATGGAGTCAAACTTTACTAGTACCCGTATGTTGTATGGATATGAGGTGGAACAAAAGAGCACCAGCGAAGAAGCATAAGGGTACAGGTCAGGGGCAGCGTCAGATTACCTGTCGATCTTTGTGGTAGTTACTAGGACAAGCGGTCCAGATTCGACGAAGGCTCGCACTTAGATCGATGTAAAGAATGGGTGAAGAAATGGAGCTTATGTGGAAAGAGGAGAGAGCGTGATCCGTCGAAAGACTTCCGCGTACACACCTGCCGGGGCGCTCGCCTTGGGATCGGCGAACACGGCTCGCCACCGGTTCAATCCCAGGACACCTTCCCCATAGGGTATCGCTGCTACCTGACTTTGATGTTCCGCGATGGCGGCCATCTTCTTGGCCACATAACGGTCAATGTACTCAAGACGATCCCAGGTAGCGAAGGGGCCCCAGATTTCGTACGCCCAGATGCCACCGCTTAGAGCGATGCCGGCTTCAAGGACGCTTTCCCTCGCCAGCTTGCCGGCAAGGCGATGGGCCGGATGTCGGTCAAGCTCCTCATCCAGCGTATAGACCTCTGTCGGTTGCAGGCGCGCGAGTGTCTCGACGAGCTTCAGTGTGACAGCCGCGGTATTGATCTCGTCTGCCGCGTCAGGTTCGTCACAAAAAATCACGTCTCTTACTCCCAAGACGCTACCGGCACGGAGGGCCTCTTCTCTTCTCACTTCAGCCATCCGTTGCTCCGTCAATGCGAATGGATTCGATGACCGGCCACCGTTCGTCACGACGATGGAAGTAATCACGGCCATGGATTCCGCCAGTTTGGCGACCGTCCCGCCCATGCCGATTTCCATGTCATCCGGATGAGCGCTGATGATGACGACGTTGTTGTGGCTCATGGCCGAGGCATATCCCTTAGACG
>DASYVB010000012.1:0-3087 GCA_036000525.1 Nitrospiraceae bacterium | reverse complement strand
GCGCGCACCATCCAGGGCAAACTAGATATCGTTGGATATACCTGCATGGAGCATGACGTACTCTTCGCCGGTTTCGAGGGGACCCTCGCAGTAGGTGACTACGTGGTATTTGACAATGTCGGCGCATACACCAACGTCCTCCGGCCGCCATTTATTCGGGAATGCCCGGCCATGTTAGGATGGAGTTCGAAGATGGGGGTGTTCGAATTATTAAAGCGCAAACAAGTTTTTGATGATGTGTTCAGCACATACGCCTTTTGATATCTATGAAAAACGGAAGGGGAGATTAGCCAGCGGTTGCTGATTATTGGAAAACCCCTTTCCTCAAAATGTGGCAACCAGTGAGACCGAGTCGTTCCGACGCTCTGCGGCGCCCGCGCGGCCCGCTACACATGACCCTGACGATGGATGATGACTTGCAGTATCCGCCCTCGCAGATCCCAAAGCTCCCTCGGGCTGCAGGAGAGGGCGTTAGAGCGGGGGCGAGGTAAGAGAAAATAGAAGAAGGAGGACCGCAATGAAGATCGCTGATGATCAGCGTAGGATGTATGGAGACTTGTACCAGCGTTATGGCGAGGATCCAAGAGCCCTTTTCCACAATGATCAGGAATCGCAGTATGAGCGTTTTCAAATGCTGACACGCTGCTTCTCTCAGGAGACGGGAGCCTTCAGTGTCCATGAGATCGGGTGCGCCCTTGGACATTTCGGAGCCTTCCTGAGGGAAGGCTTTCCGCAGGTGGATTTTTCAGGAAGCGATATCTACGAACCGTTTGTGCATGAGTGCCGTAAGCGCTTCCCACAAGGAGATTTTTTCCTACGCGACGTCACGCAAGAGTTACCCAAGGACCGATATGACTATGTGTTACTTTGCGGAACTTTCAACATTCCAGGGAGCATACCGCGGGACAAATGGCAACAGTTTGTCTTCTCTATGCTGAGCGCTATGTATGCCATGGCACGCAAAGGGATCGGCGCAACGTTTCTCACCACGTATTATGATCCCGGCCGCAACCGTGAAGACTTGTATTATCAGGATGAAAAACAGCTCATGGATTTCGCAGTGCACAACCTCTCGCGGCACTTTGAGCTTGACTCGATGGGACCCCTTTATGAATACGCGTTAAGAGTTTACCGTCCTGAATACGTGCGCGCCAGCTATCCGCAACAGGCGTTTGCGAGGTACTTTAAAAAGCAATAGAGGTCAAACCCGCCGGAAGTCCACCATCTCGACGAGTTGAAGCCAAGTAGCAAGGCGAAGCCCCAAGAATGAGGATGGCTCGTCTCTACATCCCCTCCAAAGATACTTGACGATATCGAGACACTGCATGAATAAAAGTTCGTTGCTTGTCCTGGCTGCCTCAAAATACCAGCTGGAAACGATCGATACGGCAAAACGACTTGGTTTTCGGGTTGTCTGCACCGATAACGTGCCGGAGAATCCGGGGCATGCCGTAGCCGATCAGTCGTACCCCATCGACACGACGGACAGGGAGGGGGTCTTGTCGCTGGCACGCCGTGAGAACGTGGCTGGTGTTGTTTCGCCGTGCACGGACGTTGGCGTCCCGACAGCTGCCTTTGTCGCCGAACGAATGGGATTGGTTGGACCGCCGCTCGAAGCGGCAGAAGTCGTGTGCGACAAGCTTGCCTTTCGACAGTTCTTGAAGTCAAACGGCTTCCGAGTGCCGGCGTTTTTTGCCCTACCAGCACGGGGGAAGCTATCAGATTCGATCTTTCAAGATCGGTTTTGGATCATGAAGCCGGACTGTTCTTCCGGCAGCAAGGGCGTATTTATCATCAGCTCGCCTGAAGAGTTGCAAGCACGCTTACCTGAGGCGTTGGTGTACAGTCCGAACGGCCGAGCGATTCTCGAAGAGTTCGTCAATGGATCTCAGGGTACCTGTGAAGGCATTCTTCAGAGTGGCAGGGTAGCGGCGGCGTGCTTGCTGGATCGCCAGACCGTCGCGCCACCTTATGTAGCAACGTGCGGACCTCGTGTGCCGACGTCGCTTCCGGTAGAGATACAGCGCCGAGTAGTTAGCGACCTGGAGCGGCTTTGGAGACTTCTTGGGGTGACCGACGCCATTTTCGACTGCGACTTCGTTCTCTCTAGTGACGAGTTGTACATTCTCGAAGTTTCGCCCCGACTTGGTGGTAACTGCATCAGTTCACTGCTCTTGAAGGCAAGTGGCTTCGACATCACGGAGTTTGCAATCCGGTTGGCATGCAATGAGCATCCACGCCCCCCTCAATCGATTACCTTGAAGCCGATGGCGGTCATGATCCTGGGCACATCTCAACCCGGTCGGCTCAGCTATGATGCGCGCGCCGTTGAGTCGTTGAGGCATACGGGATGGGTCGACTCGTTAACAATGGACGTCTGCCTGGGTAGTCACGTCCAGCCGTTTATCAACGGGCGGAATCGGATTGGCCAGTGTTTTATTCACGGTAGTAGCTACGAAGACATTGTTGCGAAAACTCATGAAGTTCTCTGCCGTTTGCAGATCACTGCAAACGGATTTTCAGGGAGGGTAATACTGTGAAGGCAAGCAGTCTGACATCGATGATCCAAAACCGCTGGAATCGGGAGAGGGTTTACTGCACGGCAGAGTACTGGGATGCCAAGGCCGACGAGTACGAGGGCACAGCCGTGTCAGGCTGGCCGAACCGAAGTCTCAATGAGTTTTATGACAAACGAGAGCTGGAAATCCTGAATGCCTATTTCCCTCACATTGAGGGAGCGAGGGTGCTTGACATCGGTTGTGGAACAGGACGGATAGCGAGGTATCTTGCGAACCGCAAAGCTAATGTATTAGGGATCGATTTCTCAGCGAAAGCCATCGAATTGGCAAGGCAGCAGAGTCCTTCAGGAAATCCGACTTATCGAGTTCAGACTATCTTCGCGTTGAAAGAAGACAAGCAATTCGACGTTGTTCTCTCATTTGGCTGTCTGGCTGTTGCCTGTACTGATCGGAATGAGTTATCCGCTGCTTTGACCGCCATCTTCAATTCATTAGAGCCCGGTGGGAAGATTCTGCTAATAGAGCCAATCCACCGAGGTATGCTCCACTTCGTTCTCAACATGAACAT
>DASYVB010000011.1:0-6539 GCA_036000525.1 Nitrospiraceae bacterium | reverse complement strand
AGCGGGACTGGCGAGAAATGAGTCGGACCTCTTACGCTTACCCTAATCCCGCAACTCCCGCTTATCTCGCAAGTCCTGCACAGCTCGCACGTCACACGCTTTTCTCGCGAGTCCCGCAAGTCGCGCTTGTCGCGCGCCCTGTGGAGACAGCTCCGCCCTTTCACTTACAGATCCACATCGCACGTACCACACAAACTTTCAGTCACGCGCGGAAGCGCCACGCCTTATTCTGGCAGGCCGAAGCTCAGTACCTTTTCCCGTGGCACTCCCGACTGTACTAAATGTTCTTCACAGGCTGCCGCATGCTCGATATCGGTAATCAATACCCAGTCAAATTGCCTGCCGGCGATCCTATCCGGAGAAAAAACTGGGCAAGAGAGGAACGACTCACGCGAGCTTCCATCAATGAATCCCACACAGTCGATATTCATCTCTCGAAGCGATAGATAGGCCAATTCGGCTAACTCGGTCGTCCCGTAGATCACAACCCGCTGGCCATGAGAGCTGTCGAACGTCGACATCATCTCTCTTAACCGAGTTCGCATGTCACGGTAGTACGAGAGGGAGTACTGCATATAGAGATAGGTCAAACGTGACTTTTCCGTGAAGCCCTGTGGCGTCAGGAGATACCTGATTCGATTGCGCGGGATGGTCGTGATCTTGATGTAGCCCTTGCGGACCAGACGTTTGAGATAGAGATTGGTCAGGCCGAGCGCGACACCAAGTTTGGTGGCAAGAGTGCGCTGAGTGGCCCTGCCATCTCGATCGAGCTCGCTCAGGAGCAGAAGGTCTCGTTGACCTTGTAAATCCATGAATTATACGGATAAATTGGCCAGCTGTTCACAATATGAACAAAATGACTTTCTCTGTCAAGCAGAAAGTACGTTGCCCGACCTTCACTCAGAAATGGTGCATTGGCGCGCGACGAGCGAGACTGGCGATAAAAGCGGGAAGGGTGAGGGGTCTGAAGGCTGAAAACTGAAGTGTTTGGAACTTCGAACTCCGACCTTCAGCCTTCAGCCTTTACCTCTGCCGCTCGGCTTCCCGGCAAGGAGAAGCCGCTCGGCGGCAGCAAACACCTCATGAACCGCGATTAACCTCATGCAATTCTCCTCGCCTCTCGTACAGGTCGTATGATAGCAACTGCGGCAATCGAACCCCTTACAGAGTACCTCCACAGGACCACCACGAGGACCCCACTCACGAAGATTCGACGGGCCAAACAATGCCGCCACAGGAGTGCCCACTGCGGAAGCGATGTGCATCGCGCCGCTATCGTTTCCCACGAAGAGCACCGACTTTTGGGCGATGGCTGCGAACTGTTTAATGGTTGTACGGCCCGCCATGATGATAGGTCTACTCTTCGTCATCTGTCGAATCTGCTGCGCGAGATCAATGTCTTGATCGCTGCCTCCGATCAACACCTGGCAACCATACTGAGACACAAGCTGATCCGCCAGCTCTGCGAACCGATCCGGAGGCCAGGCCTTGAACCAGTACCGGGCGCCGGGCTGCAGTATCACAATCGACTGCGATCGCTGAACACCGAGTTGATCCAACAGTTGATCTGCACTGTCTACTTCTTCTGGCGTCAGCCTCAGTTGAAGCCCCTTCGAGCCGGCTTGGATGTTCATGGGCTTGAGGGCTTCCAGATCCCGATCGATCCGGTGCCCCATACCTGGCACAGACTGGACCACCTGTGTGTAGCACCGCCCTCGCCAACGATGGTCATCATTGAATCCAATACGAACTGGCGCGCCGCTGATCCAACTCAAAAACGCAGACCGGTCTCCATCCGTCAAATCGATCACCGTATCGAATCGCCGACGACGCAGCTTGGCGATGAGCCGCCATTGTGCCGCCAGAGATCCTTTGTCCAGGACCACGATCTCGTCCACGTCTTGGTTTCCGGACAACACGTCCTCCGTCCCGCGATTCACCATCATTGTGACCCGCACGTCCGGTCCTGCCGCTTTGATAGCTCGCACTGTCGGCGTCGCCAACAAGACGTCACCGATGTAGCGGAGCTTGATGATCAGGACGTTGCGCATGCTCGTTAACCGTGAATCGCAAGACCCAGCCGGTTTGCTTTCCCTTGTTGAACGCTTAACGATTGACGTTTAACGGTCATCGCGGCACATCTCCCCGTACAGCGCGACGGTCTTAGCTGCCGCCTGCCCCCAGGAGAACTGCTTGGCGCGATCGAACCCTTTGACCTTCAAGGAGGCTCGAAGCAGCTCATCCTCAAGCGCACGGATCATCGCCTCTCCAAGCGCCCGCGCGTCTTGAGGATCTGCCAACTGCGCCGCATCACCCGCCACTTCCGCCAACGCGGTCGAATTGGACGTGAGCACCGGCGCCCCACAGGCTATCGCTTCCAACACTGGCATCCCAAACCCTTCGTACAACGATGGGAAGGCAAACAGATCGGTGGAGGAATACGACAGCTGCAGATCGTTTGTGGACAACCGTCCTGGAAAGAGGACCATTTCCGTTAAGCTGCGTCTTCGAGCCGTCTCCTTATCGTTCCCGAACGGGTGGGTGGGCGAGCCGACAAGGACCAACATTCTCGATCCCAGTTTCTTCCGCACCAACTCAGCCGCTTCAAGCAAAATCTGGTGATTCTTGTGCGGGTCTGCCCCTCCAATAAATAAGTTCCATTATGTTTTCTTAAGACGCCTTGTTAGGTATTTGCCTTTTGCAAGATACACGTTTTCACCTTGCTTCCACTCATCATCAAAGCCACTTGTTCCGTTATAAAAGCTACGATTACATCCTGGTTTCATATGCTCATGCAGTTCAATGATTAAAGCCTCAACTTTTCCAATCCAAGATGAAGTGTCTTCAAATACTTCTTTTTCTGCTCCTTCAATGTCAATTTTCAGAATATCGATTTTGTTCAATTGATAGTCGGCAATTATCTTACCAAGGGTCATTGCCTTCACTGTGTGGGAAAACTTACCTAACGTATTTTCTGATGTATTCGTTTCCTCCGTCATGAATCCCCACGATCCTATTCCAGGATCAACTAACTTAATTGTTTCATTTCTGTTCCATAGTGCGGAATGAATGGGAATAACATTGCGATATGGCTCCACATTTCTTTTAAGTAATTCGAAATTGGCTTTTTCTGGCTCTATAGCAATAATCATTGCCCCCGGGTACTTATTTGCAAAATATACGGATGCAAGCCCAATATTTGCTCCTGCATCGACTATGACTTTTGGCGGTGTTTCTACTAAGAAATCGTAGTCTTGATTTATGAACACCTGCTTGTATGTTGGAATGTCCGACGAGGGAACTCGCAGGCTAATAGGAAATTTAATGTCTTTCCTATTCATATTTAATGTCACTTCAGAATTCATGACTGTGCCTTTTATGGCATAAAAAAGTCCGGTAAAACCAGTTACCCTGAGGGATAGTTTAATGTCTCTAAATTGGTTTCTTAGTCGCTTCACTTATCTTTGAACTCCATTTATTAATGCCTGGCAGGGGCGCAAGGTCACAGAATCTAGCGCCATCATGAAAAAGCGGCAACTACCCCTCAAGGGCGCTGAGCGAGCTCCCAGAATTTCGCGTACTTCATAAAGGTGTAGTAGGCATAGAGTCCTGAGAGAATCAAGCCCTGCATGCCGTCGAGGAAGCCGGTTCGATGCACATACATCTTCAGAAACGCCCCGAGCGGATGGGTGATCAGCCAAAGATCTCATCCATCCAAATGGCCTCCGTCCGTTTTACTTTGGGCCTTATCAATTGTTTTGCAGTGAGTACCTTGAGCGCCTGGATGTCTAGCGCTTGCTCCGCCACCAAATGTTTCAACCGCCGGTTTTCCTCTTCCAGCTGACGCAGCTTCTTCACGTCGCTGACTCTCAGGTCGGCATATTTCGTCCGCCATTTATAAAGCGTCGCTTCCAGGACACCGTGCTTCCAGCACAGATCCTCGACGCTGATGCCCACTTGGGGGGAGAAGGTCACAACCACACTGCTTTTGATCTCTCTGCTTACCGCAATCGAAGTAGACATCGGAACAGCCTCCCATACGTCTTCGCCACAAACGGTGCACGGCGAATAGCAGAAAGATACGATTGGACGGCTTGGCTTCGCTGCCCCTTGCCGATCAGATATTTCCCAAGGTTCGAGTGATAATAACTCCATTCCAGGTCAAGATATCGGGCCTGTTCAGATGTCAGTACGCGACGCTCAAGCTTCCTTAAGAAAATTAGAGCCGAGTTCAAAACTTCCTCTCGTTGATTATGCCTGGCCTCAAACGATTTCGGAGACCGTCGTTTCTTAATGAGAGCCTTTTCCACACATTTTATCTGGCAAACATCATGAAGACGGATGTTGAGATCCTTGTCCTCATTAGCCCATAACTCTTCGTCATAGAATCCAATTTTCTCAATAAGCTCTTTCCGCACGAGCATTGTAGAAGGTCCAATATTATGCCCACCGCAGAAGTATCGATCCCATCCTTTCGGCCAATTGGAGTGAGGGACGACTCTTATTGTCCGTCCTTCTTGATCAATCCACTCTTGATCGGAATAGACAACTCCGGTAAAAGAATCACGATCTAAAATTGGAACCTGCAATGCCAATTTTTCCGGATACCACAGATCATCACAATCAAGACTCGCAATATACTGGCCCTCTGCAGCCCTTATCGCTGCGTTTCTCGCTCTTGACACCCCCTCGCTGCGTTCACGGTAAATATACCGAACACTAGGGTACGACCTGGCAATAGCAGCCGTACCATCAGTCGACGCATCATCGGCAACGACCACTTCGAATTCTCGAAAGGTCTGCGCCATCACACTATCGAGCGCCTCCCGGAGGTATCGTTCCCCATTCTTAACCGGAATAATCACGCTTACTTTAGGCATAACAACCTCATCCTCGGGCCCAGGAGTGTGCACGATGCGCACAAGATCTAACGGCAGAAATCTTCTTGGTAAACACCCACTCTGCAATAACGGGCGGATTGGGAAGGCTCAGCAGAATTCTTCCATCATCCTTCGCCCTTGGTTATCCGTTCTTTTTTAGAGGCTTATCGGGGTTGCTGAACTCAGATAACTCCCAGAGCTTGGCGTACTTCATAAAGGTGTAGTAGGCATAGAGTCCGGAGAGAATCAAGCCTTGCTTGCCGTCGAGGAAGCCGGCCCGCTGCACATACATCTTGAGAAACGCGCCGAGCGGATGGGTGATCAGTTGATGGGAGGAGAACCGCCGACCCTGCTCCGCCATGCGACGGGCCATCAGGTCGGAGTAGCGATTCTGCTTCGCCACGTAGTGCTTGATGTCCCGAAACGGATACTGCAGGGCGGGGCTCTTGAGAAACCCGACCGTCCCATCGCAATCGAAACTCTCATGGACCAGTTCTTCGCGATAACGTAACCGTCTCTTTCGAAACAACTGCGGTTGCCGGTAATCGGGATACCAGCCGCAATGTTTGATCCACCGGCCTAAAAAATAGTTCTTCCGAGGGACAAAGTAGGCATCCGCGTCCGGTCCGCGGTCGAGCACCAGCCGAATCTCTTCCCGCAACTCTGGTGTCATCCTCTCATCGCTATCCAGACTGAAAACCCACTCATGGGTCGTGAGTGCGACTGCCTGATTGCGCAGATCACCGAATCCTTTGAAGTCAACGTGATAGACCCGATTCGTAAACTCACGACTGATTGCAGCCGTCTGATCAGTGCTGTGGGAATCAACTACGATCAACTCATCGCTCCAGCCTGCCACAGACTCAAGGCAGGCCCGCATATTGGGCTCGTCGTTGTATGCGATGACGTAGACAGATACTCGGGGAGCATCGGTTGTCACAGATTCTTTCCTAGTTCTTTCCAGGACCAGATCTTGTTTTGATTGAGAATCATGTTGGAACTGACATACAGCGCCAGCATCCGTCGGTAGCGAAGCGCGATCGCCGGATCCTTCGATTCTTCCGGCACAGCAGCTCCTTTCAGGTCCAGGTCGGCCTGGCGCAGTGCTTCACTGCGCAGGGAGTAGAGAAGAAGTCCATCGCGATCGGCCAACCCGATGAGATCGTCATAGACACTACTCAGAAACGCCATATTGTCTTGTACGCAATCCGACACCAACAGGCAACTGAGATCATGCCCCACCGACGGGGAAAGGCGCGGAGCCACACCGTTGAGACCAAGAATCGTCGGAAGCAGATCCACCTGACTGGCGACGGCCGTCACAGTTCGAGGACGATAGGTCCCTGGCTCCCGTAATGTGTCGTCGACCCAGAGAAACAAGGGAGTCATGAAATGTCCGGCCTGTTTTTCAAAGTCTGTCTGCCCGACCTTTTCATGACGGCCATGGTCGCCCAGGATCAATACGACCGTATCCTTCAAAAGACCATCCCGCTTCATGCCCGTCAGCACGCGTTCGAGTTCGAGATCCAAGTATCGCAGTGCTGCGAGGTACCCGTCCGGCTCGGCCTTAAGGCTTTGTACGTCAGGGTGGGTGAGTGGAACTGCAAACGGGTGGTGCATCCCGATCGTCATGGCCGCAAGAAAATAGGGATCCCCCTT
>DASYVB010000010.1:0-31357 GCA_036000525.1 Nitrospiraceae bacterium | reverse complement strand
ACACAGGGCGGCGGAATCCGCCGTGACGTTCGGGCGGGACTCATAAATAATTCCAATGACGCCGATCGGAACCCGCACGCGCCCCACTTGCATCCCATTCGGCCTCGTCCACATCTTCGGCACGTCACCGAGTGGATCTGGGAGCGCAGCCACCTCGCGCAAGCCTGCTGCCATTTCGACAATCCTCTCGGCCGTCAGACGCAGCCGGTCCGCCATCGCCTTCTTCTCCGGCGCAGTCCCGAAGGCCTCCAGATCCAGTTCGTTCGCAACAAGCAGCGCATCCTTCTGTGCTTCCAGCGCCTCCGCCATCGCAAGAAGGGCCCGGTTCTTCACTGTAGTCGAAAGCGTCGCCAGTTGGCCCGCGGCACCTTTAGCTCGCCTGACCAATGCGTTGACATACTCTGGAATCGGTATGGGCGCAACCTCTTCCACGCCCGCCGATTCGATGGGTTCGACCGACTCTTTCGCCTGGTTATTTTGGTCAGACAGCATAAATATGACTCTTATCTCATGACGTTGGGACAGTGACAGGATACAGCGAGAGTTTCAGTTCGGTCAAGGCGGCCATTCGCAGGATAGCCGCGCGAGACAGGCAGGAGGGTTGATCTGGTTCATCTGGTTTGTTTTGTTCATCTGGTTAGACGAGTTCAACCAAACAAACCAAACAGATCGATAAACAAGAGAAACCAGACAGCATCCTGCTAGATCACTTTTCTGAAGTATTCGATCGTGCGACGGAGGGCATCCTCGAGCTGTACTTGCGGTTCCCATTTCAGGAGTGTGCGCGCCCGACTAATATCGGGCCGTCTGACTTTAGGATCATCAGTCGGCAACGGATGATGGGTGATGTGGCTCGACGAACGGGTGAGTTCCTGTACCAATTTCGCGATCTCTAAGACGGTCAGCTCATGTGGGTTTCCGATATTCACGGGATCATGCATGCTGGATCCGTTCTCGTCCTCTTCCTGCCTGAGGAGGAATTTTCGGTTCGTCCGTTGCTCGACCGTCTTGTCTGAATCCAGCATGAGCAACGTCGAAATACCGCGGACCAGGTCATCGACATAGCAGAAGCTCCTGGTCTGGGACCCGTCACCGAATACACTGAGAGGCTTTCCCTGGAGTGCCTGGACGATGAAAGTCGACACGACGCGTCCGTCATTCGGCCGCATGCGGGGACCGAACGTATTAAAGATACGCACGATCCTGGTATCGACCGCATGATAGCGGTGATAGGCCATTGTGAGGGCTTCAGCAAAACGCTTGGCCTCGTCGTACACACCACGGGGGCTGATGGGGTTGACGTTGCCCCAATAGGATTCAGGCTGAGGATTCACAAGCGGGTTCCCATAGACTTCCGACGTGCTGGCCAAGAGGAACCTCGCCCCCTTCGCCTTGGCTAGTCCAAGAGCCTTATGCGTACCTAAGGCACCGACCTTCAGCGTGGCAATAGGAAACACAAGGTAGTCTTGTGGGCTCGCGGGTGATGCGAAGTGCATGACCGCATCCAATGGACCTTCAATATGCAGATAGTCACACACATTGTATTTGACAAAAGAAAATCGCTCGTGCCCGAGCAGATGGGCGATATTCTCGATCCGCCCGGTGAGGAGGTTGTCCATGCAGATCACGGAATGTCCAGACTTCAGCAGCAAATCGGAAAGATGACTCCCGAGAAACCCGGCTCCGCCTGTAACAAGGATACGCATACGATGACTCTTCTTTTACGCTTCTCGCATTGCGAATGCCATGAAAAATACCAGAATCGTCGGGAAAGCTGGCTGGGGTTACGGATTCACTGTCGGTTGTCCCTGAGTTGGCTGGGCAACTGGAGCGTTTCCGCCAGGAGTGATCGACGATCCCGGTGTTGATGGCACCACAGAACTGGGCGCAGTCCCTTGTGGCACGATCGGAACTGATGAGGGACTCGGGTGTTGGAAGACCCAATCATGATAGGTGGCACGTCCCTCGAAATGCCGGACAGCAGGGGGAAAGTCATGCTGCCGGAATGGCTTCGCGAGGCTCTTACTTCGGACCCCCATGATGCCGCCTGTTGGCGCCCGAAGAAATTCCCATTCTCCATGCCCCATCGGATCAAGATAGACCTTGCGCAAGAAGGGTTTGGGCAATCTCGTGAGATCAACCAATGTCTGGGGGTAGACCTCTCCCGGCATCACGCGGCCTGCCTTGATCGTCGCGGAATAAAATGCGAGGGCATTCTGAATCTCGATCCCTTTGGCCAAAAGATCCGCCTCAAGCTCACGCTGCACGATGACCTTCCATTGTTTCGCTGCAGCGGTCGTGGCAATACCGATGAGGACAATCACGAACATGAGCATGAGGTAGGTCACCCCTCGCTCGTTTAATACACGTTGCTGGCGGCTGATGACCATTGGAATATTATGGCTGTACCGGAGCTTCTTCGGACAGCAGCACTGTATGTTCCACTCGTGACTTGCGGTCTTGCAACGTCACACTTTCTTGCGTGATCGCCTTCACCACGACGTGATCTTCCACTGTTTCTCCGGTCCGGACGACATGGAGATCGTCATTCTTCGTGAGCACAGCCAGTTCGCCCTTTTTCCGCCACCCCTCCTCCATACGCACAAACCCGAGATAGTGGAATTGTGCCAATCCGTCAAGGACCTCCTGTTGGCGCAGTGCCTGTTCCGCCTCGGGATCGAACTCCGGCTGGTTTGCACGAGCAACCCCCGAGTCATCAGGGCGAGGCGGGGCAAAAATATTACGTGGCAGCGTGAAGGTCATCTCGCGTTGAGTCCGCGCAGCTGCGAGGAGATCGAGCTGCACGTGCAGCCCATCGACTGTTCCGCGGGTTGCCCGAGACGTGGAAGCAGGGCCACTCACATTCGCCAACGGCACCCGCACGGGCTCTTCCACGGCCAGCCATTCCCAGGCAATAATCCCACCCCAGAGCAGGCCAAGCGCGACCAATGCCGCTATTTTCTTTTGATTCGTCGTCAACATATCTCTGCGCTATTATTTATCAGGGTCGCCTCGAAGGTATGTGGCGATCTTAATATTGAAGGTCAACGTCTGGTCCTGCTGAGCGTCTGAGCGCACAAGCTCCAAGTCCTCGATGTATACCAGTTCTTCGGCCGTCTCCACGTCATAGAGAAACCGTCGAAGATCCTCATAACGACCGGTCATCGTACCCTCAAGCACACCTTTACTCGTGTTGGCCACCTGCGTGAGCTCAGTCTTGTAGGAAAGCGCGGGGAGGATCACACGATCACGCTTCGCCTCCTCAGTAATGCCCAGCGCCAAGGGAGCAAAATCCCGTTCAACCGGCAAGACCGACCAAACCTGCGCAAGATCCTTCCGCGCTTTCAGAGCCTCCTTATGGTGTGTGAATTCTTGACGGGCTTGATTCCATTCCAACTCCAATTTCGCCAGACTCTGCTCGGCCCCATCAATCCCAACGATGCGGACCGCCCACAAGATTCCGGTCAGCAGCAACACCAACGCAATCCATGGAATCAAGCTCCCGTAGGGTTTCCGCAACTGTTGGAGAATGAAATCCATCATATCGCTCTACACACCCGGTTGCCGATAATGCAGCGTCAGATCAAACTCAACCAGGCCATCCGGCCCCACCCGATGCTGGCCCAGCACAGGATCGCGGAAAACGGCGTGGTCTTGCAATGTGACCGTCAATGCCGTCACATCTTCGACCGTCACAGCCAACCCTGTCATGTGTACGACCGTGCTCCCCGGATCCAGGCGTATACTCTTAATCGACACATGCTGGGGAATTGCCGCTTCAAGAGCGGATAGAAACTGTGTCCAGGAAAAATGCCGTTTTGTGAGCAGCTGGTTCGCTAAACTGACTTCAGCCGGTAACCGCTGCAATGAAGGCCCGGAGAGATCAATGCTTTCCTGTTGGGCCGCGGCAAGGAGCTGATGATCTTGTATGCGAACATGATCGAGGCGTGCTTGCATGTCATGCTGGTCGCGTAAGATCATCATGGTCTGGGTCACACTCCAGAGGATTGCGACTCCAACGATCCAGCTTAGCGCAACCAGCACCAGGCGAGTAGGCGCGACATACCACCGGTATCGGCTACTCAGTTCGATGTGAAAATACCGCGCTCCTCCTGGCGTCACCATAAAACTATTCACACTGCCAGCGAGCGCACGAAGGAATGTCCGTCCAAGTGCCATCGTCTACATCACCCCCGCCACGACAGGGAGCGTCGCCCATGACGTACCCCACCGTCATGAGTCCACCCCACTCGTTCGACAGCTTCCCAATCCAGTCGATCAATCGACAGGCCGAGTTCGCTGTTCAGCGCCTGTTCAAGCGTCGGGAATGGGCTATCGCTGGCGAGAACAATCTCCGTCACGTTCAGACCAGGGTAATTCTCGCGGCACGCACGAAGCGACGCAGCACATTCCTCAACAACGTTATCGACCAGGTCTGCACCATGGCCTTCTTCACCTTGTAGACCTTCGGCGCTCAACAGCTTGGTCCGAACAAAAACCAATCGGCCTTCCTGTATGACGAAGCAGGTCAACCCGCCGTCCGATACACTGACCCAGAGCAAATCACGGCCCAACCGTTTCCGGCCACCTGCCACTTTCAGCCAAAGATTAAACAGACGAAAGCTGATCACACCGACTTCCTGCGGAAGCAACCCGACCGATTCACAGAGGGATTCGTATTGCTTCAAGATGGCTTCTTGAATCGCCACGACAAGGACTACATGGGAACGCTCGTCCCTTGCCCCATGTGAAGGGAATCCCTGCCAGACAATCTTGGCCCCGGCTAGGGGCAGCAGCTGTTCCTGCCCCAGACGCCAGCGAATCAGCGCCTCTTGCTCTTCAGCCTGTGCCGGGAGTTGTTCCAGCTGCAAAACAGTCGCCCGCACCGACAGATCCGGCAACAACAACACGATCGGGCGTGGAACGTCAGACAGCCATACACGCCCTGCAAACCTGATATCTCGACTTGGCCCTGCCAGCGACCGAAGACGACTTTTAACCGCAGCCATGTCTGTCAAGTTCAGATCCATAGGGGACAGCTTGATAGCCCCGGTCGGTGTCGGCGAGAGGATACAGCGGTAGCGATACCGCCCGCGCCAGGTGCGGACAGCCTCTCCCCAGGCGAGGGTCTGCGCTCCGATTTTCAAGCAGTGCCGTGGACGACTGGTGGTCAGTACCCCCATCAATTACCCTTC
The DNA here is from genome assembly GCA_036000525.1 of Nitrospiraceae bacterium. Lineage (GTDB taxonomy): Bacteria > Nitrospirota > Nitrospiria > Nitrospirales > Nitrospiraceae > Palsa-1315. The sequence goes on along the minus strand of DASYVB010000010.1, from coordinate 26,162 downwards.
CTCGCTAAACGTCACTCGATTGATCTCGCGCAAGGTGGTGGAACCTTCCAACACCTTTCTGAGTGCGGACTGCCGCAACGTGATCATCCCACCGGTCACCGCGCGATAGCGGACCTCGGACAGGGGACGCTCGGCAAGAATCATTTCTTTAATTTCATCGTTCAGATCCAGAAATTCCGTGACGCATTTTCGTCCGCGATATCCAGTGCCATGGCACTCCTGGCATCCTTTGCCTTCATAAAATGGAACATCCTTATATCCCTCGAAATCGAGACCGGACTCTTCCGCCAGCGCGTTGTCGAGCTTGACCGTCACTCGACAAGCGAGACACACCATTCGAACAAGCCGCTGCGCCAACACACAGTTCAGCGCAGCCAAAAAATTGTAGGCATCGATTCCCATTGAGGCAAATCGTCCGATGACATCGAACACGTTATTTGCGTGCACCGTCGTCAAGACCAAGTGGCCGGTGAGCGACGATTGAATGGCGATTTGTGCGGTCTCTGCATCGCGGATCTCGCCGACCATGATCTTGTCAGGGTCATGACGCAAGATGGAGCGGAGCCCTCGCGCGAAGGTCAGGCCTTTCTTCTCATTCACGGGAATTTGCACGACTCCAGACAGCTGATACTCGACCGGATCCTCGATCGTGATCAGCTTGTTGTCCTTGATATTCATCTCCGTAATCGCCGCGTACAGCGTCGTCGTCTTTCCACTTCCGGTCGGACCGGTCACCAGCACCATGCCATAGGGCCTCGTGATCGCGCGCCGAAAACGCTTCAGATCTTCCTCATTGAACCCAAGTCGTTCCAACCGCAAAGCCGAAACACCCGTGGTGATTGCCTCGCGATCGAGAATACGAATGACGACAGATTCACCGAACACACTCGGAAGGATTGAGACGCGGAAATCGACGGTCTTTCGCTCCAGCCGCATTCGGAAGCTTCCATCTTGCGGTACCCGCCGCTCGGCGATGTCGAGATCCGACATGACTTTCAGCCGCGAGACCAACGGCGCATGGAGCCGGATATCGAGCGGCTCCATCGCCGGAACGAGAATCCCATCAACCCGCATTTTCACCTTGGTGGCACGATCAGCGGCTTCAATGTGAATATCGCTGGCCCGACGCTGCAGCGCGCTCAGGAGGATCGAATCCAACAGTTTGACCGCAGGACTTTGATCCTCTCCCGCTTGATCGATCGTGAGGACTTCCTCTCCCCGCTCATCCTCCTTCACCAACACGGATCGATACTCGGCCTCAAGCTCCCGAAGGGCTTGGCTGGAGCCTTCACTGCGTTCCAAGGCCGCCAAAATCGCACTTCTTGTGCTCACCACCAGATCCAACGGATACCCCAAGAGCAGCTCCAACTCATCCAGTGCCAGGAGATTCTGCGGATCGGGGATGGCAATAGTCAGGCGGCCTTGATGCTCTGTCATCGGTATGAACGGATGCCGCTGCATGAGTTTCACCGACATGGTGTCATAGAACGACTGATCGACACGGAACTCCTCCAGAAGATCGCAGGGCAAGTCAAACTGAGCCGCCAGCGCGCGGGCCAGCTGTTCCTCAGAGAGAATCCCCTCGCTCACCAAGGTCTGGCCGAGGGCTGCCGTCACACCGCCCAGTCGGCTGAGCATTTGGTCGAGAGTCTGTTTCGGCAGAATCCCCTGCCGCACGAGAACTTCCGTCAGCGTTGGTCGCGTCACAGTCCGTGCCATAGATTCCTACTCACTCCTCGATATATGAGTGCAACTGGAACCGCGCGATTACGACATTCGGTGCTACACAGCCCCAGCCATTTGAAACACCGGCAGATACATGATTATGACGATCGCACCGACTAAGACCCCCATGATCAGAAGTAGCACCGGCTCAATCCACGTCGTCAATTGCGTGAGCCGGAGATCCAGGTCTCCTTCATAGAATTCCGCCACGTCATGCAACATCGTGGGCAACGATCCGGTTTCCTCCCCTACCGACAGCATCTCCACCGCCAATTTGGGAAATACTTTGGGGCGATCCAGTGCTGCGGCCAGGGCCGTCCCTTCGCGAATTTCCGCGACCGCACCTGCGACTCCGACCGACACATACCGATTGGAGATGGCGCCCCTTGCAATAGACAATGCCTCTACGAGCGGGGTACCTCCGGCAAGAATCGTCGCGAGGGTGCGCGTGAGCTGGACCGTATAATGCTTCACGAAAATCGGTCCCAAGACGGGCACGCTCAATAACAGCCGATCCACGGCGAGCCGCCCAGCCGGTGTCCTATAGTACGCACGACCTGCGAGCCCAAGAGCGGTAAGCCCCACGAGTACAGGCACAACGTACGCTTGCCCCCCCGTCACCAAATTGAGCAACAATTGCGTAGCAGCCGGTAAGGATTTCGACGACTCCGCATAGACCGACACGAATGTCGGCACGACGTAGGTCAACAGAAACCCGATGACGGCAATCCCGACAAGCACGAGGAAACCAGGATATGCAAGCGCTTTCGAGACCTTCTGACGCAGCCCGATCATCAATTTTAAATACGCAATGAACCGCTGCAGCACCTCGGCCAAATTCCCTGATTGTTCTCCGGCTTTGATCGTCGCAATATACAATTCTGAAAAATGGATCGGGTGTTTTGCCAGCGCTTCCGAAGCCGACGCCCCTCCACGAATATCTTGTCGGACCGTCCGCAAGTCCTGCTGAAATCCTGAATGGCTGGCACGCTCGATCAAGAGATCCCACACCCTCAACACGGGAAGACCGGCTTTCACGAGGGCGAGCAGCTCTTGATTGAATACCAAGAATTCCTGAAGCGGGAGCTTCCCAAACTCGGGCCACCCCAGACCCAAACCGGTTGTGGCCGCACCTCGTCGCTGCAACCTAAAGATGAGGAAGCCCTGGCCCTCCAGCTTGGCCCGGACGAGATTTTCTTCCTCTCCCTCAATCTGTCCATCGAGGGTTGAGCCATCAGGACGGGCTACTCTGTAAGCAAATACAGGCATGGTAAGACTTGCACGAATGTCGGACAGGCTCCTAGGCCTACGGCGTCGACGCGCCCTTGTCGGCACCGACCCCAGGCATGGGCCCATCATCCCGTAACCATAGGGCCTGGCCAATGACAATCCTGTTGTCGGACAATTGATTGAGCATCCGCAGATGTTCCACATTGACGCGATACTTCTGCGCAATCCGCCAGAGCGTATCACCGGGTTTCACAAAAACATATTTAGTTGGAGTCCTCTGATGCTCAACCTCTGACGAGGGTTCACGGTTGGCCGGCACCTGCCTCACAGCAGTCGGGGTCGCCACCATCTGAGAAGTCTCCATAAATTCTGAGGGTTGATTTCGTTGAGCGGGAACCTGCATCGCCTTCTGGCCCGATTTCCCCATTTTTGTTAGCTGCTTCTGCAGCTGCTTCATCTGGCCCTGCAATTGAAGACTGCTTTGGGACACACGCTGCCGCTCCGTCCGAGCTGCGGCCAGTTCTTCCCGTTGCAACTCGATCACCAGCCGTGCTTCGATAACCCGTCGTTCCGCCTCCCTCACCCGTCCTTCAAGCTGCGCCCGAGCGATCTGAGCTTCTGCCAATTCCCTGCGCCGTGCCTCAAGGTCAGTCCGCAACTCCGCCACCGTCCGCTGCGCGTCTCGCACCGACGCTTTTAACGTGTCTGTGGTCAGCTCAAGATCGACCATCTCCGGCTCACGCAGCGGCTCAAGTTCGCCACATCCCGCAAACAAGGCTGAGGCGAAGCAGACTGCACACAGCGCTCCCACTCGCACCGTCGGATAACAGGCGCGTATTGCTTCAACTGAAGTCTGGAGCAATCTGCGATGACGATTGCGCATGGGCATCCTTACCAACGATTATACGGGGTGCCGTTCGTCCCCACATACTCGGTCCCTGAAAAGATATCGACCACGCCCCCCTCGACAGGATCGGAAATCTCTTGCCATGTAGTCGTCGCACCGGTGAAGGGATCTTTTGGGATCCCCCGCAGATACCCGGTACCCACCAATGCCGATAGAGACGGAGGATACTTTCCCTGGTCTGCCTTGTGCTGATCCAGCACATCGCGGAGTGTGGAGAGATCCTGCCGCAAGGCAGCCTCTTTGGCCTTCACAACCGACGATTGGTACGAGGGCACCGCCAGGGTGGCGAGAATACCGATGATCGACACGACGATCATCAGTTCGAGCAGGGTGAAACCATCTGCGCCCCCTGCTCCACGCTTACCAATCTCGATACTTCGTTCCATCTAATGCCATGTCCTCACTTTGAGTCATGACGTCGTAGACGTCATCCCCACACCAGCTCGATGTGTTCGGCGCATCTTTATAACATCGGAACAACCAATCAGCCTTGCCGGTCAAGGGATCAAGGGGAAGACTCCTCAGATAGCGCTTCGTCGTCGTGCCTCGGACCGTTGCCTCTTCACTGGTGAGCTTGATCCCCAACAGCATATCCAGCGACTTCGGATAGCCGTAGACACTCGTCACGTCTTTGCACGTGAGCTTGTTCTTCACGCAGGCTGGCCCCGATAATACGTCGCCATCGCGATTCCACTCCAGCTTAAAGGTATCGATGGCAGCCCGCATGATCCTCAAATGCTGCCGCAGCTCTATTTCGTGAGTCCGTTTCGCCGACAGGCGGCTGAGCGGCATGGCGACAGAGGCGAGAACCATCACGATTGTCAGCGTGATCAGGAGTTCCAAGAGAGTCACGCCTGACTCTTTCACCGCACCCTCACGATACCTTTTCCTTCTTGCGATAATGCCGTGGATGAATCCGCGGCAGAATCCACCAACGCCACACGCACAGGAGACACACCAGGTGCCTTGGCGTAGAAGGTGACCGTGACGGTCCTCCCGCCCGCCAGTCTCGCTGATGGTGCGACTTTGAAGGTAACCGTTCCCGCTTTCGTCTCTGAGCTGCGAAACCCCTGCTCGCCTCTGCCGTCTGACTGTATGACTGCACCATTCAGGAGCGCTCTGAATTCCAGCACCTTTGGATCATACTGAAGCTGAAATACGCCTTCCGCCGTTGGGCGAAGACGTTCGTCATTAATGGCAAGCTTAAATTCTTTTCCCATTTGGATCACCGACTCATCTGGCCTGATCGAAACGACCGCCCCTACCATTCCCCCTTTTGCCGTCCCTCCCGACGATGAGAACCCCACGCCGGAGACCCCACCTCCCATCATGGAAATCTTCTTCCCCTGTGGGCTAAACAACGGGCTCGTGGCATAGCTTGAATCCGTCCCAGACCAGAACACCTGCGTACTGAACCCGGGAGGAGTTGTCCCCTGAATGATGTGCGGTGTGATCGTCAGGATTACCTCAGTGGTGACCCGTTGGGTCTTAAAAGAACTCAAGAGATTGCCTATGAAAGGAAGATCGCCGATCCAGGGAATAGTAGTGCGGGTCTTGCGATCTTCTTCTTGGAGCAGCCCTCCCAACACAATGGTTTCACCATCTCTGATATTGAGCATGGTCTCCGCAGAGCGATTGCCGAACTTAAACTGGGTAATGGGGGGATTCGATTGGAGCGTCACTTGATCACCAAGACGAACGACTTCAATCTTCATCTTCAGGGAAAGTTCATTCCCCAGATGGATGGAAGGCTCAACGGTCAATTTGACTCCGGTGTCGCGGAATTCTATCGAGGTCACCGTGGAGGTCGTCGGCACTGCCCCTGTTGCCGCTTGACCCGGCAAGACATTCGTTGTGGAAAGCAGGATCGGCTGCTTATCACCAATGTTAATCTCCGCCTTCTTGTTGTTGACCACACGGACTTTCGGAGCGGCAAGGGTCTTGGCATCCGTGATCTGTTTAAAGAAATCCAACTGAATATTGGTCGGAAGCTTAAAGAGGTAACTGTCTTTACCAAGATCGGTGAGCTGACGAAGCGTGAACTGCTGTCCGAGGGTTCCGGCGATCAGTCCCGTAGTCCCCGGAGGTACCATGGCTGCTGCGATCTGCTTGGGATAGGTCAGACCATAGGTCTGATCGACTGTGCGATCGACTTCCAGAACTTCAACATCAAAAAGAACTTCGGAATCCAGGCGGTCGTTGGCCAGGATGATCTTTTCTGCCATCTCCAGTTTTTCCGGTTGGTCCCGGATGACAATTGTGTTCAATTGTTCGTTGGCATGCATCCGTTTAGAATCGAGCATGGTCTTAAGCAATACCAGCATGTCTTTGGCTTTGGCGTTGGACAAATAGAACGTCCGGATCATCAGATCTTGATACTGTTCCTGCTTCTGCTTGGTATTGGGGCTGACAATCATGACACCCGGGGATACGGTTTGGGCGAACAGGCTATTGCTATTAAGAATGAGATTGAAGGCCTCTTCGAACGGCGTATCCTGAATGCCAATGGTCACAGGATCATTTCTGACATCCTTGTCGAAGATAAGATTGATCCCTCCTGCCTTCCCAATCCCTTCCAAGACTTCTTTAAGCCCGGCATTGCGAAACCGAAGTGTCACCGGTTGCTTCCGCCGATCGTCACGGTTCAGCGCCTGCTGCTCCTCGGTGAGTTTGGAGATGTTCTCGAGGGGTTCTTTGAACGAGGGATCCAGCTCAGCCGCTTTAGCATAAGCCTCCATGGCCTCGTCGGTCCGACCGAGCTGGGCGAGGCGATCTGCCTCTCGATTCTGGCCGCGCGCATCATTCAAGCGAAGCGCTTCAAGCAACCCTGATTGATGCTCCTGACTGGACGGCTCGATGGTGAGTGCGCGCTTAAACTGTTCCATCGCGAGGTCAGGCTGATGTTCTTTGAGATACGCCCGTCCTCGCTCTTCATACAAAGCCGCAGCTCGTTCTCGAGCCATGGTGTATTTGCCCTGTAAGGTGGGATTGAAGGGATCCTCTTTCAGGACTTGCTTATAGGCGAGACTGGCTTCCTCCCAATTACCTGCTGCGAGATGTTGATCCCCCCGCTTGATGTCAGGTGAACTGAAGTAGGCGCAGCCGGCGAGAAAGGCCATTGCCCCAATGGCACACCACATCCCCACGGCCGTATGTCTCACGATGTTATTGCCCAGGCTATTCATCGGTCACACAACAAGGCCAACGCCAAAAGAGGGAGCCAGGGAAACTGCATGGAATTTCGATGCCACAGACAATCTATAGCAGCCTCTATAGAGTCGGGCAATGAGAATCAAAAACTCAGCTGACTGTGAAAGATGGGTGTCCTGTCTGCTACGTACTACAGGGGACTTCCCAGTGTGAACAGGCCAGCTTCCCGCTACTCCATACGTATCAAACTACGGGGAAAGGCCCTGGTGCAGGATGAAGAGTAAGGCAGCCTAATGCTCCCTTATAAACGCCAGTACTTGAGCGTCTTAGGCAGTTTCGCCTGATCAAGCAGACATTTCACATCAATAACCACACCTTCCCGCTGACTGCGGAGAGGCTTCAGCAATTCCTGTAGGCCCATCTCCGAATACGCGTGGTGGGCCACCGCAATAACCAGCCCATCGACGTTCTTCAGATCGTTCCACTTGCTCAAATGTATTCCGTATTCAGCGACCGCCTCTTCCGGTTCTGCGATCGGATCATGCACCAACACCTGAACTCCATACTCACGCAACTCCTGAATGATATCGAGCACCTTGCTGTTGCGCAGATCCGGCACATTCTCTTTAAACGTGAGGCCTAAGACTGCCACCTTGAGATCGTTAACTGGCCGGGGAAGTTGACCGAGCAGCTTCATCGTTTGCTCCGCAACGAACTTTCCCATCCCGTTATTGATGCGCCGACCAGCCAGAATCACTTGCGGATGATAGCCGACCGATTCAGCCTTAGCAGTCAGATAATACGGGTCCACGCCAATACAATGTCCGCCGACTAATCCCGGAAAAAACTTCAGAAAATTCCACTTCGTACCGGCAGCGTCGAGGATCGACTTGGTATCGATTCCGAGACGATGGAAGATGAGCGCCAACTCATTCATCAACGCAATGTTCAGATCTCGCTGTGTGTTCTCGATCACCTTGGCTGCTTCCGCAACCTTAATGCTGGAAGCCCGATGAATCCCAGCCTTCACGACGAGCGCGTAGGTATTCGCAACGACTTCAAGCGAATCCGCATCCTGAGCCGAAACGACTTTGACGATCTTCTCAAGAGTATGTTCCTTGTCCCCTGGATTGATGCGCTCTGGTGAATATCCAACCTTGAAGTCAATGCCTGATTTGAGGCCGGAAGTCTTCTCCAGAATGGGGAGACAAATGTCCTCTGTCACTCCCGGGTAAACCGTAGACTCATAGACAACGATCGTACCAGGCGACATATTCTTGCCGATCAATTCCGAGACTATTCGTAGCGCCTTGAGATCAGGCTGGAGCGCTTCATTGATCGGAGTTGGAACGGCCACAATAATGAAGTCGGCGGCCTTGAGGTCGGTAGGCTCCGAAGTATACTGTACATCAGTAGCTTTGAGGTCGGCCTCCGACACTTCTCCCGTTCGGTCAAAACCCTTCTGTAACTCTGCGATCTTTGCTTTGTTAATATCGAACCCGATGACCTTACCCCGCATACCGAAGGCAACGGCAATAGGAAGTCCCACATAACCAAGTCCTACAAGTGCAACCTTTCGTTTGTTCGTTTTCTTTTGAGTCATGAATCCTCTCCGGTAGATTTCGATCAGAATGCCAGAACCTCGGGCTTCCGTCAACGAAGCCGAGTGAATTCTCGCCGCCTACTTCCTAACTTCCCAGCTTCCCAGGCCAATAGGGCAAGAACACATTGTCGTACTATCTGAAAACCAAGTACTCCCACCTAGTTCTCAACAAATAACTCGATGAACAAACACGAAAAAGTGCTCTGCTTCAATGTATTAGAATGAATACTGAATTATCAGCATCATATGTTCAAATCTTTGGAGGTTGCCTGTTACACATACACTTGCCCCACCTCCTCCCTGGCTGACATTTTTCCAGCTGGATACTTCAAGCTATTGAATTAATTCGTAGATCAAGAGCCGATGGATCGCATATGCGAACCGGGGCATTCCTCTTGCTCAACTTCCCCAGTGGCAGTGCATATCCGAATCAAAACGTACCGTCATCGGATCGCCTGCCCTACTTATGTATGAATTATGCTTCATTGATACGTGCAGTGGCGGGTACTGAAATACGGAGGACCTAGACCATGCACCAAGCAATACGCCAGCATCTCATCGTAACTTACACGATCTCATTAGGCCTCATGACAGCCTACATGTCACTGTTTCAACCTATTCCCTCCGCCTCCGCCCAGCAGTTGACAGGAACTGTCAGCCAGGATACCAGCGGAATAGGCACTCAGAAGAAAGACCCGAAAACCTCGACCCGCAAGCAGCACCGTCTCATTCGAAAATCGCAGAGTGCTCTCACTGCAACGCTTCAGCCAATCCCGCTTGACGCATCTAAATCTACCACTTCAACAGCCGTTCCCACATCAACTCTAAATGATACGACTACTCAACCCAAAGACACCTCGGTCTCGAGCAAGATTGGAGCTGTGGTTACCCCCGCCATAACACCGCTGGGACTTATGAGTACAGCTGTCGCCACAACGAGTACTACGGTAATCCCTAACACATCAGCTCCTCAAAGATTATTATCCGGAGCGAGCGCATATGCAGGTGCAGCGACCGCAAAAGCTTCAACTGGAGCGAGTACTCCACTAGCAGGGCGCTCGATGTCTCGTCTCGCATCTGAAACGCCCGGACTTGCTCAACTCCTTAATGCCGCATCATCGTCGCCATCGTCACCCCCATCGGACCCGGTGCCTCCGGCCATCGGGGCGAGTCCGACCAGTCTTTCCTTCGCGGCGACTCAGGGCGGCACCAACCCCGCGACCCAGAACGTGACCATCAGCAACACCGGCAGTGGCACACTCAGCTGGACCGCCAGTGACAACGCCGCCTGGTTGACGGCAAGTCCGGCCTCGGGGACCGGCAATGGAACCGTCACCCTCAGCGTCATCACCGGCACTTTGGCCACGGGTAGCTATAGCGGCACGGTGACGCTCAGTGGTGCCACCGGGGTTACACCCGTCACCGTGCCGGTGACGTTCACTGTCACAGCCGCTCCAAATATCAGTCTGAACCCATCAAGTCTTACCTACGCAGCTACACAGGGAACCGCAAACCCGACTAACCAAACCGTTTCTTTGGCGAATACCGGCGGAACATTAAACTGGACCGTGAGCGACAGTGCCTCATGGTTGAGCGTCAGCCCCGCATCTGGAAGCAGCAGCAGTACCTTAACCACCGCTGTAAATACGTCAGGGCTTGCCGCTGGAACCTACAACGGCACCATTACCGTCAGTGCGACGGGATCTTCATCGAAAACGGTAGCCGTCACACTGACGATCAGTGCTCCAACAACCTCGTCCGCAACTTTGACATGGTCTCCAAACACAGATAGCGACTTGGCTGGATACAAGGTGTACCGAGCTACCGCATCTGGCACGTATGGCGCTGCCTTGGCCACAGTCCCAGCAGGAATACTCACCTATCAGGCGACAGGGCTCTCGGCGAACACAACGTACTTCTTTGTCATCACTGCCTACGATAGTGCGGGCAATGAAAGTTTGTTTTCAAATGAAGTCAGCAAAAGCATTTTTTAGAATGTAGCTTCACGGGAGACACGCTCAAACATTCTTGTCCCGCGTCCCCCGCCCTACGATTTATTTGGACAGTGATGTGGGGCGCAATGTCCCCTCATCACGGAGGAGTCCATGGCGAAACAGAAGACGGAGCGAGGCCGGCATCACGGCCGCACGTCTGTCGGAATGCCGCGACAGAAGGCGCTGGTCGGGGATCTGACGATGCGGCGGGAACGCTCGCGCGAGGCGGTCAGCTGGCTGAGGGTGGCGCCCCTTTAACCGCCGGGAGGCCGACGAGATGAACCACGCCCCCTCGCCTTCCGCAAAGCGCTGTTAGGGCGCGGGCCGGGTCTGCGAGGAGTGGCGCCGACCAGCGGCCCGATTAGTTGTGGGGGACCAAGGCCCCCAGCACCGTCAAGCAGGAGGACAGCCCCGTCACGGTCTTCGTCGCCGTGGGCCACTGTACCGTGGAAGCAGTCGGCCTCCATGCCACACGGCGCGCCATCCGCGTCGAGGCCCTCAAGCCGATCCGCCAGGGGGCTGTCGTCAGTTCAGCGCGTTCACGGCGGGCCGCGCGCCAGGGCTGCAAAGACGGCATCATCATGGCAGTCAATAATATTGAGCGACGATTCCCAGACCGAACTCTGTGTCCTCGGGATCACGTCCAGTCCAGCTTCGTTAGGGCACCGAAGGGCAACGGGATCGCCGAGCGCTTCATCTCATCCACCCCCTCAAAGGAACCACGCCTCTGGGCACGGACGTTCCGGACCGTCAAGGAGGTGTGTCTGGCACACCAGAAGTAGCTCACACGTCCAACGAGCAGTGCTGGTGGAACGACAGGGCTTCCGCCCTCCGGCCCAAGTGCGCCGCGCCATGCAAGGTCAGAGGTGAGGTGGCCCCGGAATAACAGACACGTGGATTAAGCACCAGTCTCCTGCCGCTCGAACTCCTCTGGACTGCGATAGCCGAGCGCCTGATGCAAGCGCTGGCGTCTGAGAACCCTTCGATGTACTCTACGATGGCTTGCCGGGCTTTCGCCTGATCATGGAAATGCCGATGCCGAACCAACTCGTTCTTCAACGAACTGAAGAAACTTTCCACCGGCGCGTTGTCGTAGCAATTGCCCTTCCGACTCATGCTTATCACCACCCTGCGACGAGCTAAAGATGGTCTGATAGAGACTCTCTCGATACTGGTTGTCTAGATCGCTATGATGCACGAGCCCCGGGGCGGGGCGCCTGCGTTGACAGGCCATCTACCACGTCTCCACCACCACCGACAGCGTTTGGCGCGGACTCATGGCCCAGCCCACGATCCGTCGCGAATATAGATCGAGCAACACGGCGACCGAGAGCCAGCCGGTGCGCGTAGGCACGAACGTCCGATCGCCTGCCCACACCCAAATTCTTCGACGACAAGGCAAACTGTTGGTTGCGGTTCAGTAGCTGCCACATCTTGCGGGCGGCGGACGCGTTTCGCGTATGCTGATGGAGGACGCGCATCCGCGCGATCAGGGCCTGATTGACACGAGTCCGCAGACTTTCCGGGCGCCGCTGTCAGGTATAGAAGCCGCTCCGGCTCATCTGGAGCACTCGACACATCTGAGTCACACGAAACTCCTGGTGATAGGCCTGAATGAAGCCGTACTTCACCGCGAATCCTTGGCAAAGTACATGGCGGCTTTTTTAAAAGGTCGCCCTCCTCGGTTACCCGCGCCAGCTCGCGCTTCAGACGAGCCATCTCTGTCGTCCGCTCCTTGCGGGCCCCAGGGCCGGGAAACGCGCCCATTCCACGAGCGCGTAATTCCGTCTGCCACTTGTAGAGTTGATTCCGGGCAATCCCTAGCTCGCGGGCCATCTCGGACGCGGGACGCCTCCCTCCCTCTAACAACTGCACGACTTCGCGTTTGAACTCCGGCGTAAACTGCTTGCGTGCACCCATTGGACACCTCCTCGTGGATCCTGTCCCCGTTTAAAAGGTGTCTGTCAAATCCAGGCCACCTCATTCGTTGCCGTTGGACCGCTCCCCCATAATTCAGTGGCTGGCTCTTTATCCGTATTGTGCTCGACGTAGGTCGCCATTGTATCCGTATCTAGGCATTGTTCCAAAAGAGATGGTTTTATACTAAAGAGGGGCGAGTCGGACGAAAGAAAGACGTTCCCTATTTCAGAGATCCATACAACCGAATCGGGAATTGTGGTCATCCTCTGTAAAGGTTAGGTATGTCGGAACAGTAGTGTCCGGTTGAGACAGAAATGGTCGTTTATTCAGTCGCAACCCATGATTCGAAAGGAGGCCGTTTTTGGTCTCGCGTTGAAATCGTGACCACCATTTAACACCGCGAAAAGACGCGCTGCTAATGGTTCTCAGCGAGGTACACCCGTTTTCAACCGGACACTACTGATTTCAGGAAATTAATCAACCAGAATCGTGTCGCAGAGTTTAGGCGCGGTACACAATGATGGTGACTCTTCATTCTAATGAAATCGTTGCATTCTTCTTGGTCGCCGCGGTCATCTTAGCGGCAGCGCGTGGCTTTGGAGAGCTGGCGCTCAAAGTCGGTCAGCCGATTATCATCGGAGAAATCGTCGCCGGGATTGTGCTCGGCCCCGCAGTGTTCGGGTACTTCTTTCCTGATCTGTCCCTCTGGCTTCTTCCCCGTCAAGGCGACGCATCAACCATTTTTGAAGGTCTCACGACCCTCGCGGTATCGCTTTTGTTGCTCGTCGCCGGGATGGAAGTGGAGTTTTCGAAGTTATTGCGACAAAGTTCGCGCATTGCTCTGACCAGCATCATGGGATTTGTGCTGCCTTTCGTGGTCGGGCTCACCGCCGCTTACTTCTTTCTGCCGGGGCTCAATCATGGAAAACCACTATTATTCGCGATCTTTTTTGGCACCGCGTTTACGATTTCATCGCTACCTGTTATCGCGAGGATTCTTCTCGATCTTGGGCTGTTCCGGAGCAGGGTCGGCATGGTCATCATGAGCTCAGCCATGGTCGACGATCTCATCGGCTGGGTCATGCTGTCCGTATTATTGAGTCTCGGCGCGACACAAATCGTGTCGATCTCGAATGTCGCCGTGACGGTCGGTCTCACGCTAGGCTTCGCAATTGTGATGTTGACACTCGGACGAGGTCTCGTGGATCGCCTCCTCCCATGGGTCCGCTCTCGGCTAACCTGGCCAGGAGGCGTGATCGGATTCGTGCTTGTCGCCGCGCTCTCCGGCTCAGCGGCCACTGAGGCGATCGGAATCCACGCGGTCTTCGGGGCATTTCTCGTCGGGATCGCAATCGGTGATTCCAGACACCTCGATCAATCCAGCCGCAATATCATTAAGCTGTTTGTCTTGAACTTTTTTGCCCCGCTCTACTTTGCGACGATCGGACTAAAAGTGAATTTTCTGGAACATTTCGACCTGCAACTCACAGTCCTGATTTTTGTCTTGGCCTCCGTGGCGAAAGTGGTTGGAAGCGGCTTGGGCGCGTACTGGACCGGGATGCCGAAGCGAGAGGCCCTGGCCGTGGGGTTCGGCATGAACGCTCGGGGCATGATGCAGATCATCTTCGGCACGCTCGCGTTTCAACATGGGCTCATCGATGAGAACGTATTGGTGGCATTTGTCGTGTTGGCAATCGCGACCTCGATCGCGAGCGGCCCCATCCTGGAATATTGTCTCGGCAAGAAGCGATCGGCTTTCAAGCACAAGCCGGCCGGAACGTGGGATATCGCGACTGATGAGTTGCCGGTGCCGGCCGTAGCCGCTCGTATCGGGGAAAGCGAAGAGGTGATGCGATGAAGGGCGTCATTCTGGCTGGAGGGCTCGGGACGCGTCTGAACCCGCTGACGAAAGTGACGAATAAACATCTCCTTCAGGTCTACGATCGACCGATGATTTACTATCCGATTCAAACTCTTGTGAGCGCCGGCATCAGCGAGATTCTTTTGGTGACGGGAGGCAAGAATGCGGGAGACTTTCTCAAGCTGCTCGGCAATGGAAAAGCGTTCGGCTTGCAGCATCTCAATTATACGTATCAGGACGGAGAGGGCGGCATTGCCGCCGCGCTGCAATTGGCGGAGTTTTTCGTCGGTGATGATTCCGTCTGCGTGATGCTGGGCGATAACGTCATTGAAAAGGACATTGTCGGTCCGGTGCAGGCATTCGAGCGGCAAGGCAAGGGCGCCCAAATTTTGCTGAAGGAGGTCAAGGACCCGCAGCGGTTTGGCGTCGCAGTATTGCGCGGCGACCGCGTCATTGCCATTGAAGAGAAGCCGAGGGAACCCAAATCCTCTTACGCCGTCACCGGCATTTACTTCTATGACCATGACGTCTTCAAAATTATCCGGACCCTCACACCGTCCGATCGCGGCGAACTAGAGATCACCGACGTCAATAACGTCTATATCGAGCGCGGTCAGATGAGCTGGCGTATTTTGGATGGCTGGTGGACCGATGCCGGCACGTTCGATTCGCTGTTGCAGGCGGGCCACCTCGTCTCCCAAATGTCTTGCTACCAGCAAGACGACAGGGATCTGTAGAGAGGCGAGTCTATGAAAGCGCGCGAAGGTGATGGTACACGTGAGACGGCGCAGCCGACGACGATCGGGTACGAGTGGCACCTGCCGCCCCCATACTTTGTGAAGACCGAAGGGTTCGGTTCACGCGATCAGTCGCGGGTGCCCGTCCTCGAGGCGGCGTGTAGCAGGCCGATTCAGGTTCCGGGCGCGTGTTATATCGTGACTCAGCGAGTCCTCGACATTGTTCTTTCGACCGTGGCGCTCCTTGTCTGCTCTCCCGTTATCCTGCTCATTGGGGTGTTAGTGAAGTGGAATTCTCCCGGTCCGGTGCTGTTCAGGCAGGTCCGGATCGGGATCAATCGGCGCCGAGAAGCCAACATCGGCTGTCTCGGCGTTGAACGACGACGGGAAGATCTCTTCGGGCGTCCGTTCATGCTGTATAAGTTTCGCACGATGTATAGCAATGCCCGCGAACTCTTTCCGGCTCTGTATCAGTATTCCTACAACGACGAGGAATTGGCGCAGTTGCCCATCAAGATTCTCGTCAGCGATAAACAAGCTTCCAGGGATCCTCGGATTACGCCGTTCGGCCGCTGGTTGAGACGAAGTAGCTTGGATGAGGTTCCCAATTTTCTCAACGTTCTGAAAGGAGACATGCATCTGGTGGGGCCGCGGCCTGATATTACCCAAAACATTCGGTATTATTCCGCCGCCCATATGAGGAAATTAGGCGTCAAGCCAGGCCTCACCGGCCTTGCCCAAATCCGCGGACGGGGGAACCTTTCCTTCCTTCAAACCAATGAAAACGATATTGAATACGTCGATAACCGTTCACTCGTGCTTGATCTGAGGATTCTACTCAAGACCATTGCCATTACATGTCGAGCGATTGGCGCCTATTAGTTTGATAAGGAGGTGGAAGAATGAAAGTACAATTTCTGTGGCCAAACTTCGATTGTCCGATCGGGCTCAGCATAGGCTTGTCCTACTTGTCCGGCGCGCTTAAGGCCGCAGGTCACGATACGAATATTGTCCACGTCTGCGAATGGCTGGATTATCCCTATGATACGGATCGGATCGTCAGCGATTTTCGCGCCTACGATGCGGATCTCATCTGTTTCTCGACGGGGTACGCCCACTATCCAGAGACACGCACGGTCGCCGAGAAGATCAAAAAAGCGGTCGATAAGCCGATGGTATTCGGGGGGATCCATACGACGCAAAACATGTGGCCGGTCATGTCTGAAAATCCGTGGTTGGACTATGCGAACTGCGGGGAAGGGGACGATTCCCTCATGGAATTGGTGAATGCCCTGCAGACCGGGAGCGACACCACGAAGATCCCGAATGTTTGGGCTCGACAGAACGGCACGATCGTGACCAATGCATCACGCCCCCTGAAAGACATCACCACCCTCCCATGGATGGACTTGGAGGCCTGGCAATTCAAGCGCATTACCGAGAGCCGGCGCGGGTGGGTCAACGTCTACATGAACCGCGGCTGTCCGTATCGCTGTACCTATTGCCACAACAATGGCGTGGCGAAGATTTTACAGGAGAGCTTCCAAACGAAAACCTCAAGCAATGAGGATTTGAAATATCTTCGCTATCGCAGCATCGACGACATGATCGGCGAGCTGAAGGGTATCGTCAGCAAATATAATAATGTCAGCGCCTTTTCCTTTAATGACGATACGTTCACGATGGATCAAGAGCACATGAAACAGTTCCTCCGGCGGTACAAGGACGAGATCGGGCTCCCCTTCGTGTGCAATACGACCGTGCTGGACGTCGATCGCGAAATGCTGGTGGTGATGAAAGATTCCAACTGCGAAATAGTCCGGTTCGGCGTCGAGACGGCCACCTCCCGCATCAAGAAGCAAATTCTGAAGCGCGACTTCTCCAATAAGAAGACAGAGGAAGCGTTTAAAATTTGCCGTGAAATCGGGTTGCGCAGCTTCGCCTTCAACATTCTGGCCAATCCCTCTGAAACGCAGGAAGAAATGCGGGACACCTTGCGGCTGAATTCCAAACTGCTGCCGGATGGTCTCAAAGTGTCTCTCGGTTATCCCTTCCCGGGCACCGAATATCACGAGATCGCTAAGAAACTCGACCTGATCGATGAAAGTAAGCATCTGCATAATTTCATCCGCGACACGAAGTTGAAATGGTCCGATGAGGATCGCCTTTGGATCGACAAAGTCCGAGTCGCCTTCTGGTGGTGGATGAACATCTATCTTGAGAATGAGGCGTCTCCAATGTATGAGCAGTTGGTCAAGATGATCGAGGCGATCTCGCCGGAGGAGTGGATGGACCCTGAGATGGAACGTCGAATCTGGGATTTGGACGATGCGCTATCGAAGATCCTCAAGGCCCGTAACATTACGCATTATGCCATTCCCTTCAAGGATCGTCCGGAAATTGCAATCCTATCGAAAGGCCTGGAAATGAATAGGGTCGCGGCGACCATTCAAGTCGTCGACGAACACTGAGGGCTGTGGATCGCGCATGATCGAACCAAGTCGCTATACAGGGCGAGGCCTATGACGAGCGGGGATGGAGTTGATTCACAAATGGGAAGTCGTATCCAGCACAGACTGGAACAACTGCAGGAGGCGGTCCCTGAAGGACTTACCCGTGCAGCTCCGTGGCTCCCTCAACGCCTGCATGAATGCTTGCAAGCAGGAAATGTCATGGAAGCGGAGCGCATGCTCAATCACGCGCTGGCGCTCATCAACAGCTCAAGGAATTGTTTGTCATGTCACAACTAGTTCTGAGCCCGCAAATCATAGAGTCTGAAGGCGGTCGATAACCATGAACCCGTGGAAGACATTGTCATCTTCACAGATTTACACGAACCCCTGGTTTTCGGTTCGAGAGGATCAGGTGATCGCACCGGACGGCCGACCGGACATCTACCACGTCGTGTCTGCAAGACGGCTGGCTGTGGGGATTGTGCCTGTCTGGCAAGACGGTTCGGTGACACTGGTGGGTCAGTATCGCTATCCAATTCAAGAATACTCCTGGGAGATTCCGGAAGGAGGAGGCGACTTCAATGTAGAGCCGCTGGAAAGTGCCAAGCGGGAGCTGCGTGAAGAGACGGGAATTACCGCGGACACCTGGGAGTATCTCGGGCGCACTCACACGTCGAACTGTTTCTTAGACGAAGTCGGCCATCTCTTTGTTGCGACGAACTTACGGCAGGGCATGGCCGATCCGAGCCCGGAGGAAATCCTCAGAGTGCGTAGAGTCCCATTTCACGAGGCGGTCGTCATGGTGAAAGACGGGCACATTACGGATGCGATCAGCATTGCAGCGATCTTTCATCTGTTGTCTCGCTTCACAAGTATCACCCCATATGGTCCTGACCAACAACCCTTCTCTACTGAGGTGAACAGATGAATCAAACTGAAACGCAACGCCATACCTGTTATCGCTGTCAACCGCATGATGTGCAAGGTCCGTTTCGGCAGCAGGGCCACGAGGATGCCCCCGCGTTGGAATCGATCGATACGACCTATTCGGAGCAGGGGGATGAGATCTTCTACGCCTCAGGCTATAGCGCACGGGAAATCGCCCAGAAGCATGCGCGTGAATCGGGCGGCGGCGTGTATGTGAACAACATTTCACGCAATATCAAACGGCGGGACCTCAGCAATACCTTAGCGCCGGTGTTTTATGCGGTCGCCAAGAGTCCGGTATATACGTTGCGGGCGCCCGACGCCTTGCATGACAAGGTGTACCGCGCCTACTGGCCTGCTCTGTAAGACAGCTAGAAACGGACCGATTTCCGCCCCGGCCATTGAAGTCGATTCTCTCAGGAGGGTCGGGATGACGACGCTGAACCATCGCTTCGCCATTCGTTGCGTCGCTACGACTTATGTTAGATTACGTCAGACACCTCAGGAGCATGATCGGCAAGACGAAAATCGTGCTCCCTGGCGTCCGCGCGTTGCTGTTCAATGAACGCAGGGAACTGCTGCTTGAAAAACAAACGCATTTCGGTTCGTGGGCTCTGCCGCACGGTTGCGTAGATGTCGGTGAATCGGTGGTTGATGCCCTGAAGCGCGAGGTGGAAGAGGAGACCGGCTTAGTCATTCATGAGGCCGAGGCGTTCGGGCTGTATACCGATCCAAAGTATAGCGTCACGTATCCCAATGGCGACCAAGTCCAAACTTTTACGGTGGCGTTCGTGGTCAAAAACTGGTCTGGCCATTTGCAGGCGGACGGTGATGAAGTAAACGCGCTGGGATTTTTCCCGTTAGACCGATTGCCTGATCCGGTCTATCCGATCCATTTGGATACGATCCGCGATTATTTAGAGTCGCCAGCGCCAAGGCCATTTCTTCTGAGGTAGGGGACGGGGTGAGCCCGCTGCTGGCCGCCTGCTGCAATAGTGTGAAGCATTGATGAACAGCCTAAGGCGAGGACAATGTTAGCTAATCTGATCCGTGGTAAACTGCCGCACTATACCCGGAAAGCACGGCACCTCCACCAGCTCATTCGGCATAGCAGCCCTACAAAGATTCTCAATTTACTACAGGCTGAATGGGCGTTGCGAACAAGGAAGACGAGCCTTCGATCGTGGCCGTATATCTACATCATTGATCCCTGCAACGCTTGTAATTTGAGATGTCCGTTGTGCCCCACGGGTGCTCAAACTCTCGGTCGGCCGACGAAAATGATGAGTTTCGATTGCTATCGCTCGGTGATCGACCAGGTCAAGGATTACGCTATCGAGGTGATCCTCCATAACTGGGGAGAGTCCTTTCTCCATCCACGCATCTTTGACATGATTCGGTATGCAGGGGACGCCAACATCGGAACCACCATCTCGTCCCATTTCAACAATATCACGGATGAGATGGTCGAAGAGATTATTTCCAGCAAGCTCGAGCATCTGACGGTGTCGCTGGACGGAGCCAGCCAAGAGGTGTATGAAAAATACCGCGTGCGGGGCAACCTTCAGGATGCTTTATCCGGGCTCGAACGTCTGCAGCGAAGAAAGCGGGAGCGCCATAGTCATACCCCATGTGTTGAGTGGCAATTCATCGTGATGAAACATAACGAACACGAAATTGCTCAGGCCCGGGATATTGCGACCACGCTGGGTGTTGATCGGTTTCGGCTGATGTCCGTCGGCCTTCCCTTTAATCACTTAGAGGACCTTGCTCTTGCAGAGCAGTGGATACCGGAGAACCCTGAATATCACGGGTATCATCCGGATCTCATCTTGAAGCGCGGCTACCTCTATGACGAGCCCTGTTTCTATCCTTACCGCGCGATGACCATCAATCCCGATGGAGGAGTCGCGCCGTGTTGCGCAATAGATCACAAGCAGTGGGATTTCGGGAGTATTCATGCCGATACCATTCATAGCATCTGGAACAACAAACAGTACCAGTCAGCCCGCTCGCTATTTTCCAATTCACCCATAGCCGACACCGTAAAAACCGTGTGCGATGGCTGTCCGCTCTACAAACAGCGTAAACATCGTGAGCGGGAACTTCTCGCCCATTAAAACGATAACCGCCGGATATGGAAATGGATCTCGCAGCAAGAAACGCAGGGGAAGTCGAGATTTCCATCATTATCGCGAACTACAACGGTCGCGAATTGCTGAGGAATTGCTCGCAGTCCATCTTCGACAATCCTCCAAGCGTCGCCTTCGAGGTGTATGTGGTGGACGATGCCTCGACGGACGGCAGTGCAGAGATGGTCAGGGAGTGCTTTCCCCAGGTCCACCTTCTGAGGAATAGCGGCAACGTCCATTATGGCAAGTCCAATAACCGTGCCTTGGACCTCGTTCAAGGCCGGTACGTGTATCTTCTGAACAATGACACGCTGATGCTGCCAGGCGCCTTGGATGAGATGAAGCTTTTCTTGGACCAGCATCCCAGGGTCGGGGCGGTGGGGAATAAACTTCTGAATGAGGACGGCTCCATTCAGGCCTCTGTTAAGACTTTGCCATGCATCATGTCTGGACTGTTTGGCGCGCGCTCGCCTATCACAAAACTTTTCCCCAACAATCCCTTCTCCAGGGAGCATCTACTCCACCTGAAGTACGATATGACAAAGCCATTTCCAGCAGGATACGTTTCAAGTGCATCAACGATGATTCGATGGGAAGTGGTGTCTCAAATTGGGGGACTGGACGAGCGGTTGTCTTATCACGTGGATGCTGACTATTGTAAAAGGATTTGGGACGCTGGATGGGATGTGTATTATCTGCCTGGTGCTTCGGTTATCCACCTAAATCATAGGGGTGGGACCATGGTGAGCTTTAAGCGCAGGCTTAAATCTGTAGTGGAATTTCATCGGGGTAGTTATATTTATTTTCTCAAACATGCGAGGAAGCCCCTATGGCATCCTTTGCATCTAATCACAGCAGCAGGGTTAGCGATCAGATTTGTTTGTGCTTTTATTCTGCAGTGTGTAAAGGAAGTGGTTTGATTCCAGTTTCTTAGAATATTCGATTGAGAAGAGGGCGGCAACACGGTGAATTGCCAAGCGTTGGGAAGTAATCCATTCGGGTTTTGCATAACAGCATATCCGAGGCTTAGGAGATATTGGGTTCAGGAAAGGGCATTCCTTTTCTGAAGAAGCCATCAATCGTATAGGGCAAGAGGTGGGGCCAGTGGATCAGAGGCATAGTACTGGAGAGTGACGTTTTGCCAAAGACGTTAGAGTCACATACTTTCATAGCACTACATTAGCCGGATAAGGCCGACCTTTACTTAGTAAGTTCTCAATGCCGGACGCTCCTAGCTGCCTCACTTTCGTAGACATCTCACAAATGGGACAATGGTCTCTGTGAGACCTCTGATAGCAAAGCGACAGCAATTCATCCCGACAACTTCAACCCTTGAACTCTTGGATATGGAAATCGTCTGGCCAGCGGGGTCCCGCACAGACCTCCTTTTCACAATCTATGTATTGCAGGGTAAACTGAGCTTGCTAGCAGCCTATTTGTGACCAATATGTACCGCTCGTCCAGCAAAGACATCACAACTGTATCGCTCTCCATATTGGGAGGCGCTTTGATCGCAGTATGTTTAGCTGCGATGCTGTCGAGTGCGCGTCCATTGACGATCCTCATTGTATTCGTAGGGCTCATTGCCGTCTTGCCGTCCTTTATAATAAAGGATAGCAAGTTGTATTGGCTTTCTCTCTATCTGCTCCTGTTTCCACTCGAGGGCGGTAAGCGAATTAGTAACCTTGATCAATCTTCGGAAGATCTTCTAGATACTATTGGGCTTCCTCCTACGGGAGACTTGGGTGTGAAATTATATCCATCCGATTTTGCCTTACTTGCTTTGACGGGTCCGTGGCTATTTGAACTGGTACGTAATAGGGGGAAGGGGATGTATTTCCCCCGCGTCAGTTATTTATTCTTGGCGTATATAGCCTGGGAACTCGTAGGGACTGTCCTTAAAGCAAGATATTTCTCTCTCAGTTGCGCGCAACTAGTTCATGATTTTAAATATTTCCTTGTGTACATTTATGCGGTGAATAATCTGAACAGACAAACTGTCAAGTCGGTCTTGAATGTCCTGCTTGTTATTTTGTTTTGTGAAGCAAGCGCGGCCTTATTCCTTCATGCCCTAGGATATACACGCGAATCAATTCTTGAGTTGCTGCATCTGCAAGTAGCGCGAGAATATGAATTTCTCATCGGACAGGAGCATGAAGACTTTAGTAGAGCTGCTGGAACCATGGCGAGTGCTTCAAATTTAGCGATGTATTTGCAGTTGCTATTTCCGATACCGCTCGCCCTTCTTTGTATTACTAAGAGCGTCCAGATTAAGGTGTGTTCCTTTGTGATTTATATTCTTGCCGCCGGAGCCATGTATGCAACGGGATCTAGAGCAGGTTTGCTCGGTCTTGTCGCTGGCAGCATCACCTGCCTCGTTATTTTGTTTGTCAGGCGATACATTTCCGTTCGTGAGCTGGCTCTGCTCACACTCGTGGCCGGATTCGGTGCAATATTGACGGCTGGACCTAATTCGCTATTGTACAAATTCATGACGGCAAGACCTGAAAATTATGAAAATCGGTTCGCCCTCATGGAGCAAGGGAGAGATCTCATATTGGCTAACCCCATACTAGGAGTTGGGCCAAACAACAGCACTGCCGTGCGCCTTGGAACAGATCAAAATAGTGAAGGAGCGTACTATGAATTGTTTCCCATCCATAATGCATATATTGTTTTGGCGGCAGAGGCAGGAGTGATTGGGTTCTTGTTGTTTTTCTCAGGCCTGGCAAGTGTGGTACTTAAGGCAATTCGTCTGTCGAAATCCGAGCAGGCCGACAATGCTATAGTGTGCATAGTTGTAGTCAGTGCATATGTGGCGCTGTGGACTCAGTTGGGAGGGGATCATTTTGTAGGGAATGCCCAGCACTCGCTGCTCTGGCTGTATGCAGGAATCATTGTGGGAATTTCGAGCGAGCGTAAGCTTTGCTGAGCAGGCGGCAATCCCAACGGCGAAAGTTCTGGCGAGAGGCCGATACTGGTCGCCTCGTCAGTGGCTCGCCACGTACTGCATGTGCAAGGCCAAATACGGTGGTCTGGAGACCTCTGACGTGAAGCGGCTGAAGGAACTTGAATCGCGAGAACAGTTTGTTCAATCGTCTGTACCTGATTCTGTCGTTGGTGTATGCGTACCTGTAGGGTGTCAGTGCCAAAAATCTCTAGGGCCCACGGAACGGGGGCGATCGTCACGCATCTGCTTGCAGTGAGTAGTCTAGCTCCACTGCGCGACAAGCTCGTTGAACCGGTAGAGCATTAGCTAATCCATATTAGGGAAGTTAATTCTGAATGGCGCGAGGCCGTCAAACAATGCTGCCGTTCGTTCAGCCATGCGTATCTTAGGACATATTCATACCTATAATGATGAGGAGGTAATCGACCAATCGCTCGAAGCCTTATTCACGCAAAGTCACCCTGTTGACGAAGTTATAGTAGTAGACAACGGTTCAAGCGACGGGACTCTATCGCGATGTGCTGCTCATAATATAAATCTTATCAGGCATGAGAAAAACCTCGGGACAAGTGGCGCAGTTGTATCAGGGATGCGTTATGCCATTAGTCACGGATATGACTGGATATGGATTTTGGATGCCGACAGTGTGCCCCACAAACACGCTCTTAAGAATCTTGTGGATTTCTATTCCACGCTACCCCCATCAACCCAGTGCAACACATGGTTGCTTGGCACGCTCCCCATTGAGAAGAATAGCACGAGGCGTTACCATGGATTTACATTCACCACGCATGGATTTCGCGAGATTGCACCACGCAATAATCAGCAATCTTATCAATGCGACGCTATTATGTGGACGGGAAGCCTGTATAAGATTTCAGCCATAAAAACTCTTGGCCTTCCCAATCCTAACTTCATGCTAGACATTGGGGAATTTGAGTATGGCTATCGAGGAAAATCACACGGCTTTCTAGCATTTGTGCATCAGCCAAGCACCCTGGTGCACAACATAGGAGGAAGCGCTTCGAGTAGACTTACGCACTATCGGATCGGTCCATGTACAATCAGGTTAATGGAACTGCCACCTATCCGATGCTATTATCTTATAAGAAACCTCTTCATCTTTTGGATATATCAATACAAACCGCGTACCATCCTTACTACCGCATACTGCATCTTTAAGATAGGGAAGACAACGATGAATTTTGCATTGCGCCCGGTAAGTCATTGGCCAGAGTTATTTGCCTGCCTGAAAGGGCTTTTCGACGGATTACGGAATGACCTTAAATCTCGACACGAATCATGAGGCTACTTACGCTTGTGATGGCATATAACGATAAGGAAGTGATCGAGGCGTCTATTGAACACATATTGGCCCAGACACATCCAATCGACAAGATCATTTTAGTGGATAATGGGTCAACAGATGGAACGGCAACGCGAGTACCAGAAGAATCTGTCACAATTCTCGTCAATGAAAAGAATTTTGGAACAAGTGGGGCTTTTATCACGGGATTTCAGTATGCCAAGAGTCATGGATACGATTGGATGTGGGTACTCGATGCTGATAGCCACCCTCGCACTGATGCTCTTAAGCAGCTTGTTTTACTCTACGAATCGTTTGCTTCGGAGTTGCAAAACACCATAGGCGTTTTGAGCAGCAGCCAATTGATCGTTCCCGTCAATCGACTGTTCCAAGGTCGTCGTCTCACACCCGGCGGCCCACGTCACCCGATCGTTGACCCAAAGGTAAACTATATCGACTGCGATGCTGTCATTTGGAGTGGAAGTCTTGTGCGGATTGAAGCAGTAGATATTGCGGGCCTTCCCCGTGTTGGATTGACTTCTCCATATCATGATTTATCTCTTGACTATGGAGATACAGAATTCTTTTTCCGTATCAAACAGTCTGGCTTTCGCATAATAGTCCATAAACTCAGCATGATTGAGCATCCTATCGGAAATGGAATTATCACTAGAGTGTTCGGACGTTTATTCATGAGCACAAATCATCCACCTTGGCGGAGGTATACGTTTTTCAGAAATCTCGTTTACTTTTGGATTTATGTGTACCCAAAGAAGAATTGGCTTGCCCTCTCGCTCTGGTTTTTTTACCGCCTCGCCTCGTACTGTATCGGTATCCTTCTTCTTGAAACGAACCGCAAAGCCAAACTGTTGGCTTGTCTGATCGGAACATGGGAGGGCTTATTCGGATGCATCGATGGTGACCTGGATGAGGGCAAGCTCTCCTGAACGGGAGGTGACCTGGCCCTGCCCTGCCCCCCCTTAAACGGGTCAGCTCGTAAGGTCCCCTGTCAACGAGATGACGTCCTCCCAGAAAACTAGACCAGTTGGAACTGGAAAAATCTGCTAGCCTGACCGTATGACCCCTCCCCGAAAACTAGACCGGTGCTACCTGGAAATCCGCTGGGTCCTGCAGCCCGGTTATGGCCGCCTGTTCGGTAAACTCTCGGGGCGTGAGGTTGCCCAAAGAGCCATGCGGCCGGTGCTCATTGTAATCGATTCGCCACGCTTCCATCTTCTGTCTCGCGTCGTGTAACGAGACGAAGACA
>DASYVB010000009.1:0-16843 GCA_036000525.1 Nitrospiraceae bacterium | reverse complement strand
GTATCACGGCCGGACTCGAAATGCAGTGGGCTCAGTGGGGATGCGGCATCAACCTCGTCATCCTACCCTCGCCCTACCGATCCATCGTGAGTTCCATCCTCGACTACGTCGAGGAGATCTTGGACAAGGAGCCGGACACCTGGGTCACCGTCGTGATTCCAGAAATTCTCCCGGCTCACTGGTGGCAGAATCTCCTCCACAATCAGCGGGCCCTCCTATTGAAGGCGTCACTGCTGTTCAAGGATCGTGTCATCCTGACCGACGTGCCATTCCATCTCACGAGGTGACCGTGAAACGTGAACACATCGTGTTGTGTCCCACTTAAATTGTGGACAGGTGGCTTAGTCAGCTGGATGCAGGAAACCCACTGAATTTATTCGAAACCCATCGCACCAGCAGACAGCCGAGGATCTCTCAACAGAGTCACGATCGACCGCACCTGGCTGTCCCTTGAGAAGTGGAGACTTGAAGAGGGCTGGATTCTCTGTAGAATTGATGGTCAGCAATGTTCAACAAATTGTCCAGAAATTAAGTGGGGCAGTACACTCCCTCATACAAAACAACTCGTGTGATGTTTTCCGATAATCACTATTTGGGGGACCCTGAAAAATACTTGGGGCACCATAATCAGTTGTTTTTGACCCTTTCAACAGCCAGTCGTGAGCCTCAACTGAATCCAAGGGATAACGGCTAGCACTTCATAACCTTTTTGACGCGCCTGCAACCAGATTGGTCCTGCCAATCAAAGGACGTACGACTCGTTGACCTAGTTAGATTAACGCCAAAGAATGTTAGAGTTCGGAGGTTCGAGTCCAAGCACGGAACCCAACCAGCGCTGTCCAGGCCTAACACAAGACCTGAACCGGTTTAAAGTTGGGCAAGTTATGCGCTTGACTTCTCCTACGATCAAGTGTTGTCTATCAGGTATGACAGCCTCCCCCTCATGGAAGGAGCGAGCTCGCAGGATGCCGACGGCTCGATCTTTCGCCATTCGGTATACCTTGATACTGGGCGTCTTGGCGCTGGCAGTGGTGAGCGTCTCTTCTTGCGGGAAAAAGAAGCCGACTGCCTTCTTGGCTCCAACGCCGCCGAACTTCACCGAGGCGCTTCAGTATGCCCAGCGGGCCGCGCTCGCGTATGAACAGGACGCAACCATTCAGAAGCAGAGTGGCGCGGGGGTGCGCATCAGCATCAGTTCTCCCCTTTCGTCCGGAATAAAGCCCTATGTGGAGCTGGATGATGCCAAGCGTGTGCAGTGGATCGTGGTTCGCGGCACCTCAAACCTGATCAACATACGATTGGATGTGGATTACAACAAGGTCGTGGACCCCCGATTGCAGATCCCGCTCCATAAGGGATTTGCAGACGCGGCGCTTCAGGTGTACCAGTTCGCGAAGCCGCTTCTGAAAACAGACTATGAAACCCGAGTCACTGGACATAGTTTCGGCGGGGCCGCCGCAGTCATCGTCCTCATGTTGCTGAAGGAGGATGGATTCAAGCTCGGACAGGCTATGACCTTCGGCCAACCGAAAGTCACGAACGGCGACGGGGCCCGGAAATATCGCACGCTGCCGTTGCTCCGCTTTGTGAACGACAAAGACCCCGTGCCCTTGCTGCCACCCTTCGAGTTGTTTGCAGTTTTAGACGAAGGTCCGTATCAACACTTCGGCCCGGAGGTTGTGCTGGAGGACGGTTCGAACTACCGCTTTTATACAGAATATCAGGCTGAACGCTTGTCGGTGTTTTCGTTCTGGAATAACCTGAATAACCTCAGTATTCAGGATGTGCCAGAGCATTTCATATCCACGTATCTCACACGCATCCGGCAGAAGCTTCCGGCTGCTCCTCCCGGTAGCTAATGCCAGACCGATGCAATGGCGATCTGTTTGCCGTCTTCGTCTTCATATCCCCACGTGCTTCTTCAGAATCTAGGTAGACGGCTGTGCTCATTTTGTGCTCAACTCCACCGCACTCTAGCTCATTCCAGCCCACTGCAGCCAAAGTTCGGATTTCGCACCAACCTTGGCTGGAGTGGGCCTGAGTGAGCCTGAGTAGGCTGCGATAGGGTGGTGGAAACGGTTTCCTAAACAGTTTGTCGTACGTTCATTTCGTATCGGGGGGCACCAACCCGAGATCGCTCCTGCCGTCGCCTCTTTATCGCTCTCGCGTCATATCGGCCAACGATCCCCCAGCAACATCGTGTCCTGTACCCATGCGTGCTTGTACCACAGGCTCTGCATCGTGCGTTCGCCATACTATGGGGGAGGGTAGGGTGGGGGGCGACGAACCGTCATGAATGAAGCTCCCCGCAGCAGCCTACTCCGCCGAAGTAGCCACTTCGGCTACGAAGGCCGGAAGGTACGGGGTATTCGGCGAAGGAGAATAATGAGGGCTGCGTTACGTCCCCCTTCATTTGAGGTACCTCTTTTAGGTCTAACCAACTCCGCGGCGACCCGTTACTTTGTGACTGGAGTGGTACACAAGGAGGGCATCATGACCTGTACGCGTTGTCAGGGTTGTATGGCGAGAGATCACTTCATTGATCTCTTGGAGAGCGCCGAAAGTGTGTGGATGGCGGGCTGGCGCTGCCTCAACTGCGGAAACGTCCTTGATCCCGTGATGGAGCGGAATCGCCTCGGACGGGGAATGGCCGCCGTCGTCTCAACCGCACGAGTGCCAGTCCATAACAAGATCGGGCTCAAGAAGTTGTCGATGTCAGCGCAGGCCTCGCGGCCTAAACAGCCGTGCCATTAGTCCCTGTGACATGCCGGAGATACATCGTCCTACCTCAACCGGCTTCGAGAGCCCTTGTCCGCTTTCCCATGTTTTCTTGCCACGTTGTGGAGGCTGGGCTAGACTTTCTCCACACTGTATGGCACGAGCAAAAACATCAGAACAGTCCCGCTCGCGCTCCAAAGCCGCCACGATTGAAGAGCTCACCCGTGGTGTCGAAAAGCTCCAGGAATTCCTCGCACAAGTGGAAGACCTTGGCCGAGAAGGCTTCCCTTATCTCGACGCGGCCAAGGCGAGAACAGAATTGCAATTCCGTGAGTGCATTCGCCGCACGTTTGGCGAGAAATCCCCTGAATTCCAAGAGCATCGGCACCACAGACTTCTCATGGATAGCCCTAAGGACACGCAGCAGAACATCACCCTGATCAAGACCCTTATTGCCACGCTTGAGCAGAAGAAACTTGACCTGCAAGGAGGATCTTCTCCCCAACAGATCCCAGCAGCGCCGCCGGCCCCACCAATACCCACGCGCCCACAGATGACCTTAGTGCCGGCATCGCCCCCGATGGTCCACATGACTATGACGCAAGCAGCACCGGTCACGCCACCGCCAATGATCATGTCCGTCGCCATGACCACGAATCTCGACCTGTCCTCAGCCACCGCAGCACCGAGTCCACCTCCACCCCCCCTGGCACCCTCAGCCCCTTCAGGAGAGCCGGAGTCTCTGAGCCCATCCACGTCTCTGCCCGAACCAGCACCGATTTCACCAGCCCCGACCTCGACAGCGATGTCGCATACGCCACCGCAACCGGTGGCTCGGCTCGCCCCGGCACCCCTGCATCGGCCACCCCAAACTCCACAGCCCGCGCAGGCGGCTTCATCCCATACCAGCAGGCCACCGCAGCCACCACAACGTGAACCGGAGCCCATCATGCATCCAATTCCCTCCGCCACGCCAGAGCACCAGATGCAGGAAGCGCCTCCCGTCCCCGCGCATCTGCAGACGCGCCCCTCGGTGCAGATCGGCTCCGCCTCGCATCAGGAGCCCACACTTCAGTCTCCTAAGGCCGGATCGGACTCAGTCGAACGCGTGAAGACACTCTGTTGTCGGTTCCACTCCGTCGCTCGGCAGTTGCGACTCCGTGGGGAGTATCGAGCCACGTTAATTGTGGAAGACGAGTTCGATGCGCAGGATCTGCTGCATGCACTCCTACGGATCCAATTCGACAATATTGATACGGATGAATGGACGCCGAGTTATTCAAGCGGAGCCCCGCGCACGACACTCTTGCTGAACGACAGTCGTCTTGCGGTGATCGTCAAGAAAACACGCCCTGGTCTCAACGTCAAAGATCTCACCGACCAACTCCGGATTGACGCAGAACGGTATCGATCCCACGGCCGCTGCACAACGCTCTTGTGCTTTATGTACGACCCCGAGGGCCGTATCGGGAACCCTCGAGGCCTCGAAGCTAGTCTCACGAGCATGAGCGAGTCATTTGTTATCGACGTACTTGTCGCCCCGAAATGAGGTTATGAATGAAAAAGTCTAAACCTGCCGTCGCCACGCTTCCCGCATCTTCTGTGGGCACTCCCGCATTGACAGAGAAGACAGGCATCCGCTACGTTGTCGAGGACCCCGCTATTTCTGCGGTGCCTTGTACGATTCACGCCCCAGTCGATGGCGGGAGAATCATGTCAGATCGGGCCTACGTGCTCATCAATGTCCAGCCGGGACGCACGAGCGATGTGGTTCGGGCTCTGTCCGGAATCAAGCAGATCAAGACCGTCGACCCCTGTTGGGGCAAGCCGGATATTATTGTGGTGGTGGAAGTGTCGGACCAGGATGCCCTGACCCAGTTGGTGCTAAGCCGGATTCATGAGATCGACGGCGTCTTGCAGACTGACACCCATCTCGTCTATCGATTGAAGGCCAGTAACGCCAAGTGACCCTGTCTCCTACTCTAGCTCTCCGCTGTCGGTATCATCGCCAAGTTCCAATCCAAACCGGTCAGCCATTCGGTAGAGCGTGCGCCGATCAATGCCAAGAATCTTTGCGGCTTTGACTTTATTCCCCTTGGTTTCCTTCAGCACGCGGACGAGATGACGCTTCTCAACCTCCTCAAGCGATAAACACCCCTCATCGCTATGGCCGATCGCCCCGGCGGTCTCCTTCGATGGCGGCTCCGTCCGACGCAGCGATGCCGGCAAATCGTCCGGTGTGAGGAGGGGACCGTGACTCAACGAGGCAGCTCGCTCAATGGCGTTTTCCAACTCGCGCACATTGCCGGGCCACCGGTATTGCATCAACAACGTCATCGTCTCCGGCAGCACCCCGCGCACCGTATGCGTCACCCCCCCCGCGCATTTCTGCAAGAAGTGATGCACCAACATCGGAATATCTTCTTGCCGCTCCACAAGCGACGGCAAGGTGATACGCACGACATTGAGCCGATAAAATAAGTCGTCCCGAAACTTCCCCTCCTTGACGAGTTGCTCGAGATCTCGATTTGTCGCAGCGATGATACGAACATCGACTTTGGTCGATGTTGTGCTGCCGACACGCCGGACTTCGTGATCTTGCATCACCCGCAACAACTTCACTTGCACGGCCTGCCCCAACTCTCCGATTTCGTCGAGAAACAACGTGCCCCCGTTGGCGGATTCAAAGAGGCCGATTTTGTTTCCCACCGCGCCGGTAAAGGCTCCCTTCTCATATCCGAACATTTCCGACTCCAGCAGGGTATCCGGCAACGCCCCACAATTCACCGGAATGAACGGCTTGTCCCGACGAAGCCCATTCGCATGGATCGCCCGCGCAATCAGCTCCTTGCCGGTCCCGCTTTCCCCTTGCAGGAGCACCGAGCTCTTGCTGTCGGTCACCCGAGCCACCAGCTTATACACTTCCAGCATGGCGGGACTGCTCCCCACCAGCGGAGACCATTCATCCTTGCTCTTCAACTCTTCACGAAACCGAGCATTCTCTCGAACGAGCCGGCAGTGATCGAGACTCCGCTTGACCACCAGCTTAATATCTTCTTTCTTAAAGGGCTTGGCGAGATAGTCGTAGGCCCCTTGCTTGATCGCTTCGATCGCACCTTCCAGAGATCCAAACGAGGTCAGCACCACAACTGCTGTGTCCGGGCTCATGCGTTTAAATTCACGCAAGACCGTGAGCCCATCGACCGCGCCCATGCGAATATCTGTCAGCACCAGATCCACTCGCCCATGGCGTCCACGAGCGATGACCTCTTCTCCACTGGCGAAGGCTTCAACGGCATAGCCTTCCTTGTTTAATGCCTCAGCCAGGAGATCGCGCGCTACCGCATCGTCGTCGGCTACGAGAATCTTCACTGGTTGCATCAGTCCCCCTCTGCCACGCGCGTCGGCTCGGTCTTCAATCCAGGTAAGGTTACGGTCACGGTTGTACCGAGCCCAGTCTCGCTCTCGAGCACAAGATTGCCTCCATGGGCCAGGACAGTTTCGCGGCTCAAGAATAGCCCTAATCCGGTGCCCTTGCCAACTGCCTTGGTCGTAAAAAATGGTTCGAAGGCTTTCTGCACATCGGCCTCCGGCATGCCGCATCCCGTATCCCGCACCGCGATTGTGATCACTAGAGGGGACATCACGTCGACTACCCGACGACCGCGGTCGAGTTCGTCGGACGAGGCTGCACGGGCTCCTACTAACACGCTCACCGCTCCAAGTGCTGGTGTGGCGGCTAAGGCATTGGCGAATACGTTCACCAACACTTGATGCATCTTTTCAGCATCCGCCCAAACGAGCGGGAGGTTCCCGGGAATCTCGACCGTCATTGTAATCTCTTTCGCATGGAAGGCCGGTTCCATGAGTGCGACCGCCTGGCTGATCACCTGCTCCACGGGCAACCACTTCGGTTCAGGCTGGCGCTGTCTGGTTGAGGACAGCAAATCCTGAATGATCCGAACCACCCGTGTGAGCTGCTCATCGATCACTGTCACCCGCTTCTTCATCTCAGGCGTGACACCCGGCTCTTCAGCCAGCGCTTGCACGTGCCAGGCAATCGAGTGCAGCGGCGTTCCGACCTCATGCGCCACGGAAGCCACCAGTTGCCCCACCGCGGCTAAGCGTTCCGAACGATTCAGCTGGTCTTTCGCATCGACCAGCTGCGTATTGGCCTTCAGGAGATTTTCTGTCTCCCGGGCGAGAGCTGCACGCGCCGCCTCCTCTCTTGTCTTGCGTTCTTCCCAAGTCATGCCGATATAGGCTACGACCAGGAGCACTCCTGCGACCACACTGCGATTGATCACCGCCGACTGAAACCGCCCCGGTTTGGTCGGTTGCATCAACCCCATATAGGTCGCCACGATACAGGCCACCACTGTCAGGAGCATTAGGCTGCGACTGCGTAATGTTGCGACCAACAGAATCGGCAACACAAAACCGTACGCGCCGACAACGTTCGCCGGGGCAGCCATTTCGAGAATGACGATCATCAGGAACACTGCCCCTGCGATCGCCAGCACAATGCGATTTTGCTTCAACATGGGAATGGGAGATACGTATACCGCTGATGAACCATTGTGAGATCTCTAGCAGGCTGTGGAAAAACTATTTCGCACAGTAGAACTTTGAGGGCCTGCACGCCCAAGAGAAAAAAACACCCTGCCGGATGCTCAAAAAGGCCAGACTTCTCACCCGACCAACCCTGGCGGTTATTTCACCCGCCCACCCTGAGTCTGCCGAGACAGCCTCTTCGCCCAGGAACGCGCCATCCCAAGCAAGGCCGCAGGCGAGTCGAAACCGGAGGCGTACCCTCGGGGGTACGTTGAGGATTTCGATGAGCCGAGAACGAAGCTGGCGGTTTTTTTCAGCATCCGGTATAGAGGGTCTTACCCTAGCGGACGGGTCGAACGCAAGACAGCCCAAAGCTGCCCCAGACGTTCATCACACAACATCTCCTCCACACGAACCGAATACTTGCGGGTCCAGTTCGGATGACTGTCGACCGTCCCAGGAAGATTGGTTTGCGACAGTTCGCCCAAACCGTCTTCGAGATTCGCCAACATGATATAGGACTGTGTGCGAGCCAGGTAGAGATGAATCGCTCGGCAGAGATCAGTCGTCATGGCTGGCGCGGTGGCCAGATCCTCAGTCACGCCATTCGGCAGGAGGCTTTCCCGCTTAAGAGCACTGAGGATGCCTGCCTTGTCGCGCTGGCGCTCCTCCCAGGTCTGCTGGCGCGCCGCGTCATCTGTAAAGGCGCCCAATCCCGCCCGTACTTGCAAGTCCTCGCCTGACCAAAATCCAGTGAGCGTCGGCAAGTCGTGCGTCGTGGCTACAGCCAACGATTGCGCGGGATAGTCGCCAGGCGACTTCATTGCGCCGTCTGCACCGCGCTCGAAGTAGAACACACGATACGACAGCACTCTCGCCTTCGCCAACTGCTCTCTGACCCAATCGGGCACGGTGCCGAGGTCTTCTCCAATGACTAGGGTTTTGGATCGAACGCTCTCCAACGCCACGATCGCCAACAAGTCTTCAAAGGGGTACTGCACATACGTGCCCTCGGACGCGGGCCTCCCGCGCGGAATCCAGAAGAGACGGCAGAACGCCATCACATGATCCAATCGGATGGCCCCGCCGGATCGGAAATTGTTGCGCAGCAACTGGATCATCAGTTCATAGCCGCTGGCGCGCAGTGCGCGTGGGTTCATGGGGGGCAAGCCCCAATTTTGTCCCTCTGGTGCAAACGCGTCCGGTGGGGCGCCGCAGTCGGCTCCGAGCGCCAGCACCGATTGATAGATCCAGGCTTCGGCCCCATTCCGATCGGCACCAAGAGCCACGTCATGATACAGTCCAATCGGCATCGCTAGCTGCTCGGCCGTCCGTTGGATCTCGTTCAGCTGTTCGCTCGCCACCCACTGAATGTATTGAAAGAAGCGAACGCGCTTCCGGTGCCGTTTCGCATATTCACGAACCGGTTGGCCAGGCATCAGAAATTGTTTGGGCCAATCGTGCCAGGTGACAGACTTGGATTGAATCAGCCGGCGTTCTTCCTCCAACGTCTGAAAGGTGGCATACACCTCGAGCGGTGTGCCCTCAGACTGGATAAACCGCTCCAAGAGCCAGGCGCGCGCAGTTTTCGGTTGGAGATTTGGCTCCTCTCCGCTGTAGGCCTCTGTGAGGAATTTGCGATAGGCCAAATCGAGCATGGTGCGCTTGGCAGTTGCAATGGCGTCGTAGTCCACCTGTTGGCTCTCTCGTAGTGCCTGGAGCTTGGCTTGAAACTCGGGAGCAAGGAATTGTTGCTGCGCCTGCTCCGACCTATCAAATTCCGGCAGCCGCTCAAGATCGATATAGAGTTCATTGAGATACAGTCGGCTGTACGGCGTATAGGGGCTGATGTGATACGGCGCGTTATTCCGCAGCGCGTGCAGCGGATTGAGCCCGATGACCCCGGCGCCAAGCACCTTCCCGGCCCACTCCACAATCCGACCGAGATCGGTGAAGTCGCCGCACCCCCAATTACGATCAGAGGACAACGAATAAAGCTGCAAGGCTATTCCCCACAGCCGTTGGTTCGCCTCGAGCGACGGCGGAACATAGCATTGGTGTGGCGCCACGATGACACGCATCGTCCCCACGACACCCCCGACTAAGCCCTCGGCCCGTACCGTCAAATTGTAGTACCCGAGCGAGAGACCACGCGGGGCAGGTATTTCGACACGCACATGCCGTCGACCATTAAGAAAACGGACTTCCACAGCGGAAAGCCCAGGCCCAGCCTGCCCTTCCTGCACCACTGCATCCGCTTCGTCGCGGATCTGCCACTCCACCGAGACGGACCCTTCTTTTCCGTCCTCGAGCGCCAGATAACAGGACACAGAGGGTCCAGTCTCACCGTCACGCAGGATCCGGACCGGATCGCAGGGGCGTTGCCAGGGCGCCTCATCCCATTCTCGCAATGCCTGTGTCAGTGATCCGGTCGAATCGACCGTAAAGCCCATGGCAGTCAGAATGGCGCGCCGGGTGTCATCAGAGGTGAGGTGAAGAGTGCCTGCGATATCGTAGTAGTCAGCCGCGATGCCGGCACGTTCAGCGAGTTTGGCAAGAAGGCTCTGCTCCGTCTGGTCCTGCATGCACGGGAGTCTGCGCGAAGGCCGCGGGCATGTCAAGCTATCCCATTGTTCTTACAGACGAATTCTGTATAATCACCTTCTCGTGTCCACCGACCTCAGCCATGTTCGACTCGGCACCAGCTCCTGGGCCTATGAAGACTGGCAAGGATTGCTCTACCAACGGACCTGTCCGAAGAGCCGATTCAGCCAAGACACGCTGACAGAATACGCCGGCTACAGGATGGATGGCATTGCACTGTTTCGCACCGTCGGCATCGACCATTCCTTCTATCGCCCGGCCAGCCCGAACTCTAGCAGCTACGGGAAAACCATTTCGGCACAGCAGAACTTCAATGGCCTGCACGTCTGGGACTGCAGGAGAACCGCGCGGAGGATAGCCGAGCGAGACTCGCGGGATGGGCGAGACGTGGGAATCCAATCGGTCCACGTCGCGCCTTTCTCGCAAGTCTCGCGCTTCACGCGCCACGGTCTGTGGCGCTGGCGGACTTTTCCCACACCCTGTTAGGTTCATTGACTCCCTCATTTCATTTTGTTAGCCTCAAGCCCCGCCGCGATGCTAGCGATAGAGAAGACGAGAAGAGTCCGGCAGCATCCTTGGCATCCAAATCCCGAAAGGAGTTCCGATGGCTAGCTCAACCGCCTCACCCGAATTGCTTGCTGAACTGCAGAACAAGGCCACGCAGCTCCGGATCGAGAGCGTTCGTGCAACGAGTGAAGCCGGGAGTGGGCATCCGTCCAGCTGTTGTTCCGCTTCGGACATCGTCGCAGCCCTTTTCTTCTCCGTTATGCGATACGATCCCAAAAATCCTAAAGCCCTCAATAGTGATCGGTTCGTGCTGTCAAAAGGCCATGCTGCCCCCCTGCTTTACGCCGCCTGGGCGGAAGCAGGCCTCTTCCCGAAAAACGATCTCTTGAAGTTACGCACTTTGACCTCAGATCTGGAAGGGCACCCGACGCCCCGCTTGTCGTTTGTCGATATGGCAACTGGTTCGTTGGGGCAAGGCCTTCCAGTCGGCATCGGCATCGCCCTTAATGCAA
Organism: Nitrospiraceae bacterium; assembly: GCA_036000525.1. Taxonomy (GTDB): domain Bacteria; phylum Nitrospirota; class Nitrospiria; order Nitrospirales; family Nitrospiraceae; genus Palsa-1315. Next base: position 5,948 of record DASYVB010000009.1, on the reverse strand, counting down.
AATTCGTCGACAAACTGGATCACCGAACCTACGTCTTGATGGGCGATGGAGAATCCGTCGAGGGATCCGTATGGGAAGCGGCTGAAGTCGCGCGCCATCATGGTTTGGATAACCTCTGTGCCATTGTCGATGTCAATCGCCTCGGTCAAAGCGATCCCACCATGCTGCAACACGACATGGAGGGTTATCGCTCCCGGTGGGCCGGCTTTGGCTGGCAGGCGCTGGTGGTTGACGGGCACGATCTTTCAGCTCTGCTCGCAGCATTCGATACCGCTGCCGGCACCAAAGGCAAACCGACGGTGCTTCTTGCCAAAACGTTTAAGGGCAAGGGCATCTCTTTTATGGAGAACCAGCCTGGCTGGCATGGGAAACCGGTCGCCAAAGGCGAGGAAACTCAGAAGGCGATCGATGAGTTGACCAAGCAGTTGAAGCCGAGCAGTACAGCCATTTCATTTAAGAAACCATCGACGCCGGTTCAAGCGTCTTCGTCTATCAGTCCTCTCCCACGGTCGCCTTACAAAGTAGGTGACACTGCCGCCACGCGCGAAGCGTTCGGCGTTGCCCTGGAAGCGCTTGGCGCAGTGAACCCACTGGTTGTGGGACTCGATGCGGACGTCAAGAATTCGACCTATACGGACAAGTTCGGCAAGAAATTTCCCAACCGATTTTTCGAGAACTTCATCGCCGAGCAAAACATGGTCGGCGTAGCAGCTGGCCTTGCGGCTTGCGGTAAAGTCCCGTTCGCGGCGACATTTGCCTGTTTCCTCGCCAGGGCATACGACTTCATCCGTATGGCGGCGATCAGCGGTTCGAATATCAAGCTTGTAGGCACACACGTCGGCGTCAGCATCGGGGAAGACGGCCCCTCGCAAATGGGCTTGGAAGATATTGCGATGATGGCTGCGCAACCGGGCGTGACCGTGTTGTATCCGTCCGATGCGACCTGTACATATCGGCTCGTCGAAACGGCTGCTACGCACAAAGGGATGGTCTACATTCGGGCCGGTCGCCCCAAGTCTCCGGTTCTGTACAGGCCCGATGAAACGTTCCAGATCGGCGGATCGAAAGTCATTCGCCAAAGCGCGTCGGATGTCCTCACGATCGTTGCAGCCGGCGTCACGCTCTTCGAAGCCCTGAAGGCCTACGACACATTGAAAGCTGCCGGCGTCTCCGTGCGGATCGTCGATCTCTATAGCATCGTCCCCATTGACCGCACCACGTTGCTGGACAGCGCCAGGGCCACGCAGGGGCGCATCCTCACCGTTGAAGATCATTATGCGCACGGCGGCCTCGGGGATGCTGTGCTCAGCGCGGTCGGGCCCGAAGGCATCAAGGTGCATAAGCTCGCCGTTCGCACGATCCCACACAGCGGGAAGCCGGACGAACTCGTCGACCACTTTGGCATCGGAGCACGATCGATTGTCGAAGCAGCCAAACAAATCACAAAATAAGCCCTTCCGCATCGCCCTTCCTCATGAGTTGGACGGTATTCCTCTCCTGAACATTCTCTCAGGACCGGCGTGCCAACGCATGCCTCAGGAACTGACCGAAGCCCACTACGGCAAAGGCGACTTCATTCTAGGTCGCATAACCGGAGGGGAAAACATAGCCTGCATGGCGTGGGCGGCCTGACCGTAAATGCCAGCTTTTCTGTCTTGACAATGGGGAATACGTAAGGCAATGTGGGCGGCATTAACTAACGAAGGTCGGTAGGCGTCTCAAACATCGCCCTTTTCATTGGCCGGGCATGTCGGGTATTATGTTAATGGTAGTAGTGGCAGCGCGTCATACGAATCATAGCTAACATCCGCAACTGGGCGGCAAACCGGCCAGTACAAGCCGTCGTGGATGATTTTGTCGTGCGAGAGTCAGGACCGATAGCCGTATCAAGCAAGTGAAGGGCCTTGCAGCTATGTCGGCTTGGGCCTGAAATCCGCGCATGCAGGCATGGATATCACCAATGCCGAGTTCAATGCGCTGGTCGGCGATCTGATCACGACTCTGAACAAGTTCACGGTTGGCAGGCGTGAACAATCCGAGTTGTTATCTGTGTTGAGCCGCATGAGGCAAGACACCGTCGAGAGACGATGATCACCATCAAGAAAAGGAGGTGCGAATGACGATGAGAAAGGTCGGGGCGTTGGTCGTGTTGATGGTATCTGTCCTGATTCTTTCAGGAGGAAGGGCTTACTCTGAAGAACCAGTGCCAATGCCTCCAGTTCCAGCCGACTATGCCGACAAACATATGCCGGCTGGAGGGTGGACGGATCCTAAGGCCATTGCGGAGGGAGCAAAGATTTTCACCGGCGAGGCCAACCCGCTAGTCAACTGTGCCAGCTGCCACGGCAAGGACGGTCAACCGGTGAAGAAGGGGGCGCGGGATCTTCGTGACCCGAAAAACACCACTCGTTTCTCGGACAGCTTCTTGTTCTGGCGAGTGTCGGAAGGGGTCCCGAAGACGAAGATGAAGGCCTGGAAGCAGTTCCTGTCGGAGGAGCAGATCTGGCAGGTGATGGCGTACGAGCACCAGTTCTCGCACGGGAACAAACCAGCCGAACACACGGATTACAAACCCTAAACAGGAGGAAAATCCGAATGCCCTGATTAGGGCTGAAAATCATTCGGTAGGTGCCAAGCAGATGACAGAAGAGACCGTCAGAGCAATCCAAAATCAAAGGAGACTGCGATGTCTATTAGTATTTCGCGTAACGTGCGTAATGCCGGATTGATCAGTGCATTGGTCATTGCTCCTTGTCTTGCCATCAATCCAGGAGCTGTGTCGGCGATGGAGACCATCAAGGCTGTCGTGACGACTGCACCCAATGTTCCCCCTCCCATCACACGAAAAGAAGCTGCCAATGTCATAGTAGAACTTGAAGCTCACGAGTGGGTCGGCAAGCTAAGCGACGATAACAACTATAAGTTCTGGGGTTTTGGATCCGCAGGAGCGGCTGGAACCGTACCAGGGCCCATGATCCGAGTGATGGTAGGGGATACGGTTGAAATCCATCTGAAGAACGATAAGAATAGCCAGGAGAGTCACAATATTGACTTTCATGCGGCCACTGGACCAGGTGGTGGGGCCGCCATGCTCAATACCGAGCCAGGGCAGGAAAGCCGTCTCAGGTTTAAGGCCCTCAATGTTGGCCTCTTTTTCTATCACTGTGCCACCGCTTCTCCATCCATTCCTGAACACATTGCGAATGGCATGTACGGCGGGATCTTAGTTGAGCCGGTTGGTGGGCTTAAGAAAGTAGAAAAAGAATATTATGTCGTGCAAAGCGAGTTTTACACCAAGCCTGGTAAGAAGGGCGATACCTTGGAGTTTTCTTTCGAAAACGGGTTAGCTGAGCACCCTTCACATGTGGTGTTTAATGGAATGGCTGGCTCGCTTATCAAAAATCCTCTGCAAGCCAAGGTGGGAGACACAGTTCGAATGTTCTATGTCAATGCAGGACCGAACCATGTCGCGTCGTGGCACATCATCGGCGAGATATTTGACAGGGTATACCCCGAGGGTTCCTTGACAACAGCTCCATTGGAGGGCCTCCAAACCACCGTCGTGCCTGCGGGCGGGGCTTCCATGGCAGAATTTAAGGTCGAAGTGCCCGGAACCTATATCAATGTGGACCACTCAATCTTCCGCATTGCAAAAGGCGCAGTTGGCCTGCTGAAGGTGGAAGGTCCAGAGAATCCGGACATCTACAAAGGCCTGAAGTAATCCGCAGGCAGGTTACAAGGGTGATTTCAAAAGACAGCGACCCCAATAAGACAGTGGCGGTCAGGGCGTCGCGGTCCTAAGAGTCGCCCCAACGTAACGCAATCAGCGAGAGGGAGAGGGTTCGCCTCTCCCTCTCCGTTTTAGGGTGGGTAGAGTGGATTGGGGAATTGCAGCACTTGGCCCGCCACTCCTGCAACACCGTCAACTTCTGTTCGGCGCTCCACCGTCGCCATTGCCTGCGACCATTCTGGACAGGTTTCACCGCGTGTCCATATCTCCCTCCTCGCTTAGAGGACCTGTCCACATTATAAGTGGGGCACAACACCCGTCGTCTCCGTCCTCGACGGCGATACCATCGAAGTTCTGCCTAACCAACAGCCTGAACGCATCCGCCTCAGCGGCATCGACTGCCCTGAGAAAGGTCAAGCGCTATCATGTTGACTCAAGATTCGAATTGCGCATTGCGTAAGAGGATGAATTTCGAAGCGCTCTACTTGAAGGCAGGGATGCTACAGATTGATAAAGAATTGCAGAAGGATGACGTGGTTGATTTGGTTGATTAGCGCCGGCTGGCGGTTGTTGAGTGCTTGCATTTGATAGCCAAGATCCATATTGAAGTGTTCCGTGAATTGGCGATTCATACCGAGAAACAATCTGTTTTGATCGAATCCTGAGTCATGACCATTTCCCACCGCATTGACATTCACGAAAATTTCTTCGTACATGACGATCGCCCACTCTGGGGCATCCGGTAGCGGAAAATCACCGCGCAACATCGTTCTGGCTCGCACGGCGGTACCATCCGCATTGTCTATGAATCGTTCTTCCAGCCGAGTACGACTGAGAACTTTGACGAATGGAAATTTGCGACGGTAAAGCAATTGCTGATACACGCGGTTTTCTTCGCGGAAACTAGGCTGATAATTTCCAACCCACGCGTACCCCTGCCACAGGGTAAAATGAGCATTTAGTTTGTAACCGACATCTGGGCGAAGAATCAGTTGATCTAACTCTGATACGTCGTCCCCGAATCGGGGGTTCACCTCCATGTATCCGATAAACGAAGATGAGAGGGGAAAGGTCAAATAGACCGGCGCCCATAGACGGAAGTCCTGGTTCACGGTTGAGTCAGCCTGGACCACCGAAACGGTGCCGTCAGCCAGGCTCCATGCCAGCCAATACGAATGTGAGGCCTAAAACCGATCGACTCTTTTGAACTGAACCAAACCTTCCCAATTCTCACTCCGATGCTTAGGCGAGCCCGTCCCTTTATAGTTGACATCACGGGTAGATTTCAAAATAGATTCAGGACATCTGCTGATGAATGGTCAAGACAAAAATGACAATGGCGGAATTCTAGGTAGCAGGTAGAGTTGACCACAAAGATGAAAACGCTCACATGCGAGTTGGCCAAATATCGAGAAAATTACCAAAGCCGTGGCAGTGCCGTTCCGCTGCATGGGCACGGTTACCCCCTTAAACTTGGTTTCATAGTGTCTTGACGGAGGGTTCTACTTCATTCATCTCGTTCGATGAAGCTCCCCGCAGCAGCCTACTCCGCCGAAGTAGCCACTTCGGCTACGTAGGCCCAACATCCTCGCAGCGAGCTTACGGTGTATTCGGCGAAGGAGAATAAAAAAAGCCGATCCGCCATCCCGTCTCACGACGGGGGCGGATCGGCGTCACGCTTGGACGTGATAAAACCCTTAGCTTGCCGCGGCCCTCGTAAAGACCGGGATGATGTTACCGGCAATACTGTTGATGTGGCGATTACCGGATTCGTCCCAAGACATCAAGAGCCCTCCGAAGCGCTGATCCGGATCGTGGACCAAGTCCATCAGTCTCTGCACTTCCCAGAGCGAGTCTCTCGAGTCGAGCTTGATTTCTTTGCTTTCGCCTGGGTTGATCGGGGACTCATCTTCAACATGCAAGCCGTCTAGCGCCATAATCTCCGCTGGGTAGGTCGGGTCCAAGTTGTTGTCCCTGCCGACCTTGTTGAGGAATCTGATGCCCGCCGTCGTGAACTCTCCGATCCTAAGGGGCTGCTCACCACTGTTGGTGACCTGTAGGGTCATGCGCAGGGCGCGACCAGGAACGTCGTAGTCCGCGGCGAGTACCTTTACCGTGAGGTCCGACTTCAAATGAGTCGGTTGGATCTTTGGTTCACCCGCCTGGAGAGGGATGGTGTAAGGGTACATGGCGTCCGTCGTGAAGAATGCTATTCCTA
>DASYVB010000008.1:0-11494 GCA_036000525.1 Nitrospiraceae bacterium | reverse complement strand
GATTTTGGGCGGGGAATCATGTCCGTGTCCAGACCGGGACGCCGTTTCTGCTGTTGCGCCGGTCGTTGTGATTTGGACATATTACGGACGACCCCTCTTTGCGAGAACTTAGGTTGCCTGGGCTAGAACTGTATACCCATTTTCACTTGACCGTGCCCCGCCAGGCACCGGTTTCCCGGCCACGCGATTCGATAAATTCCTTAAATCGTTCCAAATCTCTCTTGACACGCAAGGACAACACTCCAACTTCATCTCCGACAGTTTCCATCACACCGTCCGGCATATATGCGATGTTCAGCCGAACCGTTGACTTCGCATCCGAAAGCGGCTCAAACGTCACAATCCCATCATTCATCGCCCCGCCAGTGCTCTTCCACGCAATACGCTCGTCCGGCCTCTGCTCGGTGATTTCAGCATCCCATTCTTTTTCCTGCCCCCCGATCTCGGCTTTCCAATGAAGATGACGGTCGTCTATCTGGTGCACTTCTTTGACCCCTTCCATGAACTGGGGAAATTGCTCAAACTGCGTCCATTGATTATAGGCGGTCCGAACTGGCACGTTGACTTCAATCGATGTGGCAATGGTCGACATGTCGTCCTCCTTTACTCATTATTAAGGGGGGATATCCCCGCATAATTCTGATCATTCACCGTACCGATCACTGTATCGATGCCCAACAACCATTCAAGGGGCTGGGAGCATCGACAGCGCATGATTATTTTTGTCGATCTTGACCTCGACACGATCTCCTGGCTTTATTGTGCTGGTCTTCATGGTGGAAGTGTCGGCATGTAAGCTGATTTCCTTCCCATCCTGCCCCTGCACAAAATAGGTATCGCCTTCGACGCGCACGACGTTCCCCTGGATGATATCGACCCCTTGGGTCTGCATGCTCATGGCCTTTTGATCCACGCGTCCACTATTCGTCTCAGGTTGGCCGGCTTTCATGTCCTCGGCATGTGTCGGATTCGTATGGTTTCCCGATGGAAGGCGATTCTGAATCTGCAAATTATTGTTGACCTTGACGACGCCATCCACTTGATGCGCCAGGCGTTCCGCCCGAGCCCGCTGTGCCTCTGTCTCCACCACCCCGCTCAGATTCACGACACCACGCTCGGTATCGACATCGATGCGTGGGAAATTCGAGAGACGGTCGCTCGTCAACTTCGTCTGCACGGCGGTGGAAATTGAGGCATCGCTCATCGTCTGGCTAGCTGTTTTTCCGGTGGTGGACTGACAGCCGCTGAGCGCCCCCAGGAGCGCGAGCAACGCACACGACAGGACTACACTTATGAAGTTAGGAAGTGAAAACATAAGACCCTCCTTAGTTAGGGGTTCCTTTGATCCTCTTTGCCGCTGCCTTCGTTTTCCCCTTCGGCCGTTCCACTACGCCCTTCACCTCATTCCCTTTCGCCTCTTCCGTTAGAAATGTAAATTGAGGCCGACAGTGATCATATGGCCGTTGTCGTTGAACGACTTGTCTTGGAGGTTCTGGTCTTTAGACTGGATATCCTCAAGCCAAATGTATCGATACGTGCTGTCGATCGAGATATGGTTGCTGAAGAAAAACTGGAGACCTCCACCAGCATGGAGGCCGAACCGATTTTGGGTGTCGTCGAAGTTGCCCGGACCTTTGACCGTGGTGTAGTACCACCCGCCGCCGCCGAGCAGAAAGGGCGCCAATCGGGTATGGCCCAGCGGGTAGATCAACGCGGAGACTTGCACGGGATAAGTATGGATGCGCGACCCGGCCGTATCCTCGCGCCGATAATCGGCTGACCCTTCGAAAGCCAGATATTTCCAAGGGTGGAGCCGGACCTGGCCACCGCCGAACCACCGCGATTGCCCTTCCTGTGGATCGTAGTAGGCCGCCCGGCCCCCGACCGAGAACAAGCCGATGTCCATCTGCTGAAACAGCTCGTTATCCGCAGCCGCGGTGTGCTGCGGGAATATCATCGGTATTCCGGACACAACTAGGGCGAGCGCGCAACCTGCTATCTTAAGATTCATGTCAACCTCCTGAGAATATCCAATTAGATTAGGGCTTACTGGTTTTGGGCGTCTTGTTTTGTTCGAACCAGTCATCGACCCACTTATTCACTTCTTCCTTTCGATCGCCGTAGCGCTCCTGAATTTTTCCCTCAAGCTTGTCCTGACGCCCCTCGATATACAGAAGATCATCGTCTGTGAAGTTGGCCCATTTCTTTTTCAGTTCGCCCTTGAATTGTTTCCAGTTGCCTTTGAGTTGATCCTCGTTGAGGACCAGTATGAACGGAACGCCTGTGCTGGAGATCGAGAATGCTTGCTGGTGCCATGCCGAAGACGACATCGGGGACGCGGCGACTGCCGCGACGCTCAAACCAACACCAACCATCATGATTCGGGTGATATGCTTCATGGTGTTCTCCTTTCATTGGTGGCTGAGGGGTGCGTTCGGACGATCGTCGGACCGCGCCCGTGGTCGTAAATTCTCCGCCGTGGTGTAGCGCCCCACGATCCCTTCTCCTGCACGCACAGGAGCAGGGAAAGGCGAAACGCCGAACTACTTTCGCCGCGACTCCGGAGTCGATGTCTGGGCAGAACGGTACCACTCATCTGCCCATCGACCGACCTCATCTTTTCGGTCGGCGTATCGCTTTTGGACCGCTCCCGTGAACTTGTCGTAGTCTCCCTCGATCTTCATGAGGTCGTCGTCCGTAAATTCACCCCACTTCTTCTTGAGCTCACCTTTGAATTGGTTCCACTTCCCCTTAAAATGATCGGCGTTCATGTCTCTCCTCCTGTTGGTTGTTAAATGATAGGGGTTCGGCGTCCATCACGCCGGCACGTTCACGGTTGATAGCAGATCTCCGCGCCTGTCCGACGTCGAGGGAGGTTAACTTGAGAAGAAACGCTGCGAGGCTCACTACCTGTCCTGACTGAAATTTGACCGTGGGCAGTTTCATCAATGCCTCCCCGTGTCTTCGCCTGTTTTGCCTATCTCACCGTCCTGATGATGAAGGTATACCGTGGCCGTGGAAGATATAGGACTGGGATGTTCCCTAGTTCATTGCGAAGGCAACCCGATTTCTCGACTCGGAAGTATTTCCTTGCTTTGGTGACGGCACGGGCCCTCGATGAAAGTGGGAACCCGTCATCGGTTCGAAGAAATGCTGTGCGTGAAGAACACAAGAACCAGCGGGACAGGGAGACACTGGCGGAATCGAGAGGACGTGCCGCCCCCGCTGATAGGGTGGCGTTGCGGCCAGGATCAGCGTTATTGTTCGATCAAGAGGCTCGAGATATATCGCCTTGTCGCCCAGACCCTGCGATTCTCGCGCGACCTACTCGATCTCCGAGTTGAATGCTCCGCCCCATTTGCGGCCGCATCCTGTTCAAGGAGGTCCAACGGTCTACAAGAAGGCAAAGCCGATGACTAGGCGGAAATAGACGGTCTGCTAGGACGGCGGTCTGGGTGTGAGCGAACTCCGCCGCCACCGTCAACTGGAGTAGGAAAGCGGAACGTTGAAACAGCCTCCAAAGAAAGGATAATCTGTCACAACTCCTTCGCCCAAAAAATAAAAGCTCCGTGCCCCCCCCATACTTGGCGGCGCGCCGCCCGGATCGCGAAAAATACCGAAGTTGTAGCTGTAGTTGAGCTCGATCTGGGATTTCCAGGGGGCTCCCGTGACGATGCCCCCACTAAGAGCCGGGAGTGAATCGGTTGACTCCTTGATGCCTTGCGGGGTGGACCGAAGCCGCTCGACAAGGCCGTAGGTCGCGGTCACGTAGGGATAAAGAAAAAACAGCGCCTCATAGCGATACGTAACACTTGCAATGGCATAGCGTCGTGGGAACAATTCGTTAAACGCCACGCCCGGCATGATGGGAAGCGACAACGCCTCCCACTCGAATCCGGTCGGCCGGCCCGGAATACGAAACGCGCTGAAGCGATCGAGATCCTTGCCGATCCCGCCATACAGGCTGGTAATCAATCGATGCTTGTCGCTCTCGATAAAAGGGAGTCCGCTTGCAAACACTGCATAGGCGGACGCCGAGACATAGGTTTGTTCGTTCTTGAAATCTGGCGTATTAAGCGGGGGTCCGCCCCACGCCTCCCACCGAGATCGATGTCCGTGGATGACATCTCCGCCCGCTGAGAGTCCACGATGAGGCAGCTCCATGAGATTGCGGACTAGGGCATCCCAACGAATCCGGCCGTGTATCCGGCCTTCATACGTATCTTTGGGCACTCCATACTGAGCGGAGGTTTCATCCGTCCCACGAAACCATCGATACCCTGGTTCATAGGTCAGAAACACATTGATTGCGCTGTCCTGCTCGAAGGGAATGAAAGGCAGGCGATACCCGACCCCGAAGCCGGCAAAGAAATAGTTCCATTCTAATTCAGAAGCACTGATGCGTTGTCCCTCGACATACTCCGAACGCCCAATAGGAGCAATGAAGTTATCGAGTGTAAAGATCAGCGACCAGTTGGGGAGCGAACGGAGTCCAATCGTATAATCGATATCATTGACCACGCCGGAAAAGGTACCTCGGAATCGCCTGTTATCTCCGTCCCAATTGCGCCACACATACAAGGCACCAAATGGCAGCATTTCCATCTGACTCGGCCCATTGGGAGTCCACTAAAGGCCGAAATTCACCGCCGTCACACTGCGGCGGTCGCGCGCAGGAACATAGATCTCCTCTCCAAACAAGGTAGTGTGGAACTCCTTGCCGGCTTCAGGGCTCTTTTCTTCCTTTGCGAACGCACTCAATGGGGAGAGGCCGATCATAAAGAATATCAAGATGGCGAGAGGCAAAGCTCTCCCCCACATGGTCATGTTACCCAGGATCGGATGGCCGAACGCATGACACCTTCTTTACAGATCCGATGCCAATGAACTGCGAGATGAGGAACCCAGCATCCATTGAAACGGTGGTGGCCTCCGCATATTGTGTCCTTAATAGTGAGCATAGGTACCACGCATCTTTTCCCCATCAAGAAGCTTATAGTTTGGCTTCTGCTCCTACGGCGCTAGGGGAAACCCCTAGCTCGTTGAGCAGCGAGCCGGCCTCCCTGCCCTCGTGTTTGGGTGGTGACAGAGGCCTTGATAGCTTTGTATAGTGGAGCCCTGGTATAGTGCGACGTGAGCAGGTTGCACCACCAACTTCAGAAAAGGAGTCGATCAACATGAAGCCGCAAGTCATCGTGGCCGATGACCATCGTCTCGTCGCCGAAGGCGTCGTCAAGATCTTGGAGAAGGAGTACAGTGTGGTCGCCACACCAGCAGACGGCCGCAGCTTCATTAAAGCGGTTGAAAAGTTTCGCCCCGACCTTGCACTGGTTGATATTTCTCTACCTCAATTGAATGGACTGGATGCCTGCCGTCACCTGAAGAAATCCTGCCCGGAGGTCAAGATCATCATCCTGACGATGCATTCGGAGCAGCACTTCGTGAACGAAGCATTTCGTATCGGGGTCGGGGGATACGTGTTAAAAACCTCGGTTGCGGATGAGTTGCTGTTTGCTGCGAAGGAAGTACTGAAGGGTTGCACCTACATTTCGCCGGTCGTCGCGCAAGGTCTGGTCAACCAAGCATTCGAATCGCCGACGGAGTCTCCGAGGGGATCGAAAAGGACCCCGACTGTGATGTTAAGTCTACGACAGAGGGAAGTCTTGCAACTGATTGCGGAAGGCAAATCTAATAAGGAAATCGCTTCCGCGATCAACGTGACGGTGAAAACCATCGAGTTTCACAAGGCAAGAATCTCCAAGGAGCTCGGCGTTCGCACCACGGCCGAACTGACCAAACAAGCTCTCATCCTCGGGCTCATTGCCCCACTTGATGCACCTCCAACCCATACGTCAAGCCCAATTAACTGAGGCTCCGTGATCCGAAACTCATGCCGCGGGGTCTGGTCGAGGCGCCTCAGAGCTCGGTCAGTCCCTGCGCCAATGCAAACCTGGTCAGCTCGGCAGCGGTCTTGATGCCGAGTTTTTTCATGATCTCCCCCTTATGAAACTCCACCGTTTTCACGGAGGTGCCCATGGTCATGGCAATCGCCTTAGCTGAAAGACCATTGGCATACATTCCCAAGACCTCACGTTGCCGCGGCGTCAATTGAACGTTGAATCCTTCGCGACGAATCCACGGATGCTCGATCGATTCGCGGACATCCGCCGTCACATCAGAAGACACATACCGGCGGTTGCTCATCACCGTGCGGATAGCAGCCATTAACTCGGTTGAAGCGGATTGTTTGAGTACGTAACCGTTTGCCCCCTTTCGAAAACCTTCGCTGATATAAAAGGGCTCACTCAACATCGTCACGAGAATGATTTTTACATGGGGAAGTTTTTGTTTGATCGATTGGGTGAGGTCAAACCCGCTCGTGTCCGGCATTAAGACGTCCAGCAGCACAATATCAGGAGCAGAGCTCGGGGCCTTCTCCATAAGTTCGGCCCCGCTATGAGCCGTGCCAACAATCACCGTGTCATCGGCGATTAACTGGCGAAACCCTTCCACTACCAGGGGATGATCGTCGGCAATGAAAACTCGAGGTCGATACATTTACGCCCCTGATGTTGATGACCCGCGTCTGAGCAGCGGGAACCGAACAGGATAGTATCACATCCCATGAAATCAGGCAATGCACTTAGGGCCCATTCTCGACCTCGTTCCCCGGCACTCACTCCGCCTGGCGCGTGAGAGACTCTCACGGTGCCGGTGAAGTATTGCTATGGTTCATATGAGCGATCTTCTTGGAGAGATGAAACGTTCCGCTCTTTTGCGTGGGCGCCTGGTCGACTCCGATGCGGCGGATCCACCAGTGTCCCTCTCCTTCTAAAAAATCTGGCGAGAGCTCGACCGTAAATCCACCCTCGCGGTCATTCTCTTTCTGAAACCACATGCCGTGCCAGGTATGACCGATGAGTGTGTGTGTCTCGAATCGCCCATCTTTCCAATCATAGTGACCGTTGCCCTGCTCGTCGAGTGTCAGCGGGACAGCGACGCCGTCTACATATTCCCATTCACCGGCCAGGACATGGCGGTCACCGGGCTGAGACGTCATCGATGGAGGAAAGGAATCCATGGAAACATCCCGATGAACCGGCGGCTTGGCGCAAGATGCTGCGAGCAATGCGCAGGCGAAAAGGAGGGGGGCAAATCCCTCACTCCTTGCCAAGACGATCAACCATAAGCGGTCAGGAGCCTTCGTTTGACCGGTCATGGGTACTCCATTCTCCTTGTCTTGTAATGGTAGCAGAGATTTTTTTGTGTGATCCGTTTCTACGGCATTGCTCGAAGAGTCGGCATGTCGCTACCATTTGATGACCTAGCAACTTGCAGGCCTTCACTGAGACAATGACTACTGTCCCGAGAGTGGAGTCAGTCGTACGACCGGCTTCATTTCCGTGACCGGCATCAGTTCATCGGGTCGAGCGAATCGACAGCGCGTGATTCTGATCGTTTACCTTCGCCTCAATACGATCACCCTTCTTGATTTCTCCCATCATCTGGGTAGTTTTGTCGGTATGCAAACGTACTTCCTTCCCGTCCTTCACCTTGACGAAATAGTTCCCGTCTTCGACGCGGAACAGTTCGCCCTTGATCGTTTTGACGCTCTTTGCGCGGTTACTTCCCTTCTCATTGTCCACATTCTTTTGCTTGTCATCATCAGATTGAAAACCTTGCTGATCAGTTACGGAGTCAGTTTTCATAAGATCTGATGGCGCAGGCGCATGCTTTGCCTGAGCCGCGTTGGACAGCCCAAGGCACAGCAAGAAACCACAAGAAATAATACCGATAACTTTGGAAATAGCTACCATGGGAGCCTCCTCGGTTAGATGTAAGAAATGCATACGTGTAACGATACGCTCAGCAGTGTCTTGTAAACTGAGCAATTTAGACCATACCGTGGAAATTTCCTGGTTTTTGGATGGTACGTCCCTACGAGGCGAGGGGGGTGATGTGGAAATTTCCTTTCTCATTAAGATTCGGCAGGTCTGGAGAGAATGATTTGTGCAGTATTCAGACGTGTTCGTGTTGTGGACTCAGCATTGATCGACCGGCCAACTTCGAGGCGCGCACCCCTCGCGCCACTAAAGCTAACACTCCACTCTGACATGTGTGGACCCGAACGGCACCTAGTCGGAGTCGGCTGATGGTCCAATGGAGAACCATCCTGCCGACTCTGACTACGAGAATTACCTGCTACCACCCTATCAAGCGCTCATGCTGATTCGAGAGGAGCGTCAGTGGGAGATAGGTTGGTCCGTTAGAAACGTAATTGCGTGACCCTTATCATTCACTTTCGCAATGACATGATCTCCCACCTTAGGCTTTAATTTTGATTTCGTTTCAGTTGTGGCGTCCACATGCATGCGCACCTCACTTCCACTGTCCTGTCTGAGGATATAGTTATCACCGTCGATGCGCACTATTTCGCCCTTGACCTCCTTGCCGGCTTCAAATCTATCTTTATCATCCACGGTAAATATCTTTCCACCCGATTGGCCAGTGTTGAGATTGTCTCCAGACGACGCGACATTCGACAGACCCAGGCACAGCAAGAAACCACAAGACATAATACCGACGACTTTGGGAATTGCTACCATAGGAACCTCCTCGGTTAGATGTGAAAAAAATGCATACGTGTAAATGTACGCTCTCCGGAGTCTTGCAATCTGAGCAATTTTGACCACACCGCGGAAATTTCCTAGTTTATTGGTGACGAGTCCCGAGGCCAGGAACAAGACGAGAGGGGGAGCAGGAACTTAGTAGGCGACTTTGGGAGCGGAGGATTGTGCGCTTGAGGCAACCGGCGCCGCACTGAACCCTCGGTCCTGAGACGTGAGTTGGGCACGAAGTTGGGCGATTCGCTGCCGAATCTTATTGAAAAAGGGCCGCTCGTTGACCGAGGCACTAGGGGCTTGCTCAAGAACATTCTCCCATACTTGTAATGCATCGCGTTTTAGTCCCTGTTGCTCCAACGCGAGGCCTACGTGATAGGCCGCATCGGAAGACGACGACGGGCAGGCTGCCGCACGCCTGAGGACCTGCTTCGCTTCCTCCACTCGACCCTGTGCCTGTAGCACCGTGCCCAACCCTAAGGATGCGCTCACCAAACAGGCGTCTTGTCGAATGGCCGCTCGATACAG
Organism: Nitrospiraceae bacterium; assembly: GCA_036000525.1. Lineage (GTDB taxonomy): Bacteria > Nitrospirota > Nitrospiria > Nitrospirales > Nitrospiraceae > Palsa-1315. Next base: position 2,345 of record DASYVB010000008.1, on the reverse strand, counting down.
TTCCACCGCGCCTTGGGGGTCTCGCATGCGATAGCTGAGTTCGCCCATATTCTTTAAGAGCACGGGATCGCTCGGTGTGTGGGCGAAGGCACGCTCGTAGGTCACTCGTGCCCGGTCCGTCTGTCCCGTCGCCGCTAACGCGAGCCCGAGATTCCGCAACACGTCAGGCCGTTCCGGTTCGAGTTGCAGGGCCGATTCATAATGCTGAATAGCGAGATCCAGGAGGTTGCGATCCTGGTGCAGGACCGCCGCCATCAGATGAAGAAGATGCGCGGTCGTGAGAAATGCACGAGTCGGGAGTTCTTTCTCCAAGGGGGTGAGAGAACCTTCGCGCGTCTGCTTCGTCGGAAAGGGAATGCGGTTCTTCAGTAACCAGTCGCGCAGCCGAGACACGGGGATGGAATAGCTGAGGCCGGCTCGCATCATGACCGTGCCCAGCCGCTCACCTCCAGTATTCTTGACCTGCTCCAAATAGGGCACGGTATGGACGACCAGCCCCGCGAGTTCACCGGTCTCGCTGTCCATCAGCGGCCCTCCGCTACTCCCGGCGTTCAGCATCCCCACTGTTTGCACGAAGGGAATCGGCAACCCATCCGTTCTGGACCGTCCCATGGCCACACCGGTAATCGTCATCGGAATGACCGATGCATGCAGCGTCAATCCCATGTGTAAGACATCTGATACACGCGGATATCCGACCGCGATCGTCGGCGTGCCTTCGTCAGGAATCTCCGCCGCCAACGAAAGGAACGGAACCGGCTGGTCCGTTTGGACGCGAAGCGCGGCGAGATCGAGGTCGGAGTCGATCGCGAGTACCTGTGCCGCAGAATCGATGACTTGATTGCGGATATAGACAAAGAGCCGGGTGGAATCTTCCACCACGTGCGCGTTGGTCAGGACCAGGCCCTGCTCCGAGATGAACACACCGCTGCCGAACGAGAGGGCGTCGGATTCATCGTTAATACCCACGATCAGCACGGTCGACGCCTTGGCCTGGCGATAGAGATCGCCCTGGGTAAAAGAAAACGCCATATCGGGAGTTGAGACCAGAAGAAGGAGTGAAACGAAGAAAAGCACGGGGGATCGGGAAGCAAAAGCTATGCGACGGAGCGCCTTACACTTAAGAGGAAGAGGGTCCGCGGTGAGCGCTGTCTGAAGCAAGAGCGCCATTGATGGTGCACACTATCAAAGCAAAATAAAAGTGTCCAGTGTTTTCAAGTATTTGAGAAGGTCCATCCTTTATTGATCTAGGGGAAACGGCTGTCGTCGGAAGACGTCTCATGGAATCGATCGACACTTTCCGACAGAAGATCTCTCCAGCCTGTTGAAAGAGTTCGGCCCAAAACCCAATTCCAGTCGCACAAGCGGGTAACAGCGTGAGCTGCTACCAGAACATTATCTTATATCTGAGCAATTCTGACCAGACCGCTGCCGGTCCTCTCGCCATAATAGTCAGCACCGGGAAGATTATAGATGACGGGGCCAGAGCGCAACGAACAGTGAGGCAGCGTCATCTCAAGGAGGGGGAAACCATGAATGTGGATCAACTCAAGGGGAAATGGATGCAGGTCAAAGGCGACCTCAAACAGCAGTGGGGAAAATTTACCAATGATGACTTGCAGCAGATCGAAGGAAGTTTCGACAAGATTCTCGGCCAGCTCCAGGAACGGTACGGTGGGAACTGTGTCAGCTTGGTCAGGGAGCAGTACGGCGAGAAGAAAGAGGAACTCATGAGGTGGGCAGATCAGTGGCAGCAGCGGTTTCAGCCGGAAGGCACGAAGGGAAAGACGCGTTGACGGCAGCACCGGGCAAGGCAGCCAACGCTGAGATCGGAAACGCGCTTAACGGACGGTCCCGGTGGCTACCTAACCCGCCTCACCGTTCAAAACCTTCAGAGACTTTGAGCAATTGTGACCAGATCACCAATGAGATAGCTGTTAGTTTAGGCGTCGACAATAAGCAATAACACCTCTTGGAAAGGGAGCAAGCGCTGACCTGCGCTCCCGCGGACCAGCAGCGGCGACGGTCTCAGCCGGAGGCCACTATCTCGCGTTGAAAGAGACGCCATAAGACCTTGAGAAAGACATGACCATGTCTCTGAACCGACCGCCCTTTTCATTGCGCCCCATTGCCTCTGCGTTTGCCCTGGTCCTTTTGCTGTCAGGTTGTCCGATGCACACCTCGCAGGCGCCGCCCGGGTCACCGGCGCCGACTGCCGGCAAGCAATCCGCACCGGAGGGGCGACAACTCGATCCACAACAAGCCGAGCGGCTGAGAACGCTGATGACCCCCTTGCTGCAGAAGATGGATCACCCGATCCCGCTGGATCAGGTCCGCATCGGACT
>DASYVB010000007.1:0-8934 GCA_036000525.1 Nitrospiraceae bacterium | reverse complement strand
TCCTGATGCTGCAAGAGACGCAGGCCGTGTGGCCCACTTTCGGCGGTCAGGACACGGTACCCCGCCCCTTCGAGCGCAGTCTGGCAGAGCATCCGCAACGGATCGTCGTCATCAATGAACAGAATGGTCGCCATCGGTGTGGGCATCCCTTTCCCGCCTTCGCGCCTCGCTGCGAGGATTCCGTGAACCATCCTGCCTTCAAGAGGACAACAACAGCAGCAGGCGAGTCAGCGTTGCCGATTCGAGTTCAGGTACCTCTTTGAACTCGAGACCGAAGACGGAATCCCCTGCCCAACATACAACTGCCCTGGGGATATAAACGGGGGAGTATTGATCGGGCCGAATATGAATTTCTATCGGGATATCGGAAGGAAGGTGAATTGCGCTCGTCAACCGACATCCTCCGAGGGAAAGGTCAAGCACGAGACCTTCCTCGAGATGCACACCGTCAGTGGAAAAGATACTTTTGAATCGGACAGGATAACGTTTGTGCTTCCGATGCTCCACGGTAGGTTCCATGAGGTCTCCTCGTATCGCTCATTTCAAGTGAGACGGAAACGGTGGTCGAACAAGTGATTCAATCTTGAAAAATAAAAGGGGGCTTGAGTCAAGAGGTGTGTAAACGACCTCAGGCGGCGGCCCTCTGATTCTGCTTCGTGACCTGCACTCCATCCTCGAACACGCCGCCGCGGTGGATTTCGCTGGCCAGGCGCGGCGCATCGATCTTGCGGAACCGCTTCTCCGCGACCAGCAGCAACCGCCAGAACTTCGCTGTCGCGTTCGCCGTTTTCTTGAACCGCTTGGCGACATCGGTGCGCAGCCGCACCGCCGCGAACGGGCTCTCGATGATGTTCGTCGTCCGCAGGTGCTTCCAGTGTTCCTTGGGGAAGTCGTAGAACGCCACCTTCCGCATAGCTGCGACTCAGCGCTTCGTCGGCTATCCAGCCGGAGACTGTTTCGGCCGCTCGGTTCCACCCTAGAATGATGGATTCGGGCGAGAGAAGCAGGATCGCACTGCTGGAGGTATCCAGGAGTGCGCGATAGCAATGGCCGATCGGTTCCCCCGGGTGAGTGGCCGGCTTTGGGGAACTTCTTGTCTTGGTCATGTTGTTCTTGCTCACGCCTCGACTGGGAGTGGGAGACAATGGGGATGTGACAAGATGGGTGCGTGGGTATTTCATATCTTCGTGAGTATCGGTTCAAGATAGACGTCAGCGGTGATGTCTGTGCCTCGCCCCACCGTGGATTGGATGTTCAAGCGGCCACCGATCTTTCGAACCCGATCTTCCATATGCGCGAACCCAATGCCCTTTGCCAATCCGTGCTCGACGTCGAAGCCTGACCCGTTGTCGCAAATGCTCAGGCGTACTCGTGGGCCGATGCGCTGAAGGGCGATCACGACTCGTGTGGCGCGAGCGTGACGGAGGCAATTGCTCAAGGCCTCCCTGGCGATCATGACGAGTCCACGTGCTTCTTCGCCGGTCAGAATCTCCTCTGCCGCCTGGTCGACCCACACACGAATCTGCAACTCACTCACCCGCTCAACGGTCTGGGCGATGGCCTGTAACTCGGAGACCAGCCTAAACGGATCCACGCAGTCGGATTCCACACTCAGAATTATGCGTCGAATGTCTTGGATGAGCCTGTGGAGCTGGTCGGCCGCCTGATTGTGAGCGGACGGCCCAGCCTGTGGCGCCCCCCGGCGCAATCCAGGGGGTTGCGCAAGGCTCAACCCGATCGCATAGAGCGCCTGCAGCACGGAATCGTGCAGTTCCCGCCCGATGCGGCTGCGATTGTGAAGCAGGGCGCTCAATCTTTGCTCGGATGCCGTGAGGGCCGCAGCAAGGCTGTTTTCGACCTGTTCATGTAGCAGGCAAGGAAAAGCCTCAGCTGTGTCGGTCGGAGTGCCTTGCGTGCGCAAGGGACGCTGGTTCGCCAGCTTGCCAGGGGATCGCACAAACCCGTCGAGAATCTGGAAGCCTCGCCGATCTTTCATCCGTTGGAGCGCCCTTTCCAATCATGTGACGTGAACGTGCAACGGAGCCTTCCCTTGCACGGACTCCTCAGTTTGACTGAACACTACTAGTACGCGCCTGTCATGCATTCCGTCACCTGGCGAATCAGCCAGGTGACCAATGGAGGTATTTCTGAGAATGCTGGCCCCCTACTATGTGGCCCGGATGTGCTTAACCAAGGAGGGACAGCATGGAGATACAAGCGGGTGTTGAATTCTATGAAGGAGACTTAGTTGTGAAAACGTTATCTACTAGTGACGAGTTAGCGAAGGCCTATCGGCTTCGACATAAGGTCTTTGCGGAAACACTGCGATGGGTGTCTCCAAGCGAGGATGGGCAGGAGATGGACATATACGATCTTTGGGGCACGTCTATCGGGCTTGTCAGGCACGATGGGCAGCTCCTCGGCCTTGCCAGGCTTCTGCCCGCCTCTGGGGAATTCATGCTAGAACGAGATCTGCGTGTGCTTCTTCCGCAGGGTCATGTCCTACGCAAAGAGCGAGATACGGCGGAAATTACCAGGCTGGCTCTTGATCCGGCGATCAGGGACAAGGGCTTGTCTGCTCGTTTGATGTTGTCCCTTATCAAGGGCATCTACCAATGGGCGCTTGTGCACGACGTCAGGTATTTTTACCTTGAGGTAGAACATCGCTTCTTCCGCGTGCTCCTCGCCCTGGGGATCCCATGTGATCCATTGGGCCCACCTGTGGCCCTTCCTCCAGCTGGAGCCTTGTCGGTTGCGGCCACCATGGATATCGTGAAATGTGAAAAGGTACTTGCTCAAAAACGGCCACAGCTCATGGAGTGGATGGCAGCGATGGTCATGCCCGATGGACATGTAGTGAAAGGGAGTACGAGTCAGTGCCGTGAAGTGGAACTGGGCTTCCCAGCTCAGGCTGGACAGTTACCCGTTCTTCTGCCAGCGGCATAAATGAGCTTCTTTGAAAGCGGAAGTACGATGAGCAATTCGTAGGAGGGCTATGCCACTAAATTGGGAAGGCCGTGTTGAACAGCCACCGCGACAGCCTGGGTCCGTGAAGAGACATCGAGTTTGCCAAAGATGCTCTCGATGTGAAAGCGAATGGTCCGCTCCGTGATTCCGACGATCTGCGCGATTTCCCAATTGGTTTTTCCGTTCTTTATCCAATTCAGGATCGTGACCTCGCGCGGAGAAAGTGTCGTAACGCACGTGGCGGTTGAAGAGGAAGTCTTCGATGCAGACCTCAGCAGTGCCAAGTGGAGGTGTTGGCCAAGATAGTCCAAGAAGTTTACGAACCGTAGGTGCTCAGCCGTGTCTCCGCCTGCGAATGCAAAGAATGTGGCCACTCCACATGAGGGATCGAGTGATCCAGCTGTGACTCCGTCACTGAGCCCGAAAGAAGTTGCGTTCTCCACGAATTCTTTTTCTCGTTCAGAGCTGATGTTGGCATACACCTGGCTCCAGACCTGCGTCCGTTGCGACTGCATGAGCGCGCGCAGAACCGGATCCACCTCTGCATAGCGGTTCTTCCAATAAAGATAGAGCCATTCTTCAGGGAAGCTGACGTTCAACACGTCTGAGAAACCTTCGAACGTGCCTTGTGGTTCAAGACGTACAAGACCCCCGATCACACGTTCAAACGGAAGAAAATTCTTGGCGCGAATCAGGACGTCCTTGACATCCTGGGGAGTTTCAGCTTGGACTGCATAATGCATGATCTCCAGCAGGTGCTGAAGATCGTCTTTCGTGGCATGCTCAAAAAGGTGAGCCGGGAAGGGGTGTGTGCTGGTACTCATTTCTCCTCCTTTCACCTCAACCCTGCACATGAGGGCGAAGCAATTCTCTACCCTCTTCCAAACTATAGCAAGATTGAAATGTCAGAGTATAGAGCTAAAAAAGGTATCGTAAGGACTATTTGGCCCTATTCGTAGCACGTTAAATACACTGTGGGGACTGGACAGAGCAAAGAGCCATCTAGTACCATTTGCCGCTTTTTTCGCGGATTGAACGGAAAGGGACAGGAAGATTATGGTTTGGATATTTTTTTCTGTGGTGTCGATGTTTGCCTTGATGTACCCCGCCATGACTTCTGCTCAGGCTATCCGATTTCAGCCGCAAGGAGCTGCCGCGGCCGGTCAGGGGAATGCGTTTGCCGCTCAGGCGGATGATGCCTCGGCCATCCACTTTAATCCAGCCGGATTGACTCAAGTCGATGGCGTCCAGAGTATTGTTGGGTCGAATCTCATGGGAGGGTCGATCAAATACAAGAGCCCATCGGGCCTTGATACAAGAGGTGATTTAGGCGGCAGTATCGCCTCTCCACCTCCAAGCCATTTCTATCTGAGTGCCAATCTTGGAGCCCTTGGTGCATCGATGTTCTCGCCCGTTACGCTGGGGCTCGGACTTACTTCGCCATTCGGTTCGAACACGCGCTATCCGGTGGATGGTCCCTTCAATACCGCCGTCACCTCTGCAGCGCTTCCGCTCATCGATATCAAGCCGACCGTGGCCTATAAGCTTAATGATCAGTTGGCCATCGGTGTGAGCGCCGACATCTATACCTTCGCAAGTTTTCTTGGACAGGGGCAGGCGGAACAACGGCAGGTGGGCTCTGGGGCGCTTGCTGGTGCCTCCGTCGAACTCAACGGCAAGGGAACAGGGGCAGGCGCAACCATCAGCCTGCTCTATACACCAATGAGAAACGGTGATGGCAAACCGATCGCCTCCATCGGGCTGGTCTATCGTACCCAGGCTGTGGTGCCGTTGAGTGGATCGTTGTTGGTCAACGGGGCGAAGGTTGCCGATGCGTCCACCAACCTAGTGCTTCCCCAGATATATACCGGGGCCATTGCGATCTGGCCGGTTCGTACAAGTGAGCGGGAATGGAAGTTGGAACTCGACGTGGAATATGTCGGGTGGAAATCGATGCGGAACCTCGACGTCCATCTCTCCACAGGCGGGGTCATCCCGCAACCACAACAGTGGAAGACGGTGCCGGTGGTGGCGATCGGGACCGAATACAAATGGCTCAACCCCGGGTGGTTGCCTCAATGGGATGTGGCAATCCGATCGGGGTACACGCGAACTGAGGATCCCGTTCCTGATACGACGTTCAACCCGGGGACGATTTCCTTATCTTCCAACATGCTGTCCATTGGAGCCGGATTCTTGTGCAAGGGCCAGGGCCGATTTCTGGGAATGGTGCCTTGCGGAGGAGCATCCGCGCTCTGGCCGAAGGCGATTGGACTGGATGTGGCCTTTCAGGAATGGTTCTATGAGCCGCGGACGGTTGTCGGGAATCTTAACCCCACCGTTGATGGGACATACCATGCCTATGTTCATTTGGGAGCTGTCAGCGTCAAATTCATATTTTAGCAGGATGCTGAAAAAGTCTCTCTCCTCACCCGCCCGACCCCGGCGCACCGAGACACGCCTTTTCCCATGCGACGTTCTCGCATCGCTCTCAAGAACCGTGAAAGGTGAATCGTAGGACTGCCGAGTGATCTTGCTCCGAAACGTATCACAGATCGTTGGACGGCCTTTTTGAGCATCCTGCGTGGTGTATTCCTGTTGTCCAAGATGCACAGACCAATGAAACTCCGGCGTGGCACAGGGTTTTTCCGCAGCCTGCTGGAAGACTCATGACGGCTCGTCACGATATCGCATAGGGACCAGGCGAGGGGCACGAGGAATGACATTCCTTCTGGTCGCCCCTAGCTTCTAGCCCCGTGCCTCTCGCCCATACTGCGAGAAATGACCGCGTTCAACTGTGCGACGGAGTAGTTTTCGCGAGGGCTTTCCGCATCTCGGCGACGGTCTTGGCATCGAGGCCGGCTGCCGTCAATTCGTTGTCAGAGGCTGCAGCGATGTTCGCAAGGCTGCCATATTGTTTGAGCAGGCGGGCCCGTTTGATCTGGCCGATGCCGATTACTTGATCGAGTGGAGAGGCCATAAGGGCTTTGCCGCGCAGCTTGCGATGGAAGGTGATCGCAAATCGATGGGCTTCGTCACGAATGCGTTGCACGAGATGGGTGGCCGGGGAGTTCACGCGAAGCACTATGGGGTTTTTTCGGCCGGGCAGGAAAATCCGCTCGTCTTTCTCGCCGCGTGCTTTGGCCAATCCAATAATCGCCAGGTCCTGGTGGCCGACCTGTTTCAGCCCTTCCATGGCTGCGGCGAGTTGGCCTAATCCTCCATCGATGAGGATGAGATCAGGGCGCGCGAGATCCTCGCTGTCTCCATAGCGGCGCGTGACGACTTCCTGTATGCTGGCAAAATCGTTGGCGCCGGTCACGGTTTGGATTTTGAATCGGCGGTAATCGGCTTTCTTCATCTGGCCGTCTTCCCATACGACCATGGACGCAACGGACTGGTTGCCCATGGTGTTCGAAATGTCGAATCCTTCGATGCGCCGAGGCACAATGTCCAGACGTACGAGCCGCTTCAGTTCTTCAACCGCTTGCCGTCCGATTTCTTCGTCTCGAAGGTGATTGGCGACTGCGGCGCCGGCATTCTCTTCCGCCAGGAGGAGCAACTGGTGTTTCACGCCCCGCTCAGGCGCCACAACTCGGACGGCATTCCCGCGCTTGCCTGAAAGCCACTCCTCGATCACCGTGGCGTCATTGAGGTCGGTAGGAATGAGCAGCTCTTTGGGCGGCTGACCGTCTTTGTTGTAGAACTGTTCAATGGCGGATCGAACAAGCTCCTCGTCGCCGACGTCTGCTGAATGGGGCCAGAAGAAGTCTTTGCGTCCGATCAGGAGGCCGCCGCGCACGAAGAGGATCTGGAGATCAACCGCCGAGCCTTGCCGCGCAAGTCCGATCACGTCTTGGTCGGTTGTCGTCGTTTGGGTGATGCGTTGTTTTTCAAGTGTGCGTTCGATGTTGAAGAGCCGATCGCGCAAGCGCGCCGCCTCTTCGAATTTTTCACGCTCCGCCGCCCCTTCCATCTGGGAGCGCAAGTCGTCCAGCAATTCATGGTCTCGCCCTTCGAGAAACTGGCGCACCTGTTCGACGATGTGGCGGTAGTCCTCTTTCGATTGATTGCCGGTGCAGGGCGCCATGCACCGTTTGATCTCGAATTCGATACAGGCTCGCTCCGCCTTGCCGTCGATCTCGATCGTGCAGGTTGCCAAGGGGAAGACTTTCTTGATGACTTTCAACGTCTCCCGCAAGGCGCCTGCCGGCGTGTAGGGGCCATAGTAGAGCGCGCCGTCTTGTTGCACGCGGCGCACGATGGAGAGGCGCGGGAAATCCTCTTTGATCGGCAGGCGAAGGTAGGGGTATTGCTTGTCGTCTCGTAAGACCACATTGAACCGGGGCCGATGCTGCTTGATCAGATTGCTTTCAAGGATGAGCGCTTCGAGTTCTGAGCGGGTGACGATCGTTTCGAGGTCTGCGATGTGGCTGACCAGGACGGTGGTTTTCGGGGAGTGGTCGGACCCTTTTTGAAAGTAGGACCGCACGCGGTTAGACAGGACTGCGGCCTTCCCGATGTAGAGCAATTCGCCCTGCTCGTCTCTGAACAGATAGACGCCGGGCTGGTCGGGTAGGTGGTCGAGTTTAGATTGGAATCTAGCAGAGGTAGCCATTAGCAGTCAGCCTTCAGCCGTCAGCAACGGAAGAGTGCCTGTACGGCACCATTTTAATGCCCGAGACACTCTGGGGCAACTTGGTCGGGGGATTGAGGCTGAAAGCTGATCGCTAACGGCTGATTTCTCGCTCAGCGCAGGCTACGCACGAAGGAGGGACTAAGGCTTCCCCGCGCGACTTCCGCGACTGGACCCTTCATGGTGAGACTGAAGTCCGCAGCGACCTCGATGTTGAGCTGGCCTCCCGGCATTTTCACCGTGACAGGGCTTTTCACCAGCCCGAGCCGGACAGCCGCACTCGCAGCGGCGCAGGAGGAGGACCCGGAGGACTGGGTTTCGCCGGCCCCGCGCTCCCAGATCAGGATGAAGAGTTCATTTGAGCCGGTCGGCACGGCGAGTTGAACATTCGTTCGCTTCGGGAACAGGGAATGGTTCTCCAATGCCGGTCCCAATTTCAGGAGATCCTCGCGCGACCAGGACTGTCCGGATGGTCTGAAGACGACACAGTGGGGATTCCCCACACTCACCCCGGTGAAGGTGAGGGATTGGCCTGCGGCGTTGATGGGCTGTTCGATCAGTTCGTTAGTCGTGAGGGTACAGGGGAGTGCGGCCGGCTGGAACGTAGCCCGGCCCATTTCGACGGTGACGGCGCTCGCATCCCCATGCCGGTCCACATGCAGCGCAATAGTTACCAACCCGCCTTTGGTCTCGACGGTGAAGTGCGTCTTTTTCGTCTTGCCGGTGGCATGAAGATAGCGGGCGAAGATGCGCAGGCCGTTGCCGGATTTTTCCGCTTCGCTGCCGTCAGGGTTGAAGATGCGCAGGCCGAAGTCCGCCTTCCTTGACGGGACTAGCACAAGAATCCCATCGCTGCCGAGGCCCCAGTTGCGATTACAGATGGAAGTGATCCTTGATGGGGTGAGCGGGAACGACAGTTCTTTGGGATTCATCACCACATAGTCATTGCCCAGCCCATGCCCACGGAAGAACCCGTTCATCATCCTTGCAACCTCCAGCTTCGTCAATCGTCAAAGGTCTGTGGTCAAACAGGGCAGAGGGTACTTGCTCAGTGTTCACTTGTCATTGGTAAGGAGATAAAGCAGCCTTCTTCATAATAGCGTCTTCCCATCGACCGCTGACTAATGACCCTCTTCCTAACATGGGGGCACACAGAAGGGGAAGGGGGTCTAGCCCGCATTATTCATAAGCGCTTCTGCTGCAATCGCCGATCCGCTGCTACGACAGGCCTTCGGCCGGCGGGCTCGCCCCTCGGACCCTCACCGTACTGCACGAGTACGCATCGGGGCCTCAGGGCTCCGCGCGCCGGTCTCGCGACGCGGCTCAGCGAT
>DASYVB010000006.1:0-22980 GCA_036000525.1 Nitrospiraceae bacterium | reverse complement strand
GCAAAGGCAGGCGCAACAACTCTGGAACGTCTGTGCCGAGTTGCAGCGATGGGACTGGCTCTCACGCATTCGATTCGTTCCGGCCGAAGGGCTTCACGATCATAAAGCCCCGCACTCCTATGACTTGGTCTACCACTGGATGCCTTATGACAGCGGAGACCTACCGGCCAGCCTGGCCAAACGCATGAAGGAGATCAGTCAAACTCTCCAGGGAGGAGGCAATGCATTCGTCATCGGTCCAGCACAACTGGGTCGGCAGGCTTCGTCCCATGGACTCCACGTCTGCTGGGAAGAACCGGTCGAACAGCTTCCCACGTTTCTGATGCATCGCACGATCCTGCCGAAAGCGAGGCTGAGGGCTGGTCTGACACTATTCCACATGAAGAAGGTCTAGCAGAATGCTGAAAAGGGGCGGGGTAGCTGGAACGATCCCCGTGCTCGCGCAACGCGCGGCCTCAGAAGGATGGAGAGGGAGCGGCCAGGTGCCCTCCTTGCTCGCAGAACGCGCACGGTGAAACTGTGCTCGTTCGATGCGCGCAGTTGAGGGCAGCCTTGGCCACTCCCCTAAAGGGAGGTATAGGGAATGGGAAGGCCCTCGCCCGGGATATAGCGCGTCTTGGCGCGCTGAGGGCTGGGTGGGTGGAATATTGCGCGCATTTGGGATCATCCCAGCCACCCCTTATAAAGGGATAGCTCGCTGCGGCCTTGTATGGGACAAGGCGCGTCTTGGCGCGCCAGGGCTGGGCGGGTGAGAAGGCCGCCTGTATGAGCATCCTGCAAGAGTATCTCCTGTTGTTCCAGACATGTCACAACTGTTCCTCGCGGCCTGCTAACGGGCTTGCACTGGGTGTCCTAGATCGATTACGGTTTTCGAGATGAGTGAGCCGACTCCAGAACAGGTTACCGGCGAGGAGCTGAGCCACAAGATCGTCATCTATTGGGAACGGGAGTATTCGACTGCCATCGCGCCGGAGAGACTGAAGCTAGACTTCATGCCGCATCGGCCGTTATTGTCCGGGATGTCGCTGAACGAGCAACGGACGGTGGCGGTCGAGGGCTACAAAGTGATCCCCGACGATTGTGGACCGGTGAGAACAGTGGGCCAGTACGGCTGGCTCATTCGGTCTCCGGCGGACTGCAAGATTCGCCGAACGGCCGATGGGGTCAAGTGGCAAGCGCCGCCGATCTTGGAGGAAGAGAGAATTCTTGGCTACAAGTCGTTTTCAGGGACTTACGTCGATTTGATCTTGAACAGCGGGTATCCCAAGCTCTGCTGCGGTATTCGGTTCTACTATCCCAAGCAGGTGGGGTTGATGATGAAGGACGTGCCGAACCACTTCTATCACTACCCTGACCGGACGTTTTTTGTGTGGGAGGGTGTAAAGACTCAAGAGTATAAACGCACGCCGAATATGTACGACTGGCTTCCGGACTATGACGCCTTCACCGCCAACTTTCTCTTACAACTCACGAGGCCGACGACCATCAAGCGGGGTGACCCCATCGGCATCGTGGTTCCGGTGATGCTCCCGAAACAATTCACATTAAAAGAACTCGCGCCGCGCGGGTGAGTTCTTCGCAGGGGATGGTTCCATCCGATCGTGCACACTCAAGCGAGACGGGCGAGACTGGCGGGAAAAGCGCGACTCGAAGGTCGGGGTTCGAAGTTCCGAACACTTCAGCCTTCAGCCTGAACACCTGAGTAGGCACGTTCTTCCAGCTTGACAGGATTCCTCCGGCCTCAGTAAGATACAGGAACCTTTAACGCTCATCCTGCGAGGTGAGCAAGGAGTGCCCATGAGCTTCAATCGGGTTTGTGTCTGTCGGCGCACCCCAACCTTCTCGTCGGATCTCGATGAGAGGGTTTTTTTATGCCCGCTAGAAGACGTGAAACGTGAAACGTTATACATAAAATATGAAGCGCGAGACGTGAAGCGTACGGATGTTATGTAGTGAGATTGAGGCGATGATGCCGAGTGGTGACCGACAGGGCGAGCGGTTGGTGATGGATGCGGGAGACATCGCGCGCGCAGTCACCCGTATCGCCCACGAAATTCTCGAACGGAATAAGGGTGTACAGGATCTGGCGCTGGTAGGGATTCGAACCGGGGGGGTGCATTTAGCCCATCGGCTGATGAGGCGGATCCAAGAGATTGAAGCGGCGTCGGTGCCGATCGGTGAATTGGACATTACCCTCTATCGGGATGACCTCTCTTTGCGGAGGGAGCAGCCGATTCTCCGCAAGACGTCGGTTCCATTTGATATTTCCGCCAAGATCATTGTGTTGGTCGATGACGTGCTGTTTACGGGTCGAACCATTCGCGCAGCGATGGATGGGCTGATCGATCTGGGACGGCCGGCAGAAATCCAACTTGCCGTCTTGGTCGACCGAGGCCATCGTCAGTTGCCGATCAAGGCGACGTATATCGGGAAAAATATTCCGACGTCACGCGAAGAAAAGATCCAGGTGCTGTTGGAAGAAGAAGGCGAAGACGATCGGGTGGTGATCTCCAAGACTTGAGCTGGGGAGAACGATGAGTCTCAAACGCAAAGATCTCTTGAGCCTAGCCCCTCTGACAGTGGATGAGATCCGGTTGATCTTGGAAACGGCCGATTCGTTCAAGGAAGTGACCGGCCGGGATATCAAGAAGGTCCCGGCGCTCCGGGGGCGCACCGTGGTGAATCTGTTCTTTGAGCCCAGCACCAGGACACGCACCTCGTTCGAATTGGCGGCGAAACGGCTGAGCGCGGATGTCATTAACTTCTCGCCGTCGTCGAGCAGCGTGGTCAAAGGAGAAACCTTGCTCGATACGGCGCGCAATATCGAGGCGATGCAGGCGGATATTATCGTCTTGCGTCACCCCTCGGCCGGTGCGGCCGAGACCCTGGCCCTCGGGGTGAAGTCTTCCGTGATCAATGCAGGAGATGGGTGGCATGAGCATCCGACGCAAGCCCTCTTGGATCTGTATACGATTCGCGAACGTGGATTGTCGTTCGAGGGGCTTCGGGTGGCGATCGTCGGAGATATCGCTCATAGCCGTGTGGCGCGTTCGAACATTCACGCGCTCGTGAAGTTGGGGGCGGAAGTGCGGGTGGTAGGGCCGCCGACGATGATGCCCTGGGGGGTGGATAAACTGGGCGCGCGCGTCTACTACAATCTCGACGAAGCGCTGCGCGGCGTGCAGGTCATCATGATGCTGCGATTGCAGCTTGAACGGCAGGGGATTGCGCTGTTTCCGACCATCCGCGAATATGTGCGGCTCTACGGGTTGACGGCCGAGCGGGTCGAGTTGGCCGAGCCTGGGGCGATTGTGATGCATCCAGGCCCGATCAATCGCGGGGTCGAGATCGCTCCGGAGGTGGCCGATAGTTTGTCGTCAGTGATTCTGGAACAGGTCGCAAACGGCGTAGCCGTTCGCATGGGTATTCTCTATCTCTTGTCTGGAGCAAACTGAATCGTGGCTATTCACATTGCAGGCGGGCACGTGATCAATCCGGGACGGTTCAATGGCGTGGCCGATGTGCTGATTGATGAGGGCCGAGTGATCGCGGTGGGGCCGCACCTCAAGGTTCCTGCAGGAGCCACGAAGATTGACGCCACGGGACGATTGGTTCTTCCCGGTTTTGTCGATCTCCACGTCCATTTCCGGGAGCCGGGCTTCGAATACAAAGAATCGATCCAGAGCGGCGCGGCGGCGGCGGTGGCCGGCGGTTTCACCTCGGTCTGTTGTATGCCCAATACGAACCCCGTCAATGACAACCAAGCGATTACGGAATTCATGCTCGATCGTGCGCGGGCGGCGGGGATGGCGAACGTGTTTCCAATCGGTGCGATTACGAAAGGCTCGGAAGGGAAGGAGCTGGCGGAGATCGGGGACTTGCGGCGTGCCGGCTGTGTCGCGATTTCGGATGACGGGAAGCCGGTGATGAACAGCCTGGTTATGCGGCGAGCGATGGAGTATGCATTGGCCTTCGACGTGCCGGTGGTCGATCATTGCGAAGATTTGCATCTCGCCGAGGGGGGCTGTATGAACGAAGGGGCCATCTCGACCGAGTTGGGGCTCCCAGGGATGCCGGCGGCGGCGGAAGACGTGATGGTGGCGCGTAATGTCGCCTTGGCGGAACTGACCGGGGCTCGGCTGCACTTGGCGCATATCAGCACAGAGGGATCGGTCCGGATGGTGCGGGAAGCCAAGTTACGGGGACTCAAAATAACGGCCGAAGCCTGCCCCCATCATTTTACCATCACGGAAGAAGTGGTCCGAGGCTATAATACCTATGCCAAAATGAATCCCCCGCTTCGGACGTGGAAGGATGTGCAAGCGATCAAGGAAGGTCTTCGCGATGGCACGATTGATGTCATCGCCACGGATCATGCCCCGCATGCAACTCAGGAAAAACAACTGGGATTTACTGAAGCGCCGTTCGGTATCGTCGGACTGGAGACGGCGCTGCCATTGACCTGCGCGCTGGTTGATGAGGGGGTCTTATCGTTGGAGTCGGCTGTAGATAAATTGAGTACGGCTCCGGCGAAGGTGTTTGGATTGGCCAAAGGCACGTTGGCGGTCGGGGCCGATGCCGATGTGACGATCGTCGATCAGCAGGAAAAGTGGGAGGTCGATCCGACCAAATTTCGCTCAAAGGGTCGGAATACCCCGTTTGCCGGATGGAAGGTGAAGGGTCAGGTGACGACGACGATCGTGGGTGGCCGGGTAGTGTTCGAGGCCAGTCCGGCGGAGCGGTAGCGCGGTGCGGCGTACGTCCCGTTGGGGGATGGTCGGTTGCCTCACTCTTGAATGGCTGGCGCTGGGAGTATGGGTCGGCGGGTTACTGGTGCTCATCGGGGCGGTCATTCCAGCGGTCTTTAATACGTTTGGCGGGCAGGATTTAGGCGGATTGTTTCTGACGCGGGCATTTGAGGGTTATCATCGCTTCGTGATCGGGGCACTGGCGATCCTGTGTGCCGCATCGTGGTATCGCTGGTGGAGTGGAGATCCGGCGGTGGCGGTCGGCCGGGGCGAGATGACCATGTTGGCGGTGATGGTGGTGACCGCCGGCATTATTGTTGTGTGGCTGCATCCACATGCCGTGGCGCTTCAAGCTCAGGCTTTCGCGGAGCAAGAGGAGGCGGCGAAGAAGGCGGCCTTCGAAGCATTGTTTCGTATCCTTATGCCGGTTCGGTGGCTCTACATGGTCAATCTTGTACTGGGAATTCTCCTGATCGGAATCAAGGCTAAACGGTCTCTATACCGGGACAGAGTGGTCACGTGAAAAAAGCGTTGTTGGCATTGGCAGACGGCACGATTTTCGAGGGCCGTGCCCTCGGATACGAAGGTGAGACAGTGGGGGAAGTCGTGTTTAACACGGCCATGACAGGATACCAGGAAGTCTTGACCGATCCCTCGTATAAGGGACAAATCATCACCATGACCTCTCCTCATATTGGAAACTATGGGATGACACCGGAGGATGCCGAGTCGCGGCGGATTTGGGCTGAGGGATTCATCGTGAAAGAGACAAGCCAACTCGCCAGTAACTGGCGCAGCCGACAGCGGGTACAAGACTATCTGCATGAGGCGAAGATCGTTGGCATCGAGGGGTTGGATACGCGGGCCCTGACCCGCCACTTGCGCGAACATGGTTCACAGCAGGGCCTCATCACCCATATCGATGCGGACCCCCGCCAAGTCGTCGAGAAGGCACAGGCAGCTCCGAGCATCATTGGTCGTGATCTGGCGAAGGCTGTTACTTGTGGGCAGGCCTATCGGTGGACGGAAGGATCAGGTGAGTGGGCACTCTCCCTTGGCGACAAGACAGGTGTCGGTGCAACCAGGCGGTGGCATGTCGTCGCCTATGATTTCGGGGTGAAACTGAATATTCTTCGCCGGCTGGTGGATGTGGGGTGTGACGTGACCGTCGTTCCGGCTTCGACCACCGCGACGCAGGTCGAAGTCCTCAAGCCCGATGGGATCTTCCTGTCGAACGGTCCGGGGGATCCGGAGGGAGTGCCCTACGCGATCGAGGCAGTGCGGCAATTGATCGGACGCCATCCGATCTTTGGCATTTGTTTAGGGCATCAGATTCTCGGTCTCGCGCTGGGGCTCAAAACCTATAAGTTGAAGTTCGGCCATCATGGGGCGAATCATCCGGTCATGGACCTCCGCACGAGGCAAGTCGAGATCACGTCGCAAAACCACAATTTCGCGGTACAAGTAACCCACCCGATCGACGCAATTCCGGATCGACCGCCCGTAGTGGACACATCGTTCGGTCAAGTCGCGGTCACACATCTGAGTCTGAACGATCACTCGATCGAAGGATTGGTCTGTCTGGATCGTCCGGTGTTTTCGGTGCAGTATCACCCCGAGGCATCTCCCGGGCCCCATGACTCCGCCTACTTATTTACCGAGTTCATTCAGTTAATGGAGAAACAGCATGTATAGTGTTTACGCAATGTGTGGTCGGCTCTGCCTCCTCGCCGTCATCAGTCTGCAGGTCGGTTGCATTACGGTCAATCTCATCGAGCCATCGGGGCCGGTGCAGGAAGTGCAGCTCAGCGGTACGGGTGCGGGGAAAATCCTGTTGCTCGATCTGTCGGGGGTCATTAGCTCACAAGATAAAGATGGCATCGTTCCGCAGCCCAACATGTTGGCCACGTTCAAGGAAGAGCTGACGAGGGCCTCGAAGGACGACAAGATCAAAGCCGTAGTCGTTCGCATCAACAGTCCGGGCGGAACCGTGACCGCCTCGGACATCCTGTATCACGAGTTGCGGGACTTCAAAACAAAGAAAAAGGTCCCCGTGATTGTTTCGATGATGGATGTGGCGGCGTCAGGGGGCTACTACCTGGCCATGGCGGCGGACAGCATTTTGGTTCATCCCTCGACGGTGACGGGCAGCATTGGCGTCATCATGTTGACCGTCAACGCCCGGGGATTGCTCGAAAAAGTGGGTGTCGAGGCCAATGCCATCACGTCCGGCCCCCGCAAGGATATGGGTTCACCCTTCCGGGTCATGACGGCTGAGGAGCGGGGGATCTTTCAAGGTGTGATTGACTCGCTCTATCTCCGGTTCCTGGCAGTAGTACAGGAGGGGCGTCCCAATCTGTCGGCTGATCAAATCAAGAAACTGGCAGATGGACGGATCTATTCCGGAGATCAGGCCAAGGCGGCAGGTTTAATCGACGAGATCGGGTATCTTGATGACGCGCTCGATATGGCCAAAAAGAAAGCGGGTCTCACGGAGGCGCGGGTCGTGACCTATGGACGTCGGGGGGAATATCAAAATAATATCTATTCGCGCCTGTTCGGGACGAGTTCGGGGATCACCGGGTTAGCCAATTTGGATTTGCTGTCGATGGTGCGGGGTGGAACGCCGCAGTTCATGTACCTCTGGATGCCATGACCAAAATTTCTCAATGAGTGATTTATCGATTTGTTCATTGAGGTGATCCTGCAATGGTTCAATCGCCAGATCACAAAATTGACAAATTCGTAGCGACGCCGGTCGGACGCCGGGCGATGCTGGCTCTGGGTGCTCAGGGGGCGATGAGCCTCTGTACGGCCCTTGGGGTTGGGGCGGCCATGAGTCTGTTCGGCAGCCTGACCGGTTGTTACCGGGCGCCGGGCACGGCTCGCGATCAGTTGATCTTTTTCTCCGAAGAGAAGGAACTGCAATTCGGATTGAGCGCATTCCGCGAAGTCTTACGGGCTGCTCCGCTCAGTGACAACGCGGAAGTGAATGAGTTGGTGCACCGCGTGGGACGAAACATCGCTGAAGCCGCCAACAAGCCGGATTATCAGTGGGAGTTTGCGGTCATTCAAGACGATAAGATGATCAATGCGTTCGCGCTCCCAGGTGGGAAGGTTGCCATCTTCACCGGGATTCTCAAATTTACGAAAGACGATGCTGGATTGGCGACGGTGATGGGTCATGAGGTCGCGCATGCGTTGGAGCGTCACGGGGTGGAGCGCATGAGCCGGAGTATCTTGGACCAAATTGCGCAATTGGGCGCATTGGGTGCGGCGGCATCCGGACATGCCAATGCCGGTGCGATCCAGGGCATGTTGGGGGCGTATGGGGTCAATGTGTCGTTGCCCTTCAATCGGAAGCAAGAATCAGAAGCCGACTACATCGGACTTCGATTGATGGCGCAGGCCGGGTACGATCCGCGTGAAGCCGTGCCGTTTTGGGAGCGCATGAGCGGTTGTCCAAGGCAGATGATTGGGAAGCTCTGTTTCCGGTCGCAGCAGGCGGTACCTGAATTTCTTTCCACCCATCCGTCCGATGTGACACGTATCAATCAGATCGAAGCCTGGCTGCCCGAGGCGCTCAAGTACTATCATGGGCCGGGGAGAGACGCGGCTCCACCGGCACCCGCGCCATACCGGCCGGCGATCGGGCCGATGCCACAAACCAGTTGACGCTGAAACGAGGTTTCCGTGCCAAAGCAAACAGATATCAAGTCCATTTTACTAATCGGGTCTGGCCCGATCGTGATCGGCCAGGCTTGCGAGTTCGACTATTCCGGCACGCAGGCCTGCAAAGCGCTCAAAGAAGAAGGCTACCGGGTGATTCTCATCAACAGCAACCCTGCGACGATCATGACCGATCCAGAGTTGGCGGATCGGACCTATGTGGAGCCGATCACGGTCGAGGTTGTCGAGAAAGTGATCGAGCGCGAACGTCCCGACGCCTTGCTTCCGACCATGGGGGGACAGACCGCGTTGAATACGACGATGGAATTGGTCAAGCGGGGGACGCTCGAAAAATATGGGGTCAGATTGATCGGGGCGTCTGCCGAGGCGATTCATAAGGCCGAGGATCGCGCAGCCTTCAAGCATGCGATGCAGCGAATTGGGTTGCGAGTGCCGGTCAGCG
Source organism: Nitrospiraceae bacterium (assembly GCA_036000525.1). Classification (GTDB taxonomy): domain Bacteria; phylum Nitrospirota; class Nitrospiria; order Nitrospirales; family Nitrospiraceae; genus Palsa-1315. Next base: position 14,100 of record DASYVB010000006.1, on the reverse strand, counting down.
GCACGGCGCATAACCGTGAAGAAGCCATCAAGATTCTCGAACGGATCGGATTTCCGGCGATCATTCGACCGTCGTTCACCATGGGCGGAACCGGTGGAAATATTGCGTACAACCGGGAGGAGTTCGAGAAGATTGTCGAGTGGGGTTTCGCCATGAGCCCCATCGGCCAACTTCTGATCGAAGAATCCGTGATCGGGTGGAAAGAATACGAACTGGAGGTGATGCGGGACCTCAAAGACAATGTCGTCATTGTCTGTCCGATCGAAAATCTGGACCCGATGGGGGTACACACGGGTGACAGCATCACGGTCGCGCCTGCCATGACGCTTTCGGACAAAGAGTACCAGCGCATGCGGGATGCCGCGGTTCGGATCATCCGTGAGATTGGCGTCGATACAGGCGGGTCGAACATCCAATTTGGCCTGGATCCTAAGAACGGCGACATGGTGATCATCGAAATGAATCCACGCGTGTCGAGGAGTTCCGCGCTTGCCTCGAAGGCGACGGGGTTTCCCATCGCCAAGATTGCCGCGAAACTAGCCGTGGGCTATACGTTGGATGAAATCACCAATGACATCACCGGTGTGACAAAAGCTTCGTTCGAACCCACGATCGACTATGTGGTGGTGAAGATCCCTCGCTTTGCCTTCCAGAAGTTCCGGGGGGCCGATCCCACCCTCACGACGCAGATGAAATCGGTGGGCGAAGTGATGGCGATTGGGCGGACCTTTAAAGAGTCCTTGCAGAAGGCGATTCGTTCGCTGGAGTTGAACATGAACGGGCTCTCCTCGCGGGAGGGGTTGGATCGCGGCATCCCTGAAGGGTTCGATCGGCAATCAGCGCTGGAGCGGGTACGCCAACATCTGCGGACCCCGATGGCGGAGCGACTGTGGCACGTGGCGGATGGCATGCGTCTCGGTCTGTCCAATGACGACCTGTTCGCCCTCACGAAGATCGATCCCTGGTTTTTTGAACAGATTCGAGAGTTGATGCAATTTGAAGCCCTGCTGGTCGGCCAGGCGGGAAAGAAACCAGTGACGCTTGATGAATCGCTTCTGTGGGAGGCTAAGGAACTTGGTTTTTCAGACGATCGTATCGCACAGCTTATCGGCGTGACCTCAGCCTCGGTCCGGAAGCAGAGGACCAAGGCCGGCCAGGGCCGAAGAGGGGTGACCTATAAACGCGTCGACACTTGCGCCGCAGAGTTTGAAGCCCATACCCCGTATCTTTATTCGACGTACGGAAGCGAATGTGAGGCTCGCCCGACAGGCCGGAAGAAAGTGATCATCCTCGGTGGGGGGCCGAATCGTATCGGGCAGGGGATCGAATTCGACTACTGTTGTGTCCATGCGGCCATGGCGCTTCGCGAAGAAGGTATCGAATCGATCATGGTGAATTGTAACCCCGAAACGGTGAGTACAGACTACGACACCTCGGACCGACTCTATTTTGAGCCGTTGACTGAGGAAGACGTCCTCAATATTGTGGAGCGCGAAAAGCCGTTGGGAGTCGTGTTGCAGTTCGGCGGGCAGACGCCCCTCAAGCTTGCGCTGTCCTTGTCCAAGGCCGGGGTGCGAATTTTAGGCACGAGTCCTGAGGCGATTGATCGCGCGGAAGATCGAGAACGATTCCGCGACCTCTTGACTAAGCTCGGGCTCCGCCAAGCGGAGAGTGGCATGGCCCGATCCGTAGACGAGGCCGTTCGGATCGCCTCGCAGATCAGCTATCCGGTCATGGTGCGGCCTTCGTATGTGTTGGGCGGGCGATCCATGCAGATTGTCTACGACGAATCCGGGTTGCTGGAATATATGGGATCGGCGGTCAAAGCTTCGCCGAAACATCCCGTGCTGATCGACAAGTATCTTTCGGATGCGATTGAAGTTGATGCCGACGCCATTTCAGATGGGACGCACGTCGTGGTGGCCGGGATCATGGAACATATCGAAGAAGCCGGGGTGCATTCGGGGGACTCGGCCTGTTCGTTGCCGCCCTATTCGCTCGGTCATAAAGTTGTCGAGGAGATTCGTCGACAAATGAAGGCGTTGGCTCTGGAGCTCGGCGTGATCGGTCTGATGAATGCACAATTTGCGGTGAAAGGGGAGACAATCTACGTGCTGGAGGTCAATCCTCGAGGCTCCCGCACTGTGCCGTTCGTCAGCAAAGCCATCGGCGTGCCGCTTGCCAAGCTGGCCATGAAGACCATGGTGGGCAAGAGCCTTCCAGAGCTGGGGTTGATCGAGGCCCCTGCTCCCGCTCACTTGTCCGTGAAAGAATCCGTCTTTCCCTTTAATAAGTTCCCAGGGGTGGATGTCCTTTTAGGTCCGGAGATGAAGTCCACCGGAGAAGTGATGGGTATCGACCAGGATTTTGGATGGGCCTTCGCGAAGTCCCAAGCAGGAGCTGGTGCGCCGCTGCCGAAGGGAGGGACGGCATTCATCAGTGTGAAGGAGAGTGATCGTCCGGCGGCTCTGAAAGTCGTGCGACAGCTCCAGCGGCTGGGGTTTAACATTCAGGGTACGAGTGGAACGGCGGCGTATTTGCGGAGCCATGGGGTTCATGCGGAAGCCGTGAACAAGGTCATGGAAGGTCGGCCCCATGTTGTGGACCATATCAAGAACGGGCAGGTGGCCTTGGTCGTGAACACCGTGAGCACCGCTGCGTCACATGCCGATTCACTGTCGATCCGCCGGGAGGCCCTGAACAAAGGGCTGGCCTACTATACGACCATACGGGGGGCACGAGCGGCGGTCATGGGCATTGAAGCGATCCTCAAGAAAGAGCTTACCATTCGGTCGCTGCAGGAATATCACGGCACAGGAAGCGCGGAGCGATGATCGCTGATCGCTGAACAAGAGGCCATGATTCTCCTCTATTGTTCATCGTTCCGCGTTCACCGTACAGCATTGTAGTTTGGAGGAATAATGCCGACACCGATCACGAGGAAGGGGCACGAGGCACTCAAAGCAGAGCTCGATCGTCTGCGTAAAGTCGAGCGTGCCAAAAGTATCGAAGCCATTGCTGAAGCGCGCGGCCATGGCGATTTGAGCGAGAATGCAGAATACGATGCCGCCAAGGAACGCCAGGGATTCATCGAATCGCGCATCGTGGAACTGCAGGCGAAGCTAGCCGACGCCCGTATCATCGAAACGGCCGGACGAGTCTCCGACACGATCGTGTTCGGCGCAACGGTGCTCGTGATCGAACAGGAGTCGCAGTCGAAGCGGCAGTACACACTGGTGGGACAGGATGAAGCCGACATGAAAGTAAACCGCATCTCGATTCAGTCTCCGGTCGGCAAAGCGTTAATCGGAAAGCGAGTCGGCGATTTCATCGAGGTCAGGACACCGGCCAAGATGGTCGAATACGAGGTGGTGGAGATTCGCTTCGAGGAGCTGTAGCCCGCATTATTCATGAACACTTCTGCTGCAATCGCGGATTCGCCGCTGCGACAAGCCTGGACGCGGTTGGCACACGCCCAGGCAGGCGGGCTCGCCGCTCGGTCGGTCAACATACTGTTTCAAGTATGCTTCTCTCCCTCGCAGCTCCGCGCGCCTGTCTCGCTAGGCGACTGCGCGGTTTCGCGACGAACCGTCATGAATATTGCGGGCTAGCATGCCACACCCTCCTGGGATCATCACGCTGTTGACCGATTTCGGCGATCGAGATTGGTTCGTGGCAAGCATGAAAGGTGCGATCCTCTCAATTCACCCAGAAGCCAGCATCGTCGATCTCTCCCATCAGATCGCTCCGCACCGAATCGACGAAGCCAGATACTTCCTTAAGTCCTGCTATCGTGAGTTTCCCGATGGCACCATCCATGTCGTGGTCGTCGATCCTGGCGTCGGCAGCGCGCGGCGGGCAATTACGGTCAAAAGCGCACGGTATTTTTTCCTAGCGCCGGACAACGGCGTGCTTAGCTACATATTCGACGACGAGCAGCCGGTCGAAGTGCGCGAGATCAACCAGCGGAAGTTTCGTCGTGAATCGCTGGGCCGCACCTTCGACGGGCGGGATCTCTTTGCGCCGGCTGCTGCCAGGCTTGCCAAGCAGGAACCTTTTGAGTCGTACGGGCCGGTCATCGGAGATTACCAAACATTTCCGATTGCTCAGCCACATTGGGAGCAGGCGACCCTGGTCGGCGAGATCGTCTACGTGGATCGGTTCGGAAACCTGCTCTCGAACCTGACCCGGCAGCATCTCGAAGAGGTGCGTTTGGTCGCGAAGGGCCGGCAATTGTCCATTCTTATCGGCAAGCGGATCATCGAAGGGTTAGTGGAAAGTTTCAGCGAGGGGAGGGCGGAGAAGCCGTCTGCGCTCATCAACAGTGATGGCAAGCTTGAAGTCTTTCTGAAAGAAGCCTCCGCCGCCGATCTCCTCCAGGTGGGGAGGGGAGCGCGAATCGAAGTCTCATGAGCCTCTGCAGCTAAAACGTAGAGGTCTGTCTAGTCTGTTTCGTTTATCTGGTTTGTTTCGTCCCTCAACCAGATGAACCAGAAAGACCAGATGAACCAGTTCCCCGCCATGCGCCGCAAAATGCTGGGTTGCAAGACCTGACACCTTTATCTGTTCTTTCTCCCACCGCTATTTGTGCTGTCGTATAGCCCTGCGGCACGACGCCCTGCCCGTTGGCTACAACAACGCGAGCTGAGCCTGCGCCCACGCATTGCCTTGGGCGGCGGCTTTCTCGTACCATTTCCGTGCCGTCATAAGGTCTTGCGGCATGCCCCGCCCGTTGGCATACAGTTGCCCGAGCTGAGCCTGCGCCCACGCGTTGCCCTGGACAGCGGCCTTCTCGTACCACCCCCGTGCCGTCGCATAGTCCTGCGGCCCGCCCCGCCCGTTGGCATGCAGTTGCCCCAGGTTGTACTGAGCCTGCGCAACACCATGGGCTGCCGCTTCTTCCCACCACTGCCGTGCTTTCTTATAGTCCTGAGGCACACCCAGCCCATCGGCATACAGCTGCCCGAGCTGGTTCTGCGCCCACCCATGGCCTTGGGCGGCGGCCTTCTCGAACCATCTCCGTGCCGTAGTATAGTCCTGCGGCACACCTCGCCCATTGGCATAGAGCTGCCCAAGGTGGTTCTGCGCCGATGCATTGCCCTGGGCGCCTAGCCGCATTAGTTGTTGCAGGTCGACATCTGAGATCATTTCCGGTGGGGATGCCGGCGCATGCCCAGGGTCCTGTGCCATCAGGCGCTTCGTTAATTCAGGGCGATCCAGGTGCTCCTGTTGGGCGTTAGTGTTAGGCGCATTCCTCAGCGGTGTCTCCCGTTCATTCGCCTGAACAGAGCTGGTGGAAACACCATCCTGCACATCCACAGCCTGGTGAACATGCTCTTCTTCTTCCACTCCCAGTGGCTCAGTTTTCAGAATTGTCTCCTGTTCATTCATCCGAGGCGGTTTGTTGGAAATAATCACCTTCGAGGGTTTCGTCAGCGCGAATACGATGACGATGGTAAAGAGTGCGCCTATGCCCACCATGGCCATTCGGGCACGGGGGAAAGGTTGATTTCCTTGTTCCGTTGCGCCGGCAGTGTGGTCGTGATCCTTCTTCGCTCGGTGCCGGCGCTGGTACATGTCCCAGCTCTCACCTTGCTCGGGAGCGGAGCGAATCGTGGTTTGACAGGAAGGGCAGGTCACAGGCTCAACAGCCTTCGCACTCCGTCCGTTGCAGGCACGGAGCCATTCGTCATACCGTTGTTTCAATACAGGGTCACTGAGCGTCTCGAAGGCCACATTAATCTTGCCGGACTTCTGCTCTGCCTTCGCCCGAAGCTTGGGCCTATGGTGAAAACGGTCGGGATGCCAGACTTGCAACAAGAGACGGTAAGATTCCTTTATTTCTTCGGGAGTCGCTGAATCCTGAATTTCAAGAATGGTGTAATAGGTTTCCATAACTAAATGTTCCAATTAAATGGATTTGGGCAACTCCCGCGAACCCAGTGGAAAAGAAAAAAGATCACACGTCCATATGATATCCCAGCGCAACAATCGGTGAAAAGCATGGGCTAGGAGCCTGTCCGACATTGCCTTCGTGACGAGGCGAAGGAGATGCGGCCAGACGCGAGGCCGCAGGTCCGGAAAAACCGGAGGCGTATTCGCTGGATTACGTTGAGGACTTTTCAGGGCCGAGAACGACGCAGATGGTTGCGGATCGGTCGCCGCAGTAGGACGGTCTAAGTCGGACAGGCTCCTAACAGTGCTAACAGAGTAATTTTCATGGCCGGTCTGGTCCATCGTCGTGTGAGTAGGGTAGTGAGGGGTGGGGGCTGATTGATCTACCACTGCGCGCATCGAACGAGCACAGCTTCATCGTGCGCGTTCTGCGAGCAAGAAGGATAGTCTGGCGGCTCCCCTCCCATCCTTCTGAGGCCGCGCGTTGCGCGAGCACAGAAGATCATCAGCTTCCACCCCCTCCTCTTGCTTCATGACCCTGCGCCGGACGCCGGCAGTAGGGTAGCGGTCTCGATGGAAGCTCGCAGAATTTCGATCATGCGCCTGAGCTCCGGAATTGACGTGCTGAGTGGCGGCATGAGGATCATCACGTTGCCGATGGGCCGCAGCAAGAGCCCTCGGCGGCGCGCGCCCATTGCTACTCGATGGCCCATTCGAGCTTCGAGGGGATAGGGATTGCGTGTGGCGCGATCCTCCACCAACTCGATGGCCGCCATGAATCCCCGCTGCCTTATGTCACCCACATGGGGCAGTTGCCACAGTGGCTGTAGGAGTCGCGCCATCGTCTTGATCATGGGTTGCAGGCGAGAGAGCGTCTTCTCTTTCTTGAACACCTCGAGGTTGGCCAGAGCCACGGCGCAGCCGAGCGGATTACCTGTATAGCTGTGTCCGTGGAAGAATGTTGTGAAGTCTTCGTACTTGCCGAGAAAGGCCTGGTAGATTTCGTCGGTGGTGAGGGTTGCTGCGAGTGGCATGTAGCCGCCGGTCAGGCCTTTGCTGATCGCCATCAAGTCCGGCGTGACCCCCTCATGCTGGCAGGCGAACATCTTGCCGGTACGGCCGAATCCGGTGGCGACTTCATCGGCAATCAAGAGGACATTGTACTTGGTGCACAACTCACGAATTCGCTTCAGATAGCCAGGAGGAGAGGTCAGCATTCCTGCTGCGGCTTGAACTAGAGGCTCGATGATGAAGCCGGCCAGTTTAGGGTGCCGCTCTTTGAGGATCTGTTCAATCGGATCGAGGCAGGCCATCCGGCACGAAGGGTAGGTCAGCTTAAGCGGGCAGCGATAGCAATAGGGAGGGTCGGCTTCGACGGTGGGGAACAGCAGCGACTTGAATCGCGAATGGAAAAGCTCGATGTTGCCCACGCTGACGGCGCCGATGGTATCGCCGTGGTAGGCCAGCTTCAGATGCAGAAATGTATGTTTGGGGCCAGCCGTGGGACGTCGCTGCTGCCAGTACTGCACCGCCATTTTGAGCGCGACTTCGACCGCTGTCGACCCATTGTCGGAATAAAATACACGTGTCAGGCCTTTGGGTGCGATTCGAATCAATGCTCGCGCGAGCTGAATCGCCGGTGGATTGGAGAGTCCGAACAGCGTTGAATGTGCGACCTTGTCCAGCTGCCTCTTGATCGCACGGTCGAGCGCCGGATGGCGATGGCCATGGAGATTGACCCAGATGGACGAGGTCCCATCGAGATACCTCTTCCCTTTCGCATCGATCAGGTAGGGCCCTTTCCCTCGCTCGATAATGAGCGGCTCCTCCTGTTCCCATTCCTGCATTTGGGTGAAGGGATGCCAGAGGTACCGATGATCCCAATCAATCAACTGTCGAGCAGAAGGTTTTAGTGCCACGGTGGAGGAATCGCACAAGCGCTAATGGCTTATGGCATATAGTGAGAAATCAGGGAAACCAGACTCCTGTCATTTGCTATGAGCTATCAGCCATACGCTCTTATAATAAGATGTTGTTGGCGCGGTGCGGAGCGGATTATACGAGGGGGCGATTGCTTTGACAACCTTGGGGGCAGTAACTATAATGAGGCGATTTATTGGGAAATGAGCTAGGATTTGCAAAGCCTTATACGCAATTTCTCAATTATTGCCCATATCGATCACGGCAAATCAACCCTCGCTGACCGGTTCCTGGAAGCCACGGGCGCTGTCTCGGCCAGAGAATCGAAAGACCAGATTCTCGACGCCATGGACCTGGAGCGTGAACGCGGGATCACGATCAAGGCCCACGCGGTTGCGGTCCGGTATCAGGCCAAGGATGGGAAGACCTATGCCTTGCATTTGATCGATACGCCGGGTCACGTTGACTTTACATATGAAGTCTCGCGCAGTTTGGCGGCCTGCGAAGGCGCGCTCTTGCTCGTCGATGCCACGCAGGGGGTGCAGGCTCAGACGATTGCCAATGTGAATCTGGCGATGGCCAATAACCTCACGATCATTCCGGTCATCAATAAGATCGATCTCGCGAGCGCCGATCTGGAAGGCACCAAGCAATCGATTGCCGACGTGCTGATGTTGGATGCGACCGATGCCCTGCCGATCAGCGCGAAAGAGGGACGCGGTGTGCCGGAGGTGCTGGAGGCAGTCATTGCACGGATCCCTCCGCCGTCGGGCGATCCTCAGGCACCGCTTAAGGCGCTCATTTTCGACTCCTGGTTTGATAATTATCAGGGGGTGATCGTGCTGACGAGAGTCGTGGATGGAGCCCTGCGGCCTGGGATGAAGATCAAAGTTATGTCGAACGACCGGATGTTCGAAGTGATGGAAGTCGGCCAATTCACCCCGAAACGGACCAAAAAGACCGAGCTGTTGACTGGCGAGGTCGGGTACCTCTGCGCGAACATGAGAGAAGTCGCGGACGTCAAAATCGGCGATACGCTCACGGACGCGGTGTCGTCGACGCGCGCGCCATTACCTGGGTATAAAGAAGTGAAGCCGCTGGTGTTCTGCGGCCTCTTTCCCACCGACACGGCCCGGTACGAAGATCTGCGCGATGCGCTGGTCAAACTGCGGTTGAACGACTCCTCGTTCGTCTACGAACCGGAGACGTCACTCGCTCTGGGGTTCGGGTTTCGATGCGGCTTCTTAGGCCTGCTGCACATGGAAATCATCCAGGAGCGGTTAGAGCGTGAATATGATCTGACGCTCCTCACCACCGCACCGACTGTCGTCTATCGCGTGCTGACGACCAAGGGTGAGGTGCTGGAGGTCAATAACCCGTCACAGCTCCCGCCTCTCAGCAGTATCGACTCATTTGAGGAGCCGTTTATTCTGGCGTCGGTCATTACTCCCGAACGGTACATGGGGACCATCCTCCAGCTCTGTCAGGAGCGCCGCGGTATTCAGCGGGGCATGCATTTTCTCGATCCGACGCGGGTGATGATCAATTATGAATTGCCGCTCAACGAAGTCATTCTCGATTTTTACGATAAACTCAAGTCGCGTACGCAGGGCTATGCTTCGCTCGATTATGAGCTGCTCGGCTATCGCGAGGCCGATCTCGTGAGGCTCGATATTTTATTGAACGGCGAGGCGGTCGATGCCTTGTCATTTATCACCCATAGAGATCGCTCCATTCAGCGTGGGCGTCAGCTCGCAGAGAAAATGAAGGAACTCATTCCCCGGCAGATGTACGAGATCGCCATTCAGGCGGCAATCGGGAGTAAGATTATCGCGCGCGAGACGATCGGAGCTATGAGGAAGAACGTCCTTGCGAAATGCTACGGCGGCGATATTACGCGGAAACGCAAGCTCCTCGAGAAACAGAAGGAAGGAAAGAAACGCATGAAATCAGTGGGGAGCGTGGAAGTGCCCCAAGAGGCCTTCCTCGCCATCTTGAAAGTCGGTGAGGAATGAGCGGGGAGACGAAGCGCCCCCCATCGGACGACATCCGGCACTCGACCCAACAGGGGCGGACGGATGCCGCAGGAACGCCGGCGGTGTTCGGCGAAGCGTCGGCGAGGTCGCGGCCGGGTAGGAAGTCGCTCGTTCGCGAGTATGCTGAAGCCATTGTCGTGGCGATGCTCCTGGCCTTTGCGATCCGGGTGTTTGTCGTCCAGGCATTCAAGATTCCCTCCGGCTCGATGATTCCCACGTTGTTGATCGGGGATCATATTCTGGTCAGCAAGCTGTCCTACGGCATTCAATGGCCCAGCCAGTGCAAGTTTCAAGCAGCCTTTCCTCCCGTCAATTGCTATGCCTCACAGGCACTCATCGAATTCGGCAAGCCGCAGCGGGGAGACATCATCGTGTTCCGGTTTCCCGAAGACGAGGAAAAGGATTTCATCAAACGGGTTGTGGGGACTCCGGGCGATACCGTCCAACTTCGCAATAAAGCCGTGTTGGTGAACGGGGTCGTGCTTGATGATAAACCATTCACCCAACGGATGGATCCGGGGATCATCGCCGGCACGATCAATCCGCGCGACAATTTCGGGCCGGTGACCGTGCCTGATGGCGCCTATTTCGTGATGGGCGACAATCGCGACCAAAGTCTGGACAGCCGGTTTTGGGGGTTCGTGCGCGAGGAAAAAATCCGCGGGAAGGCGTTCCGTATTTACTGGTCGTGGAACGGGCAAGGCCAATTAACGGAGTGGATCAGATGGGATCGATTCGGCAAAGCCATCCAATAGGTAAAGCTACGCGCCAGGCGGCGGCAGGCGAGGCTCAGGGCCGCGGAGGTGCAGCGTCCCCTAAAGTGCTTCGGCAGTACATCTCGCGGTTCCCGCAAGCTTCCGTGCTCGTCATCGGCGACCTCATTCTCGACCATTATATCTGGGGCCGTGTGAGCCGCATCTCGCCGGAAGCCCCGGTGCCGGTGGTCCATGTTGATTCCGAGTCCTTGAAGCTCGGTGGCGCCGCGAACGTCTTCAATAACATCCGGGCCCGGGGAGGGAAAGCGGACCTCTGCGGCGTCATCGGTTCGGATGAAAGCGGCCGGATACTCCTCAAAGAGTTGGGATCGACACGTTCTGGGCGTGGAGGGGTTGTGATCGACCAGGACCGCCCGACCACCAGAAAGTCCCGCGTCATCGCACATAATCAGCAGATCGTGCGGTACGACGTGGAGCGCCGCGCGGAACTCAAGCCGGTGATGCAACGGCGGATTCTCCGCTATGTGGAATCGCGGTTACGGGAGCTCTCCTGTCTTGTGGTGTCGGACTATGCCAAGGGCGTGGTGAGTGCCACGCTGATGTCGGAACTCACGCGGCTCGCCGCACTTCGCGGAATACCCCTGGTCGTCGATCCGAAAGTCGAACACTTCAGCTACTACAAGGGGGCGACGATCATCACGCCAAACTATCTTGAAGCGGCACAAGCCGCCGGGGTGCACGGAGATGACGATCAGGCCAGCAACGAGGCCGGCGCGATCATACGACAGCGTTTGGGATGTCAAGCGGTGCTTGTTACACGCGGCGAAAAAGGGATGAGTTTGTACGAAGGAGAGGGCGTCTCCTGGCACATTCCCACACAAGCCCGCCAAGTATACGATGTCACCGGTGCGGGCGATACGGTGATTGGGACGCTGGCCCTCGCGCTGTCGACCGGTGCCTCGACGAGAGATGCGGCGACGCTGGCCAACTATGCTGCGGGTATCGTCGTCGGCATGGTCGGCACCGCGACCCTATCGGCACAGCAGTTGTCGGAGGCTCTCGGCCATGACTAAGGCCACATCATCCGTCATGGTAGTGATCCCGGCCCGGTACGGGTCGTCGCGCTTTCCAGGAAAACCCCTCGTCATGCTCGGTCGGAAGCCTATGATCCAGCATGTGTATGAACAAGCGGCGGCCTGTCGAGCCGTGACTGAGGTCCTGGTCGCCACCGACGACGAGCGGATCAAACAGGCCGTCGAAGGATTTGGCGGACATGCCGTGATGGTAGCTGGAGACTATCGGACAGGCACCGATCGAGTCGCAGGAGTGGCGCGCATGTTCGGCGGAGACTATTTTGTGAATCTACAAGGAGATGAGATCCTCTTGCAGCCGGATTTGTTGGCGGATCTCATCGAGCCGTTCATCAAGAGCGGCACAGGAATAGGCACACTGAAGCGCAGGATCAATTCGACGGAGGATGTCCACAATCCCTCGGTGGTGAAGGTGGTCACGGATCATCTCGGCAACGCCCTCTATTTCTCACGCGCACCGATTCCATTGGTGCGGGACGACGCCAGCCGCCGAGCCGTCGGAGGGTTGCATTACATTCACCTTGGTCTGTACATGTACCGGCGCGACACCTTATTGAAGCTGGCGTCCCTTCCCACCGGACGGCTGGAGGATGCGGAAAAGCTTGAGCAGTTGCGCGCGTTGGAGCATGGCATTCCGATCAGAGTCTGGGAAACCAACCATGCCTCCTTGCGGGTTGATACGCCGGAGGATGTCGAGTCGGTGGCAGAGAAGCTCCAACAGTGTGACATCATCGAGCGGGAGTTGGGCGCGCTGAAGGCAGCTTCTTCCAGGTAAGGATGGCATGCGTGTCAGAATTCTACGATCCGACAAGATGGGGGCCAGGATGAGCAAGTTCATTTTTGTCACAGGCGGAGTCGTCTCTTCCTTGGGGAAAGGGCTTGCTTCGGCCTCGATCGGCAACCTGCTCGAGAGTCGAGGGTTGAAGATTACGTTCCTCAAGCTCGATCCCTACATCAATGTCGATCCCGGCACGATGAATCCCTATCAACACGGGGAAGTCTACGTGACGGACGACGGAGCGGAAACAGACCTGGACCTCGGCCACTATGAACGGTACACGTCCCTAACCCTGACCAAAGAAAACAACTACACGACCGGCAGGATCTACCATTCGGTCATCACAAAAGAGCGTCGCGGCGACTACCTCGGCGGGACGGTGCAGGTGGTGCCCCACGTCACCGACGAGATCAAACAGTGCATCATGCGTATCTCCCAGGGGATGGACGTGACAATCGTGGAGATCGGCGGCACGGTCGGCGACATCGAGAGCTTGCCCTTCCTCGAAGCGATTCGCCAGATGCCGTACGATGTAGGCCGCGAAAACGTGCTCTATGTTCACCTTACGCTGGTGCCGTACATCGGCACAGCCGGTGAGCTGAAGACCAAACCGACGCAGCACTCTGTCAACAAGCTCCGTGAGATCGGAATTCAGCCGCATATCCTCCTCTGCCGGACCGATCGGTATCTGCCTCCAGAACTCAAGGGCAAGATCGCAATGTTCTGCAACATCGAGAAAGACGCGGTGATCACGGCCAAGGACGTCGATACGATTTATGAAGTGCCGATCGTATTCCGGAAGGAAGGGCTTGACGAGCTGATCGTGCGCCTGCTCCATCTCGAGACCGGTCCGCCGAACCTGCGCGAATGGGATGCGATGGTCCAGAAGATCAAGTATCCCAAGCATGAAGTCTCAATCGCCCTGGTCGGCAAGTACGCGGGGTTGAGGGAATGTTACAAGAGTCTTGCGGAATCGCTCGTCCATGGCGGTATCGACCATGACACGCGGGTAAACATCCAGTGGATCGAATCGGAGGAGATTGAACGGCAAGGGACCGAGCGTATCCTGCGCGAAGTCGATGGCATTTTGGTTCCCGGCGGGTTCGGCGCACGCGGGATCGAAGGAAAAATCGCCGCAATTCGATACGCCAGGGAACACCACATTCCGTTTCTCGGCTTGTGTCTGGGCATGCAGTGTGCGACGATCGAATTTGCGCGGAACGTCGCCGGGCTGGCCGGCGCAAACAGCGCCGAATTTGACGAGGCTTCCCCCTATCCCGTCATTCATTTGATGTCCGATCAGCAGTCCGTCAGCGACAAGGGCGGAACGATGCGCCTTGGGTCCTATGTCTGTATGCTCGGGGAGGGAACCCTGGCCCAAAAGATGTATGGGGTGAGCGAAGTGCGTGAGCGCCATCGGCATCGGTACGAATTCAACAATGCGTACCGTGAGCAATTGCTCGCCAAGGGATTCGTGCTGAGCGGGCTTTCACCGGACGGCCGGCTGGTCGAGATCGTCGAGTTACGCGACCATCCCTGGTTTCTGGCGACGCAGTTCCATCCGGAATATAATTCGCGGCCCCACCGTCCGCATCCGCTGTTTAGCGGATTTGTGGGAGCGGCGCTTCGCCGCAAGTGCGGCCACTGATGTGAGATGCTGAAAC
>DASYVB010000005.1:0-12499 GCA_036000525.1 Nitrospiraceae bacterium | reverse complement strand
TATGACCAATTCTTAGACACGCTCGTTCCTCAGGGTGCGACCTATCGGCACAACGAGACGGGAGAGGATAACGGCGACGCCCACATCAAGCGCCAGTTGATGGGGCGTGAAGTCGTCGTCGCGATTACCGAAGGGCGGTTGGACTTCGGCCCGTGGGAACAAATTTTCTATGGGGAGTTCGACGGGTTGAGACAAAAACGTGTGTTGGTGAAAGTGATTGGATCATGAGCCGATGTCATCCGATCGGTGGCTCTGATCCTGTAGGGATAATCTGTTGAAGCGCTTGCTACCACAGGGAAAGTTTGGCAACATGGAGCGCAGTGATACCGGGCTGTACGGTAGGAGTTTGTCTATATGTTGAGTTGGTCTCGTCCTGACCCTCTCACAAGAGATCTCGTTCACTTGATCAATGCCCGGCGCCATGACCATGGCGATACCGATGCGGCGATCGATACGCTGCAAGCCTTCTTGGAGCAGGGACGGGAGTATGATCTCTTAACGGTGCTAGCGGCGCTGGATGAGGACATGGCGGAATGGCTCTTCGATCTTCTCGCGGAGGCATCCTGCTCCGTGCTCATAGATGGGCCGGCCGATGATAAATTGTCCTATGCCATTATGGCGGCATTGGAACTTCCTCTCCAAGCAAATCTGGTCCATCCACTCAAGTTGAAGATCGACCCGGTAGCGACAGCGGATCTGTTGCATCGACATCTCCGGCTCTCTGCCGGGACGGTGGTGCGTGTGGAGTCGCGCCTATTGACCGATTCGACCCTGGAGCCGCTCAGCCTCCAGGGTTTGAATGATCATTTGAGTACGGTGGCGGATTCCCAGCGGGCCACTACAATTGCCGCTCGGCTTTATCCGCCTGTCGAGAGTACCGCCTTTCTCTTCTTTGAGTTGATCGGTGTGCCGGACTCAGGACTGCCCGATTCGCTGGAGGACCAGCATCGTCGGGCTCTCCTTGAAGGCCTCGTGGCGCAATGTCCTGAGTTGGCGCTGGCTCCCGATATGATCGAAGCACCGGTCTACGCCGCCTATGCCATTTTTGATGCGCAAAATGCCGTGCGGCTCCATCGGCTGGCGGATGAGACCGCAGCAGTCTGGCGTGATTTGGACCCGCTCGTCCGTGCCCGCACGATCGTACACCTCCATACGCAATGCGGGAACGGCGTGTACATGCCAGTCTGGACTGATCTGTTTGATCCCGAACTTCCTGAAGACCACGGTCCCGTGTGGACCTCTCCTGATGTGTGGATCTTCACGGCCGACTTGCCTATCGAATGGCCTGGAGAAATGCTCACCAATCGGCTGCTCGCCGAAGGCTGCACCAGGTTTGAAAACCACATCGTCGAAACTCCCGACAACTAGCCCGTATTATCCGTGAGCGCTTGTGTTTCAATCGTCGATCCCTGACTCATGCGAGAGGGCGAGACCGGCGGGAGAAGCGCGACTGGCAGAGACAGGGCTCACACGTCACGCGGGTCTCGCTCCTCGTGCTTGTCGCGCGCCATTCCGCCATTTCACGACGAACCGCCATGAATAATGCGGCTAATGTCGGACAAACTTCGGGTAGAAACAGGACAATTCGTCGATTTTTTTGACGGCTTATCCTATGCTGGGGCTGGTCAGATAGGGAGCAATCATGGCTCAGCAACAGTCTTCGAGCGGTATCATTGCCGGCGCAATCACCTTCCTCGGCCTTGGACTCGTGTGGGTGATGGTGGCCACCAATTTCCCGTCACAAGAAGAGTTGTCTTCGGCTGCGCTGCCTGCTGCGACTCGTCAGGCAGCACGTTCTTCGTCTCCTCTGTCTGCGCCACCCACGCTGGACTTAACCATTCCCACCTCTCCTCCGCTGCCTTCAGAGGCCGCAAGGTCAATGCCGGACGATGATCGGTCGCCCGACTCAAGTGTTGAAGCTCCGGTTGTGACGCGGTTAGCTCCTCTTGCGCTGCAGGCTACCAGGCTGAAGTGCGAAGCGGACATAGAACAATTGTGCCCCGACTCTCCGGACGGTTCTGTCCGGACGCGCTGTTTGCAACAGCGTGCCAAACAGCTTCCGCCGCTGTGCCAAAGCCAGTTGCACGAGCGGTTTGTGAAGTGGAAGGAAGATCGAAGTCGATTGATGGCGGCGTGCGAGGAAGATGTCAAACGATTCTGCAGAGCAGTCAAACCTGGGAGCGGGCAGATCCTCAAGTGTCTCCAATCGCATGGCCAGGAGATTTCCGACCGATGCTACCAGACCCTTCCGAAGGGCACGCTCTTCTTCAAATAGTCCTATGGGCGTTAGCGAGCGGTGCTCTTGGTTCCTGACAGCAGACAGAACGTCAGCTTCACGCCCGCCACCTTGATTTGGTCCCCATCCTTCAGGTCCTGCTGTCCCACAACGTCCGAGCCGTTGACGAGCAGAGACTTCGTGCCCTGAGAAGGGCTGATGGAGTAGCTGTGGTCTCGTCGGGCGATCGTCGCCGCAGATTTTGGGGCAAACCAACCGGTCAACCGAATGACCGCTCCGTCTTGTGACCCAATGACATTCACCTGTTTGGTGAGTGAGTATTCCACGCGATCAGTCTTCCCAGCAATAATCAGGACCTTTGCAGTGAGCGTCGGTCCGTCGGGTGTACGGTCCGTTCCTCTGAGCAGCGTGGTTTGATCCAGATCGACAAAAGGGGCCGGCGCCGCCGTACTGGACGTCGCATTCTCTTGGAAGACGAACCGGTGTTGGCCGATGGTGATCACGTCCGCGTCACGAAGTTGGTGGCGTGTGATCGGCATGCCATTGATGGCGGTGCCGTTGGTGCTCTTCAAGTCTTCGAGAAAGAAGACGGCCTGAACCTTCACAATCCGCGCATGATGCCCCGAGACGGCGGGATCTTCGATCACGAGGGTATTGTCGGCCTTCCGACCGATCGTCAATGTCTCAAGGGTCAGTTCGATATGCTGCGAGCCTTGCCCGTGAAGCTTGACGAGTAGTGTGGCTGGTTGTGGCAGAGTTTCAGGCATGGTGTTCCCTCCTGTGCAAGGTCCCTACGATTCGTTACGCGACGAATCGTTTTTTCAGCCGTTCCCACAATCCGGCTTGAAGTTCATCGCGCAGGGCCACGACGACCACGGTCGTGTTATCGTCGCCGCCGGCTTCGTTCGCCATGACGATGAGGCGATCGGACATGGTGGGGAGGTCTTCCGATCCACTGAGGATGTGAAGAATGTCGTTTGGGTGGACACCACGGGTAAGTCCGTCTGAGCATAACAACAGCATGTCTCCGCTCTTGACCGGAACCTCCAGCAGTTCCACGTCGACGCTGCTCTCGACACCGAGGGCTTTAGTTACGATGTTCCTGCGGGAAGAGCGTTCAGCCTCTTCTTGAGTGATAAGTCCCTTGAGGATCTGTTCGGCGACCCAGGAATGGTCTGTAGTGAGGGCTTGGATTGTCCCGTTTCGAACGAGATAGAGCCGGCTGTCTCCGACATGGGCGATGGCGAGCACCTCCTCACGAAGCAGTGCGGCGACCACGGTGGTACCCATCCCGGCATAGTCAGGCCTGCTCCATGACTCGCGATGAACGACTTCGTTCGCTGCACGAATCGCGCTGGCAAGACGATTGGCCGGTACAGACACCGTGGCATTGCAGGGGCCGATCAGCGGTAGGTCTGCGTGCCGGACTGCCTCAGCCAGATGCGCCTGAATCGCCTCGACTGCGAGGG
Organism: Nitrospiraceae bacterium; assembly: GCA_036000525.1. GTDB lineage: Bacteria > Nitrospirota > Nitrospiria > Nitrospirales > Nitrospiraceae > Palsa-1315. The sequence goes on along the minus strand of DASYVB010000005.1, from coordinate 8,794 downwards.
TGCTGGCAATCTCGCCGGCGTTGCCGCCGCCCATGCCGTCACAGACGACATAGAGTCCGAGCGGAGGGTCGGCCACAAAGCGATCCTCGTTATGGGGCCGTTTAAGGCCGGTATCGGATTTGGCGCAATGCAATCGTTCGAGGGCCAGACGACACCTCCCTTACGCCGCGAGACTCTGCAGACAGGCACGGAGCTCGTCCGCAAATTCTTCCGCGCGCCGATAGCGGTGAGGCAACTCTTTCTGTAACGCGCGATCTACGATCTCCTGCACCATCGGGGGAAGATCCGGCCTCAGGGTCTGAATGGAGGGATGCGGATGATGAGCGATGCTGAACAGCACGGCCGACAAGTTGTCGGCCGTGAACGGCAGCTGCCCCGTGAGGAGTTCGAACAGCACGACGCCGAGCGAAAAGATGTCCGACCGACCGTCCACTTTCTTGCCCGCGATTTGTTCTGGTGACATGTACGTCGGCGTGCCCACCACAATATTCGAATGTGACTTGCTACTCGAGGCCATCTTCGCAATACCGAAATCCATGACTTTCACGACGCGATCCTTCGTGAGCATGATGTTAGCCGGCTTGATGTCGCGATGGACGACGCCTTGTTGATGGGCATAGCCCAGGGCGTCTGCGACGGTAGCCACAGTCAGGAGGACCTCGTTGACCGGCATCAAGTTGGGTTTCCGTACCCACTGTTTTAGGGGGGTTCCCTCGATGAGTTCCATCGCGATGTACCCTAAATCGTTTTCTTCTCCTGCGTCATAGATAGTCACGATGTTGGGGTGGGAGAGACGGCCAGTGGATTCTGCTTCGCGGAAAAACCGTGCCTTGACCTCTTGTTGTAGCATGTCGTCGTGGTCGATGTGATCGAGTCGCATGGTCTTGATGGCCACGAAACGCTGGATCGTTGGATCCTTTCCCAGGTAGACAAGTCCCATTGCTCCGCGTCCGAGTTCTTTCAACACCTTGTAGCGCCCAAGCATGCCTGGTGTGTAGCCATTGATCGTTGACATGGCGGCTGTACTTGTTGGTTCTGACGGAGCCTCTGCCTCTACTTCTTGTCCTGCGTCCTCATCCTCGGAGAGCGCCTGCGCCTCTTGGCGCCGTGTCTGTCTGGGGGGAGCGAAGGCTTCGCGTAGCAAACTCCGGTTAAGGACCCAGGCTGCCGTAAGCCAGAGACCGGAACCAACGAGGCCGATTGCATAGCCCGAGGCGAATTGAGAAGAGCCCACCTGTTCGATTACTGGCAGGCCTACGGTTCTGAAGGTTTTGTTGGCGAAGAGTATGACGACAAGGGTCGTGAGCGGAAGGACGAGGTTGCGGAGAAAACTTGAACCGCGGCCGTTGTCTGGGATTTTCTGAGAGGCAGCGAAGGCGAAGACCCAGAGGACGGCAAGCGCGAGGAGGTTTGCAACCAATCGAATGGCGTGAGGCCCGCGGAGCTGCAGATACGGGGCCGAGACAGATTGGACCAATGTCAGGCTGCTCAGCAGGGGGCCGGCCAGGAGCATGACCAAGATGGCAAAGGTATAGGGAGCGATCCAAGTCCAGGATTTCGACATAGGAATCGTTGCGGGTGTCCGTGACTGTCTCAAAGTGTAGCGGATGGGATGGGAGAGTCAACGAATTGGGAGATAATGAGCAGGAGTGCTCTCGACACCCGTGAAGCGTGGAACCCGACTGGTTGCTCTGGTTTGTCTCGTTTATTTGGTTGAACTAGATTAACCAGAGAAACCAGATGAACCAGATAAACCTCAAACGAAGAGGGCGGCTTTCTTGAGCGGCTCAAGCAGCTTCTCCGGAACTTTCAAATCACCCAGGCCCGTACCAACTTCGATGTCCGGCTTGGTGATGCCGTGGAAATCGCTTCCACCGGTCACCAGTACGTTCAGCCGCTTGGCCAGGTCGAGATACTCCGTCGTCTGTCGCTTCGTGTGCGTACTGTAGTGGACTTCGATGCCGCCGAGGCCTTCGGCTTTCAATGTCGTCAGGAGTGTGTTCAGCCCTTCTCCAGACACCTTGGCCCAGGTAGGATGGGCCAGTACGGCCACGCCGCCTGCGGCTCTGATCCAGGCAATGGCATCCGCCGGCTGGGGCAGTTCACGCGCCACGTAGGCCGGTCGCCCCTCTGCCAGATATAGGTCAAAGGCGTCTTTGGCGGACTTGACATACTTCTTGTCCATCAAGAGCCGCGCAATATGCGGTCGACCGACCGAATCCGTGCCGGCCAGAGCCCGCACTTCTTTGTAGGTCACGTCCAGCCCCAATGAGCGCAGCCGTTCGATGATCTGCGGGTTGCGGCTATGCCGACTCTCGCGCAAGGCGGCCAAGCGTTGATTCAGCTCCGGGTCTTGCCAGTGTATGCAATAGCCAAGGATATGGAGCTCACTATTACCAAAGCAGGAGCTGATTTCCACGCCGGGAATGATTTCAATTCCCAGCTCAGCCCCGGCTGCTATGGCTTCGGGAATGCCGGACACAATGTCGTGGTCCGTAATGGCCAGCGCGGTGACCCTTGCTTTGTGGGCGAGCCGTAAGATCTCATCCGGCGAGAGGCTTCCATCGGAGTGGGTCGTATGGAGATGGAGATCGATGCGACTCATGTCGACTCATGCGGCAGACTGCTGGGGCCCGCTTGCTGGGCGACGAGTTGCGCGGTGAAGACAGAACCGGGTCCATGGCTGCCGTCGTGTTCGCCTTCGTCGTAGGACAGCACGCGGAGATTGGACGTGAGCCGGAGCAATTCATTGTGCGCGAGGCAAAATTCCCATCGTCGCGGATGGCGATGGCGCAAGTAGTTGTCGATGGTGAAGGTTTCGTAGATCAAGACTCCGTTCGGCTTCAGCGATTCGATGAGCGCGGGAAATAGTGCGCGATGAAGATAGAAGAACACGACGATCACGTCATATTCCTGCTTCGGAAATTCCGGCCGTTCATCTACGGTTCGTTCGAGGTCCACCGTCCGGGCCGTGAGATTTGGGATGTTCCGTTGTTTCGCCGTGGCAGCGAGCTGGGCCATGGCCTGTTCATCGCGGTCTATCGCATCGACTTGAAAGCCGTGCGAGGCGAGATAGAGCGCGTTACGTCCAGACCCGGCCGCGACGTCGAGCGCCTTGCCTTTCGGTAAGCGATGGAGTTGTTGAGTCAGAAACCGAACTGGAGTTGGTCCCGTTTCCTGAATCTGGTGAGCCAGGCGTGATCGTTCGAATTGCACGCCCACCGAGCCGGTCACATGCTCCATCGGAGGCGCAAGCTTCCGCAGCCAAATCTTGGCCCGTTCGATGGGAAATTCCGCAAAGAGCATGGTGAGGAGCCGCTCCGCGAATGTTTCCAGCAGCGCACAATCCTGCGTCGCGCCGATCTCGATAGCCCGATCTGCCACTTGCGCATAGTCGACCGTGTGGTGGATGTCATCCGAAGTCGCCGCCGGTTCAGTCTGGCACTCCAGTTCCAGGTCCACCGCCAACGGCTGAGGCCGTCGTCGCTCCTCCGGAGTCACGCCGCAGCGCCCCTGAAACTCCAGCCGTTCGATGATAATCTTCCCAGCCATGGGAGCATTCTCAGGGATTGGATTTCCGGCTGTCAATATATCGTTAGTGGGGTATACGAGGGGGCAACGGGGCAGCCCTTGCGTCTCCCGTGGCAACCCTTCCGGGCGGGACCTCGCGGAATCCTTCTGGAATTCCCCCGGCCACGATCATATGATCGCGGTGCCTTGGTGGCCGTGATTGTTCTGCGTAGGTTGCTTAGAGGCAGTGAGAGATCGGTCAGCTGACCGCCTATTGGAGAGGGAGGAAGAGGGGAAGTCAGACCGTCCCAGGTCTTGCTTGCTCAGGTCGATTGAAGGCTGGCCAGATAGTAGGTCAGGCAACGTCCCCAGTTTTCACTACCCCTGCTTAAACGGATGAAAACCAATCTTATTGTCTTCTTGGTCTTCCAAGCCCGTGAAGTACACAAGTACCGAGTCAAGCTTCTGCATCAGAATAGCCCGCTCGCACCACAGACCTTCGAGATAGGTCACGTCACTCGTCAGGCTGTTGCACGAAGCGACAAATCGTTTGAGCGCGTCTCGCGGAACTTTGAATTCCTGCAAATCAATGTCCAGTGACTTCTCAAGTTTCTCGATCGCAGTGTTGAACTCGTTGACCCACCTCTCTTCAACCTCGTGGCGCTCCGGAACATTAGCCCGAATCGAGGTAATGGCGGCATACGCTCTCAGAATCTGGTCATCGTTGTTCATGCTGGTTGTCCCTACGTGCATCATAGCACGGTCGCCTGAACATTCCGGTGGAAGGCAAGTCTACTTGAACATCCAACACTTCTTCAATCTTATGTGAAGTCTGTCGTTCGTGAAGCGTGAAGCGTATCTCGCAAGCCAGGAAACAGTATTGTCTGCAAACGACGAAATTCGAGAGACGAACGACGATCCGGCAAGCAAACCCGCCCCGAGTCGAGAGATGTTGAATTGCAGGACCCGACCCCGTTTCTTTCCCCCTGTTGCGCCTGCTGGGGATGTGGTCACCTCAATCTGACCCCGACTCTGCTTGGAGGGCGAAGCGGTAAGGGAACCCAAAGGGATAGCTTTTATGTGGTTCGTGATGAGCGAGGGGTTAGCACTTGGCAAGGCAAAATCTCTTGCTATGAACTTCAAGCAGACCGTCTGTGAAGTAGACCCGAAGGGTATTGTCTTTCAAATAGCCGTTAGAAATATTTCCCGCCCAAATATTATTCTTAAGTTCTGTGGCGTCAAGTTTGCTACTGAAGCGCAAGACACCATCGCATTTGATTTGATAGGCGTCTCTGGTCGGGGAGTGCTCATTTTTGCAAAAGAGCGCGGTGATATGAAGCACTGACTTTCCTTTTTTGTCGATGCTGAATGAGAGATCGACGAGATTCCCGTCGTGCCAAAAAAGGTTGTTTAAAGCTTTGCTCATCTTGTGGGTGCTAACTATCAATTACCTGGTTCCGCATAAGAGGCGAAGTGTCTTGGGATGCTGGATGAGGCTCGTACGATATCCTGCCAGGATTGCGGCCTAAGTCCAAGCAATTTCTTGGAAGTTTTCCCCTGTATGGGCAAGGGCGTAGCCAGGCTGGCCTTCACTGCGCGCATCGAACGAGCACTGTTTCATCGTGCGCGTTCTGCGAGCACGTAAGGACGGCCTGGCTGCTCTCTCTTCCCATCTTTCCCTCCCGTACCTCCGTTTCTCAGCAGGGTGGCCTGGATTGGTCCCTCACCGCGCGCATCGAGGGAGCACATTCTGATCGTGCGCACTCTGCGAGCGAAAGGGACCATCCAGGCCACCCTGCCATCTATTGACTGCCCTTTCCACCGGCTCCTATAATCACCTCACGTTTCTTCTTACAACCGGCTGATTCAGCGAGGAAAATGGCTGAGTTCACGCACTTCAACGAGTCGGGACGGGCCAGAATGGTCGATGTGTCCGCCAAGGACTCAACCGAACGGGTCGCGACGGCGCAAGCTACCGTCTTTCTCCAGCCCGAAACCCTCGAAAAAATTCAGCGGGGCAAGATTGCCAAGGGCGATGTCTTGTCCGTCGCGCAGGTCGCCGGCGTGATGGGAGCCAAGAAGACCCCGGACCTCATTCCCATGTGCCATCCGATCCTCCTCACCAGCGTCGACATCTCATTCAAAGAAGAACCTCAGCCGGATCGCGAAGGTCACTGTTCGATCACCATTCTGGCGACGGCCAAGACTACTGGACCAACAGGGGTGGAGATGGAAGCGATGACGGCAGCCTCGGTGGCCGCCCTCACGATCTACGATATGTGCAAGGCCATCGATCGCGGGATGAGTTTCAGTGATGTCTGTTTGCTCACGAAGTCTGGTGGTAAGTCTGGAACGTTTACAAGGCGTTAACATATAAATATTCGTGTAATGTGCAAGGTTTGTTTATGGTCACGATCAGGCTCTTTGGGATGACGAAGTCACTAGCAGGGAATCAAGGTTCCCTCTCGCTGGCATTGGCGACTGGGCGACGAGTGAAAGATTTGGTTGAGCTTCTCAATACCGGGTATCCGCAGATCGGGGAATTGATCGATAAGAAGAAAGTCTTGGTCTCTGTGAATCAGGAGGTCGCCCACGAGGAGACGGAAATTCGAGACGGCGATGAGATTGCATTGTTGCCTCCTTTCGCCGGTGGAGCACCAATGGACCATATCAACGATGATGCCCAGTTTGTCCGTGTACAACGGGAAGATTTTTCCGTTGACGCGGAGATCAATCGGGTGCGAGGCCGGTCGAAACGCATCGGCGGCATTTCGATTTTTCTCGGGACGGCACGCGACCGGTCCAAGGGGAAGGATGTGGATAGCATTACCTTCGAACATTACGAGGGCATGGCGCAGAAGACGCTCCGAGAGATCCGCGAGCGGACGTTGAAGGATTTCGACATTATCGAGGTCGCGATCCTCCACCGGTATGGCGAAATCGGCATCGGCGAAAACATCGTGCTGATTGTCGTCGGGGCTGAGCATCGGGCCGAGGCGTTCCGTGCCTGCAAATGGGCGATCGATGAATTGAAACAAATCACGCCGATCTGGAAACTCGAACACACGCCGGAAGGCGAAGTCTGGGTGGAGGAACACCCGTAGGGGCGTGAGGTGTAAGGGGTAAGGCGTGAATCGTTTTCTGAGGCAAGGGGGAAGCTGTTGAAATCAGCATTAACCAGCGATTCTGTGGTGCCAGTCATCGATACTTTTGGCAGGCCGCTTCGCAGCTTGCGTTTGTCCGTGACGGATCGCTGCAATCTCCGTTGCAAGTACTGCATGCCGGAGGAGGACTATGTCTGGCTGCCGCGCGAAGATGTGCTGACCTATGAGGAAATGGCAGGCCTGACTGGCTATTTCACCGACCTCGGCGTAGATCGAGTGCGGCTGACTGGCGGAGAGCCTTTGCTTCGACGCAATTTGCCTCAGCTGATTCACCTGTTGCTCCAAAACCGGCGGGTGACGGATATCGCGCTCACGACGAACGGCATTCTGCTGGCGGACCAGGCTGAGGCACTGTATGAGGCAGGGCTTCACCGCGTCACGGTCAGCCTCGATACGTTAAGACCGGAACGATTTCTTCAACTGACCCGCCATGATGAGTTTGCGCGCGTGTTGGAAGGGATTGAGTCGGTGGCTCGGGCGGGATTCACAGGGTTGAAGCTCGACACGGTGGCGATTCTGGGGTTCAACGACGATGAGTTGGTGGCGCTGATCGAGTTTGGCAAGCGGGTGCAGGCGGAAGTTCGGTTTATCGAATATATGGACGTCGGTGGTGCGAACGAGTGGTCTCAACAGAAAGTGTTCTCCCGAGCCGCGATGCTCACGATGCTGAGCGAGCACTATGGGACGATCGAGCCGATGCCTGATCGGGGAGCTGCGCCGGCGCAGCGATTTCTGTTGCCGGATGGGACGACCTTTGGGATTATTCCTTCGACGACCACACCGTTCTGTGCGACCTGCGATCGCAGCAGGGTGACCGCCGATGGCATGTGGTACCGCTGTCTGTACGCGACGACGGGAACGGATCTGCGCAAATTCCTCCGCGCCGGTGCCTCTGCAGACGAGATGCGTGCCTTGATCCGTGCAGGCTGGGAAGGCCGCCGCGACCGAGGCGCAGAAGAGCGCAAGGCGCTTGAACGGGACGGATTGCGCGTCAGGGGGCTCATCGGTATTGAGAAACTTCGCGAAAACCCACATCTCGAAATGCACGTTCGAGGCGGCTGACGTCCCATCTCGCCGCCGATACCTGTGCCACAGGGTGACTCCCTGTTGATGCCGACATGCTGGATACTGAATTCCTGACCATCTTAGGACTCGGGTTCGTACTGGGACTTCGCCACGCCTTGGACACTGACCATGTAGCTGCCGTATCCACGGTACTCGCGCAACGGCCCTCGCTCCGCGCATCCGGCATGATTGGATTCAGTTGGGGGCTCGGACATACGGTGGTATTGTTGCTGGTCGGGGCGGTGGTGTTGGTGCTCCGCGTGCCGATTCCTGAACCCTTCGTGTTGGCAGCCGAGTTTGGCGTCGGCGCCATGCTCGTGCTTCTCGGTGGGATACTCGGGGTGCGATTGGTCCGAGAACGCTGGCATGTGCATACGCACGATCATGATGGTGAACAACACGTGCACCTGCACAGTCATGCGCTGGTCGAGGATCACGGACATGTACACTGGTGGCGTGATTCCGTCCGACCGTTCTGTATCGGCATGGCTCATGGTCTGGCCGGGTCAGCGGCGTTGTTGTTGATCGTGTTGTCGTCTGCGCGATCGGTGTCGGAAGGTCTGACGTATATTGCGGTGTTCGGGCTTGGCTCGATCATGGGGATGATGCTGGTCGGGATGGTCGTGAGCCTTCCTGTGTTGTGGTCGATGAACCTCGGGCGTCCCGTCTTTCTCGCGGTCCAGGGGCTGGCGAGTCTTGGGAGCGTTGCCGTCGGACTCACTATGATGTTCCACATCGCCTTCGGCAACCAGGTCTACTGATGTCCCATCTTCACTTTCATCGACGGGAAATCTACGTGCGTCATGACGGCGGCTATGGTATTCTGCCACCCTCTTCGTCCGTCGTTCGTCCGAAGAAAAGAGCATATGGCGTATAGCCAATAGCGCATGGTCCGGAATGGAGAGTGAGCGTCTTTGCCACCAGCTATTAGCCATACGCCATACGCTCTTGTCCCCAACGAAACACGCTTCACGGGTGGCAAGCGACACGTTTGCGGGCTAGGAGAAGCGCACAATGGCCTGGTTTAAAAAACAGAAAACGACCGAGCCTGAACC
>DASYVB010000004.1:0-2717 GCA_036000525.1 Nitrospiraceae bacterium | reverse complement strand
TTACAGCGTGGACTGCGTGGCTACGAATACGGCCACCGGCATGAGCAGCCGCATCGCTGCCGTCTATTCCTGTCTCTACAACGAAGGCTGTACGAGGAAACTGTAATCGTGAAGCATGACGAAGTTTCATCTGCTCCCATGAAGGAGCGGCGCGGCCGCCGGCCCTTCGAGCAACACCGGGAGGATGTTATGAAGCAAGAACGTCGAGCGACACATGGACACGGATTCCTGGCCGCTTGGGCATTCAGCGCATTCCTACTGGCGGGCATGCCAGCGGGGGTGTCCGCTCAGAGCATGGTGGACTACACCAACTATCCGATCTTTCTCAGCCAGACCGTGCCGCCGAACATTCTGTTCCTCGTCGACATGGGTAATTTTACCCTGCAAGCGGCCTATAGCGGCCCCAGTCACCAATATCCGATTTCCTTCAAAAGTGGAGCTGGATCGATCACATCGATGAAATATGCTGCGAACGTGACGGTCACTAGTGGATTAGGCCCTCAATTGGTGGCGGTGAACAACCTTGGGGTCCAGATCAACACGTCGAATGCGGCGGACCCTACTGCCTTTCCGGCAGACACCTTCGACTCGACCAAGTCCTATTACGGCATGTTCGACCCCTTACGTTGTTATACGACTGACCCCAACAGTTTTAACTATGGATCAGTGAAGGGCACGGTGTCCACAGCCTGTGCGAACACTCACTGGGATGGAAATTTCCTCAATTGGCTGACGCAACGCAAAAAAGAGATGATTTACCAAGTACTCGTCGGAGGAAAGCCGATTCCGGCGCAAGCGAACGCTGACGGCACAGCCAACAATCTCAATGGTGAGCCCAAGACTGGTGAAAATGGGAGCACTGCGAACTGCAATGGCAGTGCGACCACTGTGAACGCCGGGGATGATAATAACTCCTGCTGGCGCTACGTGAAATTTGTGCCAAGCGTGAATTTGGCAGGCCGGGTGCCGACCGGCCTGCCCGTGGCGCCCGTCGATCTCACCGGGGTCCTCCCCCTCGTCGCTGCTGGCATTTTCTTCGGTGTCGGTGACGGCCTCTTGTATGTTAACGACAATACGAATACGACGGCAAGTCCGTTCGACACAGCGCCTGGCTACAAGTATTCGCTCGAAGTCGATCTGACGACCGAGCCGAATTCTCCGGCTGGAACAGGAACTCAAACGACGTGCGTGTCAGGCGACCCCAATGATAACAGCGATCCCAACTTTGCCGGACACCTCGCCTGCTACAAGAGGGAACGGTCCCTCGGCCTGTTCCAAAAGATGAGAACAGATAACATGCATGTCGGTGTCATGTTCGTGAATGCCGAGACCGGCCAGGGTGGCAGTTTGCAATTTTCTTACGATGAAGCCTTCAATGCATCCGATGTGACTGGTATCCGGAACGAGCAACTCAAAGCAAATTCCCCTCTCTCAGAAGCACTCTATGAAGGCCTGTGCCTGTTCCGCAAAAGCCAGGGGCCCTGCTATAGCAACAGCGGGTCTTGGACCACCGGGTACAGTTCGGGCGGGATTGGGGCGGTCGGGGACCCCTTCTATTTTGCGAGCATGAACCAGATGGTCCGCTGTGCCAAGTGTTTCGTATTGATGATCAGCCCGGGAATCGGAGTGAGCGATGGGAATGCGCCGGATTTACAGACGCCCTTCGTCAATCTCTTTACTGGGGCGAATATCGGAGTAGTATCTAGCGGGGCTGCCGGAGATCGGCTGGACGACGTCGCCTACTATGGGCGCACGCACGACCTGCGGAGCGATCTCACCGGAACGCAAAACGTCAGGTTCTATGGGGTTAATGCCATGGGTGGTCCAACTGGCGCGAAGTTGTTGGCCTCTGCTGCCAAGTATGGTGGATTCGAGGATCGGAACAACGACAACGCCGTCGATCTGACCGGCTCACAGACCTGCACCTATCCGGCGGGATCGAACCTCAACCCAGGGCCTGGCACCACGGGCACCAGCAATCCGGAATGGGACCTCGATGGGCCAGCTGGTGTGCCTGATTGTGTCCCCGATACCTTCTTTGACGCATCGGAGGGTGGCGATCTGGAGGCACAGATCAATGCGGCCATTGCGGCGATCTTGAAGAAAGCCGCGTCCGGGACCTCCATTTCCGTGTTGGCCTCGTCGTCCACAGGAGAAGGCGCGCTCTTTCAAGCCTTCTTCTATCCCTCGACGTTTGAGGCAAACAGTGAAATCAAGTGGACTGGCTTTGTGCAGGGTCTTTTCGTGGATCCCTTTGGGAATCTGCGCGAGGATCGAGGAGGCTCAGGAGGCGCCGCCGATGGGAAACTCGTGTACAGCGACGACAATATCGTCGTGACGAGGACCGACCCCTCGTCGGGCGATGTCGTGGTCGATCGCTATGCCGACGTGAGTCCAGCGGACGGACTGGCTGACAGCACGACACCCTATGAAACGGTGACCTTGCGCGAGATGCAAGGGATCTGGGAGGCAGGGAAAAAACTCGCCCTCCGCGATATTTCGTCGAGCCCGCGCAATCTCTTTACCTGGGTCGATCTGGACAACGACGGGGTGGTGGACTCGGGGGAGCAGCAGGCCTTCAGCACGGCCAATGCGAGCACACTGAGCCCCTATCTCCGTGCCGCCAGCAGCGGGACCTATACGGCCACCAACATCATCAACTTCATCCAGGGCACGCAAGTGTCAGGGATGCGTAACCGGCAGGTGACCGTCAACGG
>DASYVB010000003.1:0-8018 GCA_036000525.1 Nitrospiraceae bacterium | reverse complement strand
TCGGGGGGTGTGGTCCTCGGCTGGTGGACGGGCGTCGAATAAGTCTTCTTACCTTGCTGTCTCAGAAGCAGTAAGGTGACAGGGCCCAAGTTGCGAGTATTCTGGCTCTGGCTGGGTACAAGGAAAGGAGCCACATGGTCTGTACTCCGTGCCAAAATGGCTTCATTTGCCCCCTCTCTACGCATTTTTCTAAGACCTTCTCTGGACAATTTCTCCCTTCCGTGAACTATTAGGCCTACACACCGGACGGGTTGGGTAAGGCTTCTGCCGACCCATTTTCGGCAAACAAGTTGTAAATCGTTGTCAGTCAACGACTTCCGCTTGAGCATCCTGATGGCATCGCTGTTGCTTATTAGGGGGTGAAGTTGACTCGCATGGAAGAACGGCCTATGCCTAGCTCTCTATACTCTAGTTCTCTTATTTTAAGGTGTTAGAGAAGCAACTACTAACACAAGAATATGAGGTTTATATGTACCAAGCCCACCAAGATTTAACTCTCCGACGAGCTGCGGTGGGTGCCCTCTCACTCCGACTCTGGTGCGGTATTGGTCTGGCACTGGCGGTCGGAATCTGGACATCCCCCGAAGTGTGGGCGCTAAATGTGAGTCCAACGGCCATGACTTTTCAAGCCGTCCAGGGAGCAACGAATCCACCCAGCCAGACAGTTAATGTGTCCAAATCGAATAACCATCAGACTAACTGGACGGCGATAGACAGCGCGCCTTGGCTCACGGTATCCCCTGGGACAGGGAGCATCACAAGCACTGCGCAGTTTGTGGTGGCGGTGAATGCAACCGGGTTGGCATCCGGTACCTATACCGCTACGGTTACGATCAAGGTGGTTAAAGGAGGGAGCGCATCGGTTCCTGTGACACTAACGGTGGCACCCGCAGTCACAACCACTTCACCAACCACTACCACGGTGTCCGGTTCAGGCACGGCAGCCACGCTCACCTGGAACCCCGTTACCAGCACCGACCTGGCCGGATATAAAGTGTATATGGGGACGGCCTCAGGAGTCTACGGAACGTCTATCAATGCGGGGAATGTGACCTCTTACATGGTGAGCAATCTAACTATGGGGACCACCTACTACTTTGTTGTCACGGCGTATAACACCAGTGGCAGTGAGAGCCTACCCTCAAATGAGGTGAGCAAGAGTATTTATTGACGGGAGCCTAAGTGCAGATTGCGGTAGACAAGTAGGACTGGGAGCATGTATCCGCTCTTATGGAGTGAAGAGCGCAAGTCGAGCAAGATGGGTTTGAATCTCTGTTGGGTTGCGATGAGCCCACTGATTGAAAGGTCAGTGGGCTCTTTTTTTACCGTGAACAGCAGAACGGGGAGCCTGACTCGCCTCACATGTTTGGGTGATATGGCTATCCGCCAGATAACAGGAGCCGTCAGCAGAGCAATCGCTACGGGGGCCGATTTGATGACGACTTTAGCGCGTTCTTTTTAGACGAAGGTCTGAGCTATTCAGTTTCTCTCTCGAGCAGGGTCTAGTAGAGCGGAACTTGCGTGCCCCATTGTAACCCTGCGAGGTCAGCATCCTCACCGTCCCGGATGGGCAGACGGTCCGGTTTTCCGGCTCTACGTTGAGCACCCGCTCTTCATTGTCTCGTTGCAACCTCTGTCGTGCTTTCTCACGGTCCCGTTTTGGCCAGTGTCTTTTTTCCTTGACGTCCGATGATGCCCTCCTCAGCGCATTCCTCGCGAGAGCGATGAGATGTGTTACTCCATGGCGCCTCGACGTCGTTTCCTGCTCGGTGCCGTCGCGCTGGTCAAGGTGTGGGCGGCGGAATCCTTGGCGCAGGAGCGCGATCCTGGGCCTGGTCCGAGTCCGGGACTAGCCCATGGGGTCACTTGACGGCGGATGTCCTCCAATGACGCTGTCGGACCGTCAAGGGCAGAATCTTGAAGGCCCAACACGTCCCACCGAAGTTTCGCTTTACGGACGCTGCGTTTTCGCTTGCGCTCCGCTTTGTTGGCACCCCACACGCTTGAGATGTTCATCATTTCGCTCCTCTCGATCAGTCGGTTGACTCTTGGTGCAAATGTCGCTGTGTGATCAGCAACTCCCACTGCTTGGCATCTTCTAAATCGAAAGAAGGACCCGTAACAGCGTTCTGGACCGGGAGTCAAACGCGTAGGAATCTCCGGAGATGCGGGAACGCGAGGCAATGAGCAATGTGCGAGGAACCAATTCGCTGCGCCGGGGAAACCTGCTATCGAAGGATGAGCCTCCGGTGTTGCCATACGCCACGGTGTAGCACACGAAGACCCCTTATGCCGCTAAGCGGGGCAGTGCCAATCCATAGGTGGCTTGATTTTGAGGGAGCATTACAGTTGGCTGTGTGGTATCAGTTTCTTGCTACCTTCCATTCCTTTTAGCTGGAATTCCTTGCTCAAAGAGGAGAGGCGCAGGGCCTATTATCGCGCGCTCGAAGTCTTTCTTGAGAAATGAATGGAGTTGGGAGTTTTATTGACACATGGCGGGTATCGGTCCACTGTTGCATTGCGTGGGGTGAGCCGGCAGGGGTGATGCTTGGTCTGCTGTTGGCCCGTGCCGGAGTAGTGTGAAAGCAGCTAGATTATGAGGATGGATTGCCCATGAAGAAGGACTATTGGCTTTACGGATTAGCCGTCGTGGCTGGAACTGTGGTGTGGGTCGTCGTCTCCGAGGCCTCCGGCAGGAGAGAGGCGTGGGATTCCCAGTGGTATTTCCTCGTTAGCGTACCGGTGGTCTGCGTCGTATCTGCCGCGCTCGGTTTTGTTGAGCCAAGCAAGCCGTGGCGATGGGGGGTCGCTCCTCTTGTCGGCCAGTTTTCCTGGATGCTGTTCACCCAAGGGCCGGGTAATCTCTTGCCTCTTGGGATCGTGGTGTTCGGAGTGCTTTCGGTGCCATCGATCATTACGGCGCGGATCGGCGCATTCTTTGGAAGCAAGCGCGCGAAATAGAATGAAACCTCATGCAGTGTACTGGCTGGTCGCCGCCTTCGTGATCAGCTTCTTCGCCGTGGGTTTTCCCTATTGGCAGATCCCCTATGCGAAGGTCTCACTGCCGACCACCTTGTTTGGTACAGGATTGGTTGTGGTCGGTGTTCTCGCCGCTGCCGCCCGCGCAATTGGTAAAGCCCGCATCCTGACGGTGATTCTCGCTGTGGGTGCTGCCGTGCCCGCTCCGTTACTCGCGCGGGTTGCTGTTGATACCGCGAAAGACCCAACCTCGCACAATCTGTGGCCATTCGAGTTCATCATTGCAGCCGTGATCGGAGTATTGTGTTCTTCGGCAGGGGCCCTGGTTGGAAGCTTGCCCGCATTTTTCTCTCGGCGTAATGGCGCAGCGTAACGGTCGCTGCCACCGACCCTGCGGGGAGGCAAAGAGATGAGAGGCGCGTCTGTTTCGAGAAGAGGGTCACACACTGGGGATGGCTACAATTCACGTGGTTTAATTTTGAGAAAGCATTACGGTCGGCTCTGTGGTATCAGTTTCTCCCATGCTTCCTCCCATACCTTCAGACTGGCGATCTTTGCTCAAGGAAGAGACGCGCAAGCCCTATTATCGTGCACTCGATGCGTTTTTTGAAAAGGAACGAGCCGCTGGGCAGACGATTCTGCCGGCCCGCAAGGACATCTTCAACGCATTAGCCTCCACATCGTATGAGCAGGTCAGGGTGCTGCTGGTTGGCCAGGATCCATATCCAACCCCTGGTCATGCGCATGGTCTCTGTTTCTCCGTGCAGCCGACCGTTCGGTCTCTGCCCCTCTCGTTGCGAAACGTCTATCGGGAACTCCATGAAGATCTTGGATGCCAGATCCCCAATAATGGCTATCTGGAGCCCTGGGCCCGGCAGGGCGTCCTCATGCTCAATACGGTCCTCACGGTCCGAGCGCACAAGGCCAATTCGCATCAGGGGCGCGGCTGGGAGCGATTCACCGATCGCATGATCGAATTGGTTGCAGCGAAACAGACGCCGGTGGTCTTTGTGTTATGGGGACGTGAAGCTCAGAAGAAACGGCTTTTGATCACGCCATCGCACCATGCCGTGGTTGCCTGCGCCCACCCCTCGCCCTTGTCAGCCAGAAAGTTTTTCGGATGCCGGTGCTTCTCGCACATCAACCGAGATCTTGCCGATGCCGGGTTACCTCCGATTGACTGGCAGATTCCAGATGTCTGAGCAGGACACGTCGATCGGCACAGGTGTGGTCTCGTGACCGAAGATACGATGAGAGAGGGGAGATGAGCCGCATCCCGAAAGCGATTCTCTGTTGGAGTAGTGGGAAGGATAGCGCCTGGACGCTCCACGTGCTGCGTCAGCGGCAGGAGGTAGAAGTCGTCGGACTCCTGACGACAATCAATGAAATGCACGACCGTGTCGTCATGCACGCGGTGCGTGTGGAGCTGCTTCAGGCGCAGGCAGAGGCGGTGGGATTACCCCTGTGGACCGTGCCGATCCCCAGCCCCTGCAGCAATCAACAATATGAAATGGCCATGGAAACGGCGATACAAAGAGCGCTTGCCGCCGGTGTGAGTGTGATGGCGTTCGGCGATCTCTTTCTGGAGGAGGTGCGCCGGTACCGGGAAACGCAACTCGCGGGAACCGGTCTGACGCCGCTCTTTCCGATCTGGGGCTTGTCTACGATGCTCCTTGCGCGCGAGATGGTCTCGGCGGGCCTCCGGGCACGTATCACCTGCGTGGACCCGAAACAGATTCCCGCATCCTTCGTGGGACGCGAGTTCGATGACGCGTTGCTGGCGGATCTGCCTGCGAGTGCCGACCCTTGTGGAGAACGTGGCGAGTTTCACACCTTCGCCTATGCCGGCCCCATGTTCCGCCATTCTGTCCCAATTCAAACCGGTGAGATCGTCACACGAGACGGCTTCGTCTTTGCGGATCTTCGTTGAGTCATCATCTCGGCAAAGAACCCAGCGCGAGCGTGGATGATGACCTGTAGCAGTTGCGCCGGGAAATGGCAGCAGGGAACGAAGCGAGCTCCCGACTCTTCTCCCCAAGGTCTGTCTCCCCTCTGCCGATGACTGGCCAGACAGAATAATTATTGCTCCATGATATCCAGTCGTTACAGCCGGCTCCTGTCTCCCTCGCATTGACTCTTCCCTCCGTGCTCTGTAGAGTGAGTATGACGTACTGAGCCACGCCGACTGTCCCATCTCTCGCACAGCACTCCCTCCCACGTTCGCGTGCGTCTGATTCTCCGGTCTCCGCCGCTTCTACGCCAGAGTACACATTGGTTGCCGCACGTTTTGTGGCACACTACTGGTGTCTCTGATGAGCGCAGTAGTTGTGGGCAGGGCCTGTCATCACACCACGAAAGGAGTACCAGATGAATCAAGAGCAATTCAAAGCGTTTTGGATCCAACTCAAGGCGCCACTTAAAGCGAAGTGGGAGAAGATCACGGAGGCGGACCTTCTGGAGATCGAGGGCAGTCTGAACACGTTCACGTCCGTACTGGCGAAGCGTTATGGCCCAAACCAGAATGGCGAGGTCAATATCTGGGCCAATCGACGCTATTCCCACTGGTCCGGGAACTATACTAGTGCATACGCGGACCCGGTGAAGGTAGCCTGACGAATCGCGCATGACGAGGGTGTCTGATACGTAGCCTGTTCATGAAGAGCGCTAAATCGAGAACCCTAACGAGGGAGAGGAAAGGATCATTCCATGAAAAAGATTGTGATCAATAAAAGCTACGACAAGTTTTCGGTGAGTCACGAGGCATTTCTACGATTGCGTGAGCTGGGCCAGCAGGACGCACTTAAGGAAACGGATCTCGGAGCCTACTGGCCCGAGGCGGCGACGCCGAGAGAACCGAGCCTCAATCAGTGCGGAAAACTGATCCCGCGCGATGACCTGAAGTTAACCCAAGTCGTGGAGGAACTCGGTGGGGCTGCCAATGGTCATGGCGCAGAGTTGCGGGTGGTCACGATCCCGGAAGATGTCCGATGGGAAATTAGCGCCGTGGGCGGGATAGAGCACGTCAGCGAAGTCCACCGGACTTGGTCGTGACAGCCTGAAATCGAGCGCCTGCGTGCATGATTTGTGACGATCAGTGCGGGCAGAATGCTGAAAAAGTCACTCTTCTGTCCAGCACCAACGGCCCGAGTACCGTTCCTCAGGCCCTCTCCAGAAGATGCCCCTGCGTCATGTCCTGTGTCCCATCCAGCAGCAACTTGGCGCGCTGAAACGCGTTGGTTCTCGCTTCCCATTCCGTCTTGTAGCCTTTCGACGAATCCTGGCCTTGCAGGCCGTCGTCAAGATGGCTGGACCCCGGAAGCGAAAACTTGCACAACCATTTTCCATTCTTGATCTGGCTGGTGACCAAGATAACTTTTTGGCCTTTGGCGTAGCAGGTTTCTTTCATGGTTACCTCCGACTCGAGCAGGGTGCTGAAAAAGCCCTCCAGCATACGAAGACCGTTATTTGGTTTGTCTGGTCTGTTTGGTTTTTTGGTTGAACGAACCTAACCAGATCAACCAGACCCGCTTGTCTTGCGCGTTGCGGCCTGCTGCTAGGCCGGCTTGACGAAACGATCCGGTGCCAGCACGCTGTGCAGCGATTGTGTGACAGCGCGGCGATAGGGTGCCTTCTGTCGCAGCATGATGACGAGTTCTTCATCGTCAATCAAAATAGATAAGTCGCCTTCGGTGACGAGCTGTCGATCCGGTGCCCCGATATTCATACGATATTGCGTCTTCCCGTCCGGATTCCGGTTGGGTCCGCTGACGATCTCGGTGAGCCCATCGATGAATCCGACATGTCCTTCATGCCGGTGCTTGACCTTCGTGCCATCAGGAATGCGGACCCAGGCCGTGGCTGTTCGTGGCTGCACGGGCTTCATGGGTTTCGCGGTATTCATGGTCATGGTCTCTCCCTGTAATTCATTATGGAGTGAAGAATCACTAGTCGAAGCACCTATCCTCTGCGAGTGGCCTCGAATCGAGCACGAAATGAGTCAGTATGTCGTTGACGGAGGAACAGCGGAGCTATACAAATGATCCCGTGGGGCGCCGTCAGCACGGAACGAGACGCGAGGGATAGGATCGTACCCATGGTTCAGTATACCCTCAACACTGTACCACATACACGTCTGCTATAGCGAACCAATCGGCGAATTATCCGGTCAGTCTGATCCTTGCCCACCGACATGGGCGTACTTGGTCTCTGGGTGTGTTGGTTTATCTGGTTCATGTGGTCCAATGAACGGATCAAATGAATCACATCAGATCAGATAGACCAGATAAAGGGGTGAAATACAGGGGTTATTGCATGACCTTGCGCCGTGCAATCGGAACTGTACGTGACGAGAATAAGACGACGGCAGGAACCGTGTCTGTCCCGCCTGCGCTGATGCCAGAGGGTGGGCAGGGATAAAAGAGCATTGCCAGCCACCATTTCTTCGTTAGATCTCTTCTGACATCTTTTTACAACCTCTTCATAGGGAGTCGCCAGCCTAGCCTTCACTGCACGCATCGAGCGACCCTCATCCTTCCAATGATCCTTCCAAGCTCGCTCGTTTTCCCACACCAGGAAGGGCGTCCATGTTGGTTTAGGTGCGCCCGTCGAACGAGGCCCTTCTGAGGGCGCGCGTTCCGGGAGCACAGAACCAACATGGATGTCCTTCCCATCTTTTTTTCTGCCCGGGATGATAGGATAGGCAGTATTCTGCAGAACAAATGTCTTACCCATACTTGTGAGAGGGAATCATGGCCATGAATCTGACGCGTTGCATTATCGGAATCTCGTTGGGTGTCGTCCTGTTCGCTGGTGCCTGCCTTGCGGCAGAACCGGCTGAGGTAGAAAAGTTCGTGAAGGCCCGCATCGATATCGGCGAGATGATGATGAACTACTTTAAGGGTGGAGAGCGGTACAAGGAAGGGCAGCAGCCGTCGCCTGAGCAGATGAAGGAAATGGGCGCGGACATCCACGCGAAACTCGGCAAGCTTTTGGCAAAGTATGATCTGACGGTCGAGGAGTATCGAAAGCGCAGCCCGGAG
>DASYVB010000002.1:0-5147 GCA_036000525.1 Nitrospiraceae bacterium | reverse complement strand
TTTCAAGATGATCAGCGTGCGGTTGAGTTCGAGCGAAATCTCAAGTCTGGATCAGGGCACGCCTTTGCGTAAAAGCGTTTTTGGTAGCGTTTCTTTCGGTAACCGGCAGAGATTGAACTGCCTCTGCTGGTGTACCGTATTCATCTCCGGTACACCACCGTGACGCGGGCAAGATAGTCGATCAGTTCGGCAGTATGTCGTCGGATCGCGTCCCGGTCTTTTCGTGCTGCCGCTTCCTCCAAGGCGGCTCCCATCATGCTGATGGCGTCAAACCCGTATCCTCCTCCGTCCCCCTTCATGCGATGACCGATGATATGAATCTGTGCCAGATTATTTTCTTGCAACGCGGTTTCTAGTGTCTTCACGTCACGTCGACGAGTCTCTAGAAATCCGGGAACGATCTCTTCAAGGCCTGGGTCGATGTATAAGATGATGACGTTCTCTGCGTTTCTGTTCGGTCCCGTGGTCATGAGGTACGCCGTCCTTTACAAGCCTGGAGGACTTCCAGGAGGGTGTGCTTCTTGATGGGTTTGGTCATATGGGCATTGCAGCCGGCCTCGAGAATCTTGGCCCCGTCTTCTTTCAGTGCCAGAGCGGTCAAGGCAATCACCTCTGTGGGGGGGAGGTCATGCTCCCGCTCCCAGGCCCGGATCGCTTGTGTAGCCTCATACCCATCCATCACCGGCATCTGCATGTCCATCAGGATTAGGTCGTAGTAGCCGTTCTTGAATAGCTCCAACGCGATGGCTCCGTGATCCGCGATATCGAGGCGATAGGGAGTCTGCTTTAAATAGGCACGGACCAGCACCTGATTGTCCGGAGAATCTTCTACCAATAAGATCCGAAGTGCCCTGACATCGATAGGAGGTGTGGGAGCCGCTAACGCTGAACCAGTAGTTTGTAGGATGCCCTTAGTACGGTTGAGAGCGATGCTGATGGTCTGGAGCAGATCCGATTTCCTAATGGGTTTGATCAAATAACCGCCCAGTCCCATGTCGTAGGTGCGGGCGATATCGTCGGCCCAATGGTCAGAGGCCAGCATCACAATCGTCAGGCCCTGGGGAGGGCTGGCCCGTCTGATCTCTTCGGCGACCTGAAACCCATCCATTTCCGGCATGCGACAGTCGAGAAGCAAGAGCTCGTAGGGTCGTGCGGAAGCAGCGGCCCGCCGCCATTCAGCGACGGCCTCACGACCGGATACAGTATCCGTCACCTCTGCTCCCAAGGCCGCCAAGGTTTCACGAAGGATCAGGCGGTTGGTGGCATGGTCATCAACCACGAGGGTTCTGATCCCTTGAAGATTGACCTGGACGTTGTCGTGGGTGGGTGCCGGGCTGGATTGCACAGCGAGCTGCACGCAACAATGAAATGTGCTGCCCGCTCCGAGGGTGCTCTCCACCCAGATTCGTCCGTTCATGAGCTCGGCTAATTGTCTTGAAATGGTCAGGCCTAAACCGGTTCCCCCATACTTACGCGTCATGGAGACGTGGGCTTGGGTGAAGCTTTCAAAAATGGCAGCAAGTTTGTCGGACGGTATGCCGATCCCTGTATCGCTAACAGAAAATCGAATGGCTCCAGGCTTGGGGAGTTCTGGATCCTGTATGACCCGCACCGTGACGGACCCGCAGTCGGTGAATTTGATCGCATTGCTGATGAGGTTGATAAGGATCTGGAGTAGGCGGTTGGGGTCTCCGATCACGGCGCAGGGGACGTCAGGCGAAAGGTAACAGGCGAGTTCGAGGCCTTTTTCATTGGACCGCATGGCGAGAATCTCGATGGATTTTTCAACCAAGTCGCTCAAATCAAAGGCGGTTGATTCCAGCTCCAGATGGCCGACCTCGACTTTCGACAGGTCGAGAATGTCGTTGATCAGGCTCAATAGATTTCCGCCGGCGCGGCGGAAAATGCGCAAGTATTTTCGTTGATCGGGGGTCAGATCCGTTTCCCATAGCAGATCTGCCATCCCGATAATCGCATTCATGGGCGTCCGAATCTCGTGGCTCACGCTGGCCAGAAACTCGCTCTTCGCCCGGCTGGCGATTTCTGCCGCTTCCTTGGCGAGGACGAGGGCTTGCTCAGCCTCCCGGCGTTGGTGAACTTCCAGTGCGAGGGTCATAAAGGTGGCCAATGAACTGGAAAAATATACTTCTTCCGTCGTCCAGGCTCGCGGTCCACCGACATGTTCGTGACACAACACACCGATGACATGCCCCCTGCGTCGAACCGGCGCATCCAGCATGGCTCCAATTCCGAGTGGAGTCAGATAGGATTGGGAAAATTCCCTGGTCCGGACGTCCGCATGAGCGTCATGGGCAGCAATCGCGTACTCTTCATGTGCGATGGCTTGGAAGTAGGACGGGTAGTCTTGTGCGGCCAGAGTGAAGCCGGTTATGTGCCGGTTCGGGGTCCGCTCATAGAGGTTTAGCAGTTCCATCGCGGTCCCTTGTTCGTTGAATTTCCAAATGCTGGCCCGTTCCACTCCGAGCACCCGGCTTCCCGTTTCGGTGATCATCCGCAACGCTTCTTCGAGATTCCCCGTATATATAACATCGTGCTTCGCCAGATCGCACAGCGCAATCTGCTGCTGTTTCAACACGTGCGCCCGCTCGCGTTCGACGTCTTCAAGGTGCTTGCGTTCGGTAATATCTCCCGGCCGACGTCCCTGTTTCCCTGTTGGTTCTGTGCGCAAGGAAAAGAGTAATTGCCGTTTTGATGGATGTGTGGTCTGCGAACGACGGGCAGCCGGGGGTTTTGGTTGTCGCTTGGCCGTGCGATTCGCTCGAATCGGTGACGCTTTCTTAGCCATGGCCGCACCCTCCCTCGCTGTCGATGACATGCACGTCGTATGGAGAGTCCGGGGATGGGAATGAAAACAAGTTTATAGAGACAGCCGCGGTGAGCGATGTGCCGATCGCCGTCAGCACATCTCGTCGAGGCCCTGCCATGGTCATGGTGAGGAGGTGGTTAGTCCTTGTGAGAGTGCGGGACGAGAGAGAGTGTGCCGGCTTGTTTAGTCCGATTGCGGCCTTCTTGCTTGGCTTGATAGAGCGCTTGATCCGCCGCCTTGATCAAATCGGTGGGGGAGCTGTTCCGGCTGGGGATCATACTGGCGAAGCCCGCGCTGATGGTGGTGCAGTCACCATCGGAGTGTGTAATACCGAGGGCCTCAATTCGTTGCCGAAGCGATTCCGCCACCTGTGCCGCTCCATCCGTACGGGTGCCGGGAAGGACGACCACGAATTCGTCGCCGCCGTACCGAGCGACGAGGTCTCCTGGTCTATTGACGGCTCTCGAGATAGCGGCGGCAACCTGCCGGAGGCATTCGTCGCCCGACGTATGGCCGAGGGTATCGTTGTAGGATTTGAAACGATCGATGTCGAGCATGATCAGAGAGAGCGGCGTCAATTCGCGAACGGCACGGCGCCATTCCTGGTCCAAGAAGTCGTCAAATTGCCGTCGGTTGGTAATGCCGGTGAGGCCGTCAAGACTGGACAGGCGAAGCAGCATCTGGTTCGCTTCCTGGAGTTGACGCATGACCTCAAGGAGTTCCTGCTCCCGGGCCCGCCGCCGGTCGATTTCGTGGACCAGCCGCAAGACCGACCGGACGCGAGTCAAGAGCTCGATCTTGTTGATGGGTTTCCCGATGTAGTCGAGCGCGCCTGCGGCAAAGGCGAGTTGGAGATCGACGGGATCGGTCTTCACGGTGACCATCATGATGGGCGTGTCACGGAATCGTTCGACCGCCTTGATCTGGCGGCAGGCTTCGATGCCGCTCATCTCCGACATGACGATGTCCATGAGGATCAGGTCGACTCGAGTGGCGGCGCCGTGCTTCCCATCATCGAGTCCAAGCAAACGGAATGCGGCGGCGGCCGAGTCGGCGACCAGGAGATCGTCGTAGCCGGCAGCCGAAAGGATCGACTGAAGCAAGAGGCGGTCGTCCGCCGAATCATCAACGATCAAGATGCCCATGCGCTTTGACTCCAGTGAATACGAGTGGCGTGCCTGCGAAATCGTAGCAGTTAGTCCTGGGAAACTCCAGGATAAAGCTTTTTGACGCAGGGCTGACAGAGACCGTGGCTGAATTCGGCCTCGGAATGTTCGCCGATATATTCCTCCAACTGCTGCCAAAATCCGCCGTCATTACGGATCTTTTTACAGGATGCGCAGATGGGGATGAGTCCTCTGAGAACTTTGACATCCCGCAGGGCTTTCTGCAGCGCATCATTGCTGCGACGGAGCTCCCCTTCGCGCGCCTTGCGGCAGTCCATTTCCTTTTTCAACGCCAGCGCGGAGGAGGCGCGTGCCAGAAGTTCTACACTATTCACCGGTTTGGTGATGTAATCATTCGCTCCCGCCGCAAAGGCGGCTTGGAGATTAGAGAGATCGCTTTTCGCCGTGACCATGATGATGGGAATATCGCAAAGATGTGGACGGCTCTTGATCTGACGACAGGCTTCGACTCCATCCAGCTCCGGCATAAGGATGTCCATCAGAATCAAGTCGATCTGGGTGGGTGACTCCTGGCCGTCCATGTCGAGCATGGGGAACGCAGTCTTTGCCGAATCGGCGCTCAGGAGATCCGTATGGCCGGCCTTCCCAAGGATTGCGCGAAGGAGTACCTGTTGGTCTGGAGAGTCGTCGACGATAAGAATGCCCATGCCGATTCCTGCCAGGCGCTCACGCATGCGGTGCGAGCAATCACCTTTCAGTATAGCAGGTGCCGATTGGCTACTTGAGTTTGGCGCGGACGAGATCGCTGATCTGCTTGCCGTCTACCGGTTGGCCGGCCACATGGACCATCACGGCTTTCATCACCACGCCCATCTCTTTCAGAGATCGAACGCCGGTTTCCTGAATGACCGCGTCCACGATGGTGGAAAGCTGCTCGGGAGAGAGGGCTTGAGGGAGATAGGATTCGAGAATGGTAATTTCCTGCCGTTCTTTTGCGGCGAGTTCTGCTCGGTTACCTTTTTCAAATTGCTCGACCGATTCCCGGCGTTGCTTGATCATGGTCGTCATCACGCGGCTCATTTCGGCATCGTCGAGATCCTTCTTGATCTCCATTTCCCTGTTCATCACGGCGGCCTTGATCATGCGAATCACGTCCATCCGCAATTGGTCGCGGGCCTTCATGGCCAGTTTCA
>DASYVB010000001.1:0-4366 GCA_036000525.1 Nitrospiraceae bacterium | reverse complement strand
TACGGCCACGATAGGTGGCGGTTTTAGCCAGCATTATTCATGACAGTTCGTAGCGTGCCGGATTCCTTATACGGAGGCCCGTGGTTTGGTGTTAGAACTGAAGGCATTGACACGACAGGCGAAAGATCGGCTGATCGAATTCCCCGACCGACCGTTACTTATGGGCGTCGTGAACGTGACGCCGGATTCGTTCTTCGACGGTGGCCGCTATTTGGATGCAGAATCCGCCGTGGCCCATGCCATTCAGTTGGTAGAAGAAGGGGCGGATCTGTTGGATGTCGGCGCAGAGTCGACGCGCCCCGGTGCCGATGTCGTGAATGAGGCAGAAGAGCGTCGTCGTGCAATTCCCGTTGTGACCGCAGTTGCAAAAGCTGTTACCGTTCCAATCTCCATCGATACCTCAAAGGCTGCTGTAGCACGTGCGGCCCTCGATGCAGGGGCGGTTCTAGTGAACGATGTCACCGCTTTACGAGGCGACCCCGCCATGGTCGATGTGGTCGCCCGAACGAGAGCCGGAATCGTCCTGATGCATATGCACGGTACGCCGCGTACAATGCAGCAGGCCCCCCGCTACGACGATGTGGTCGGCGAGATCTCCGATTTTTTCGAGGAACGAATCCGTTTCGCGATGGCACATGGCATTGTACGAAGACAAATCATACTTGATCCAGGTATCGGATTTGGTAAGCTGCTGGCACATAACCTTACGCTGTTAGCCCAATTGCGCCGTTTCGAGCAGTTTGAGTGTCCATTGCTGGTCGGTGTGTCACAGAAGGCGTTCCTTGGGCAGCTCATGGATCGCCCGCTTCAGGAACGTCAGTGGGGTACGGCGGCGGCGGTGGCGATGGCAGTGGATCGTGGGGCTGGAATTCTTCGTGTCCACGACGTGAGGGCCATGAAAGATGTGGTCCAGGTAACAGCGGCGATTAATCGACAGACAACCGATTCCATGAAAGCACAACATGCGTAAATTGTTCGGTACCGATGGGGTCCGAGGGGTTGCCAATCTAGATCCAATGACCAGCGAAATGGCGATGCAGCTGGGGCGAGCTGCTGCACATTTGTTTATGCGCCGAGCTGGACGCCATCAGATCGTGATCGGCAAGGACACCCGCATCTCCGGCTATATGTTGGAATCGGCGTTGACCTCCGGGATTTGTTCGATGGGTGTTGATGTGTTGCTGGTCGGTCCGCTGCCGACGCCGGCGATTGCATTCTTGACGAGGAGCCTCCGTGCCGATGCGGGGGTGATGATCTCGGCCTCGCACAATCCCTACCAGGATAACGGCATCAAGTTTTTTTCCAACGATGGTTTCAAGCTGCCCGATGAGCTGGAAGCTCGCATTGAGAGCCTCATCGTCTCGAACGAGATTGCCCATTTACGGCCGACGGCTGATGCCATCGGGA
Source organism: Nitrospiraceae bacterium (assembly GCA_036000525.1). GTDB lineage: Bacteria > Nitrospirota > Nitrospiria > Nitrospirales > Nitrospiraceae > Palsa-1315. Next base: position 2,959 of record DASYVB010000001.1, on the reverse strand, counting down.
AAGCCTTTCGAATCGACGATGCCGAGGGGCGGTATATCGAGTTCGTCAAACGGTCTCTCCCGAAGGAGCTGGACTTCCAGGGGCTCAACGTGGTGGTCGATTGTGCCAACGGCGCAGCCTATAAAGTCGCGCCAACGGTGTTGCGCGAACTCGGGGCGAAGGTCGAAGTGATCGGCAATAAGCCGGACGGCATGAATATCAATGCAGGCTGTGGTGCGGTCCACCCCGAACTGTTGCAGAAGGCGGTTCGCGAGCAGGTGGCCCATCTCGGAGTGGCGCTGGATGGGGACGCCGATCGCGCCATCTTCGTCTGCGAACAGGGACGCGTCGTGAACGGCGATCATATTATGGCAATGTTGGCGCTCGATCTCCATCGCCAGGGGCGATTGGCTAAGCAGACAGTGGTGGGGACTGTCATGAGCAACTTTGGATTGGAGCTTGCCATGACGAAAGCGGGTATCGCCCTCGCGCGGACTGCCGTCGGTGACAGATATCTGCTCGAGCGGATGTCGGCCGAGGGTTATAACTTCGGAGGAGAGCAGTCTGGTCATTTCATTTTCCTGGATCATAATACGACCGGGGATGGTTTGATTTCGGCATTGCAAGTCTTGTCGCTGATGAAGCGCATGGAGAAGCCCTTGTCCGAGTTGGCCCAAGCCATGACGGCGGTGCCACAAGTATTGCTCAACGTGAACGTGACAAAGAAACCGAATCTCGACACAGTCCCAGAACTGCAACGCGCGATCCATGAAAGTGAAGAGCGTCTCAACGGCAGCGGACGCGTGTTGGTGCGCTACTCCGGGACCGAACCGCTCTTGCGGGTGATGGTCGAGGGTGAGTGCGATGATACGATTCGCGAAGTGGCCAATCATCTTGTCGACGTCGTCAAAACTCATCTGGGTTAGGGTTGTCGCCCCCCATTGAGGGAGGCTCATGCTGCCGTCCCTCACCGTTGCCTTCATCGCTGGGCTCCTCGTCGGATCACAGATTCCCTATTTCCCCCTGTCCATCTCGTTCCTACTCCTCCTTACTGCGCTCGGTACCTTCGTCCTCGAACGACTCAATCGGTTCTCCGTCCGCCAGGCGAGTTGGCTCTACGGAGCCCTCTTAGTGGGAGTCGTCCATTGGGCGGTGGCTGTCAACCTGGCTGCCCATGACCCAATGGACGAGCACTCGTCCGATACGGCGATCGAGGTGACCGGTCGTATCGTGGCACCAGTGCAACAGGCGCCAGATCGACTGGTCATGATCATCAGGTCAGATGATCCAATTGATGCGACGGGAGTGACCAGACGTGTTCGTCTGACCTGGCGCACACCGGAGCGAATATTTTTCCAAGGCGATCGGGTCGGCTTTCGGGCGGTGATGCGCCGTCCCAGCGGGTCATTGAATCCTGGTGGATTCGACTATGCGGTCTATCTTGAGCGGCAAGGGATTGATGCGATTGCCACGGTGACTGGAGCCGAGGCGGTGCAGTTTCTTGAGTCTGGGCGTGCGCAAGTCTGGTGGGCGATCTGGAATCAATTCGATCGGTGGAGGGGCAGTATCCGTCTCGCCGCGCTGCAAACCCTTCCCCAGCCTGCACTGGGGCTCTATGCGGGCATCATCATTGGTGATCGTGGGTATTTGGATCCAGATCTGCGTGATCAGTTCATGGTGACCGGAACGGTCCATCTCCTTTCTATTTCAGGGAGCCACTTGGGTCTCGTCGCGCTGCTCATTTTCGCGGTCGTCAGATGGGCGATGATTCTGTTGCCTGCGGATTGGCTTCTTGCACTGTCTCGGAGAATCACGCCAACACGCATTGCCGCTGTTTGTACGATCCTTCCTGTCGCAGGCTACGCCTGCCTGGCTGGGGCGGAACTGGCTACGATGCGGTCGTTGCTGATGGTGACTGTGGGGCTGAGTGCGATCTGGCTCGGGCAGGAGCGCCGTCTGTTCCATGCCCTCTCTGCCGCCGCGGTGGGGATTTTGCTGCACGATCCTCAGGCGCTGTTCGATATCTCCTTTCAGCTCTCCTTTTTGTCCGTCATCGCCATTGCCGGGTGGCTCTCCTGGCCGTCCGCAGCTGAAGTGGAGGAGCTGCCGAACGAGCCTTCGTTCCTGAGAACCTGCGTTCGATGGGGGAGAGACTCTGTGGTCCTGAGCGGGGTGGTAACAGTGGTGACCATTCCTCTTGTTGCGTACTATTTCAATCAATTGCCCTGGCTTGGTCTTTTCACTAATGTGGTGGCCGTTCCCGTGGTGGGGGTTCTGCTGGTTCCGATTGGGCTTGGTACCGGAATCTGGCAGATCCTGGTTGGAGGAACCATGCTGCCTCTGGCTTCGCTGAATCAGTGGCTCCTCGAACACTTTGTGGCTGCGATCCGTCTGGTGTCGATGCTACCGGGAGGGGAATGGCATGTCGCGGCCCCTTCGGTTCTCACCATGTTGTTGTTTTATGGCTGTCTCGTATTGCTGTGGCAGCGAGTGGGCAACGCGGTGTTCCGGTTGGCAGCAGGGGCCGGATTACTATTGGTATTGCTGTGGTGGGCTTGGTCCCCACGGATGTTCCTTGATGGGGATCACTTCCGAGTCACGTTTCTGGACGTCGGGCAAGGTGATAGCGCGGTCGTGGAGCTGCCTGATGGACAGGTGGTGTTGATCGACGGAGGGGCGACGTATGAGCGATTCGACATGGGCCGTGGGGTAGTGGCTCCGTTTCTCTGGAACCGGGGGATTCGCACCATCGACCAGGTGATTGGCACGCATCCTCAACTTGATCATGTCGGAGGCCTCGCCTGGGTGGTCAGACATTTTCTCGTGAAGAACTACTGGGGGTCGGGAGAAACCCGCGAAGAACTGTTCTATCGACGACTGCAGCAGTCATTGAATTCTCAAGGGCTACAAGAAGGGGTGGCAATCGAAGGACAGAAGATCGTGTCATCCGGCCCCTGTCGGCTGGTGGTCCTCAATCCAC